>DWUY01000057.1 GCA_019120515.1 Candidatus Blautia avicola | reverse complement strand
GGATCAGGGAGTTTTTACGAGGCTGCTGGGATGGTATTATTTATATAGAAAAGATTATAAAAAAGCAGAAGAAAGTTTTCGCCAGGCTATTGAGATCTTTCAGATGACGGAGTCTGAGGAAGGGTGCCTTCATATCAGTATAGCCGCCTGCTATGGCTATCTGGGAGACTTATACCGGGAACAGGACAAATTGGAACTGGCGGCTGAATATTATGAAAAAGCTCTGGAGACAGGAACGGATAAAGTGATGACCAATGGACTGGGGCAGTTTTATTCCGGACTGGGACAGGTACGGCTCCTTCAGGAAAACTATGAAGAAGGAGAGAAATATCTTCTTCAGGCAGTAGAATGTCTGAAACGGCATGGCTATTACTGGGGGAGAGAAAAGGCTGAGGCCTGTCTGGCCATGCTTTTCCTGAAAGAGGGGAGAGAAGAAGAGGCAAGAAGATATTATGAAGAGAGTCTGAAAATTTCAGAGAAGATCAAGAATCCATCTACAGAACAGCTTTTGCAGGAAATAGGGAAAAATTTTATTTAAAATCTGACAGAAGACCACCGGTAGCATTATGTGGGGATGCCGCCGGTGGCCTTTTGGATATCCGGATGCTTTTGCACGATAAAGCTATAAAGAAGTAATTTGGTAAAAATGCGCATAGATAATGTAATAACAAGGGGAAATGAAGTAAAAAATAACAAAATCATCCAAATGTAAAAAGGATAATATTATGCAAAATGACATTTATTGACGCTTTTTAGACACTTTAAACTGTATAATTTTTTATATACTATAATATAAGGAAAAGAGGGTGTGAAATGAGTAACATAATGATTACGGGAAATGACCTGACACTGGACCAGATCGCAGCCATCTGTCGGGGACATGCGAAGATTGAGCTGGCTGAGGAGGCAAAACAGCAGATCATTGAATCCAGAAAAGTAGTGGATCAGTTAGTGGAAGATGAGAAGGTCGTGTACGGTATTACTACCGGATTCGGTAAGTTTAGTGACGTGGTGATTTCCCACGACCAGTGCAAGGCCCTCCAGAAGAATCTGATCATCACCCATGCGGTAGGTGCAGGAGAACCCTTTAAGGAGGATATTGCCAGAGGGATCATGCTTCTGAGGATCAATAATCTTGTAAAAGGATTTTCCGGTATCCGTCTGGAGACTGTACAGACTATGGTGGATATGCTGAACAAGGGCGTGACGGCCTTTATCCCCCAGAAGGGATCCCTTGGAGCTTCCGGTGATCTGGCGCCATTGTCACATATGGTCCTGCCTATGCTGGGACTTGGAATGGCTTATTATGAGGGAGAACTGCTTCCTGGCGCAGAAGCCATGAAACGGGCAGGGATCCCTACCATTGAACTGTACGCCAAAGAGGGTCTGGCTCTGAACAATGGTACCCAGGCAATGACTTCTGCAGGAGCCCTGGCAGTTTATGATGCTTTAAATCTGCTGAAGGTAGCGGATATTGCCGATGCTCTGTGTTTTGAGGCTCAGAACGGTGTAGTAGATGCTCTGGATTCCAGAGTCCACCAGGTACGTCCTCATTCCGGACAGCTGGCAACTGCCAGAAATCTGTTAAGACTGCTGGAAGGAAGCAAGAATACTACCCGTCAGGGAGAGATCCGGGTGCAGGACGCTTATTCTTTAAGATGTTCACCCCAGATCCACGGAGCCAGCAAAGATGCGATCAACTATGTATTGGACAAAGTGAACATTGAGATCAATTCTGTTACAGATAACCCCATCATCTTTAAAGAAGATCAGGCGGGGATTTCCGGAGGAAACTTCCACGGACAGCCTATGGCTTTAAGTTTTGACTTCCTGGGAATCGGCGTGGCAGAACTTGCCAATGTGTCTGAGAGAAGGATCGAACGTCTTGTAAATCCTGCCTACAGCAATCTGCCGGCATTTTTGACTCCTCATGGCGGTGTATGCTCAGGATTTATGATCGTACAGTACTCTGCAGCAGCTCTTGTATCAGAAAATAAGGTGCTGGCTCATCCGGCTTCTGTTGACAGTATCCCGTCTTCCGCAGGCCAGGAGGATCACGTATCTATGGGTACTATTGCGGCAAGAAAGGCCGGAGAGATCGCAGAAAACGTAAGAAGGGTGCTGGCTATGGAACTGATGGTTGCCTGCCAGGGCATTGATATGCGGGGGAACAAAGGCCTTGGAAAAGGAACACAGGCAGCTTATGATCTGGTGCGCAGCAAGGTAGCGACTCTGGACGAAGACAGAGAACTGTATGGGGATATCAACTACTGCGAAGAGATCATTAAAGACGGATCTTTGATCAAGGCGGTAGAAGAAGCTATCGGCGGTGCGATTGAGACAAGATAACTCTGGATTGAAAAAAGGAGGAAAGTATTATGGGAGAAAACGCAAAAAAAGAGCGGACGGTTCGTCTGCCTAACATATTTGAGGCCGTCCTGCCTATTCTGGTCATGATGGTGCTGATGATCTACGGATTCATTGGGGGAGGGGATTATACAGACGCACATATGCCTCTGGTAATTTCCATTGCAGTGGCCTGTATCATCGGCGGTATCTGCGGACACAGCTTTTCCGATATGCTGGCCGGTATGCTGGACAGACTGAATGCCACTATGGAGGCAATCCTGATCTTATGTACTGTAGGTATCCTGGTAGCGACATTTATCATGTCAGGTACTATCCCGGCTCTGATCTATTACGGCCTGGATCTTCTGACACCAAGCCTGTTCCTGCCGGTAGGCTGTCTGATGGTTTCGATCGTCAGCCTGGCCTGCGGTTCTTCCTGGACGGCAACAGCCACTATCGGTATTGCATTCCTGGGAATCGGCGCAGGACTGGGGATCAATCCGGCTCTGACAGCCGGTATGGTTATTTCAGGCGCCTATGTTGGAGATAAATTTTCTCCTCTGTCTGATACCACAAACCTGGCGGCGGCAGTGGCCCAGACAGGATTGTTTGACCATGTAACTGCTATGATTTCTACTACAGCTCCTACTTTTATTATATCTCTGATCTTATATACGATCCTGGGGCTGAATATTGATACCTCAAATTTTGATGCTTCTGTGGCTACAGATCTGCAGCAGGCTCTGGCAGAAGGGTTTAACCTGAATCCTCTGGTACTGCTGCCCATTGCGGTGATCATTGTGGTATGTATCCTGAAGATGCCGGGACTGGTAGGAATTGCCATTTCCGTAGGTGTTGGTATCCTCTGCACCATGGTCTTCCAGGGAATGCACAGTGTCAGCGATCTGTTTAATACCTTACATTATGGTATCACCCTGGAGTCATCCAATGACCTGGCAAATGAGCTGCTGAGCCGGGGAGGTATGGATAGTCAGATGTGGACTATCAACCTGATCCTGCTGGCGGTTGCCTACGGCGGCGCACTGGAACGCTGCGGCTGTATCGAAACTTTGTTTGGCAAACTGAAACACAAACTCCACTCTGTTGGAAGCCTGATCCTTGCCACACTGCTGACTTCTCTGTTCTGCGACGCTACCATGTGCGACCAGTTCCTGGGGATCGGCGTACCTGCTCCATTGTATATGGACAAATATGATGAGATGGGCCTGGGACGGAATATGCTTTCCAGAACCCTGGAGGACTGCGGTACTCTCTGGGCGGTTATGTTCCCCTGGACAGGCTGCGGCGCTTATCAGATGGGAGTTTTAGGAGTTCATCCCTTTGCCTATTTCCCATTTGCCTTTGTAAATCTGCTGAACCCGATCTATGCGGCCATTACCGCATTCCTGGGCAGAAATATTTTCTGGGCAGACGGCGCTTATACCAATATCTTAGGCAAGACAAAGATGCATAAACCGGCAGGAGCTCCGGAAGAAGCTCATGAGCTGGCTGTTAAGAATCTGAACGCTCTTCGCGAGGCGGGAAAAGCTCCGAAGGTTCAGGCATAGTCAAACGGTAAGATTATTTTGAAAGGAGTAACATCGTGAGTGGACAACATCTTCCCTGGGAATCTTTAGAGACCCCGATTTATTACCCGAAAGAACTGAAACCACGGAAGAAGTGGGTATATACAGGAGGCTGGATCCTGTCGGCGGCATTGATCCTGGGCGGTATCATTACCCCTTACCGTATACTGCTTCTTTTCGCCGTCCTGTACATACTGACCCTGCTCATGAGGAAAGATGTGGCGGTAACCGAGAGGGGACTGGAAATCTATTATCAGATGAAGATCACCACTCACTATGATTTCTGGCAATGGAAAGAGATAGATTCTCTGTTGCTGGAGGACCGGAATCAGCCGGGACTTCTGGCGATGCATTTCATCAAAGGAAATAAGAGCAAGCGCTTCTTTTTTACCAAGGGAGATGCAAAGCAGATCCAGGTCCTGGCCAGAAAGAAAAATTCCAGGATCAGAATGGCAGATGTAAAGTCAAAAGCCGGAAATATAAAGAAAAAATAATCTATACAATTTTACTCTGGTAACGGAGGGGAAAGTGTGGTAGACTAAGGATAGTCCCAAGGGACTGAAAAAACATTTATATTTATAGGAGGTACTGAGAAGTGCAGAAATATGTATGTGAACCTTGCGGATATGTATATGATCCTGAAGTCGGTGATCCGGATAACGGAATCGCACCTGGAACCGCTTTTGAAGATCTGCCGGATGATTGGGTATGCCCTGTCTGCGGCGTAGGCAAAGAGGAATTTGTTCCGGAAGAGTAAAAAGAAAAAAGCCCTGCAGGGATCTGTCGGAAGACAGAAGTTCTTGCGGGGCTTTTTTATATGTGCGATACGCCCGGCAAGGGACTGCCGTGCTTGCACGAAGCAGGCATTTGCCGGGCAACGGACAGCGACAGGCTTTGTCTGGAGCTGCCCCCAGTATCGCAGTGGATAGGGAAGGTCTCTTTCCTATCCGATAAAAAAAAATCAGTGGCCGGAAGTTGCTTTTAAACCGATAATACCAATTAGCAGAAAGGCCACAAAAACAAGGCGAGTTGGAGAAGCAGATTCTTTAAAAAGAATGATCCCTATGATAACAGCGCCCAGAGCTCCGATACCGGTCCACACAGCATAAGAGGTTCCCAGGGGGAGAGTCTTGGTCGCCTGGGCCAGGAAAAGAAAACTAAAGATCATGCCGATGACGGTCAGGACAGTAAAACGCATAACGCTGAAACCGTGAGACAGTTTCAGACAGGTGGACCAGAAGACTTCGAGCAGTCCTGCAAAAACTAAAAATACCCATGCCATAAAAATATCCTCCTTAAAACAAAAAAATGCATTTACGATGTATCTTCAACGGCCTAATGATACATACATAAATGCAATTTACTTACTCGGCAGCAAGTAAACTCATATTATAATAACACATTTTGGAAGAAAATCAAGAGTGTTTTCGGATTATCCGTCCAGCAGTACTCCGCCGGTCAGAGCATGCAGATAATCAATATTATCATAACTTTTCACGATCTCCTGAAGTTTCAGGATAGGATCTGACAGAAATTTGTCTTTGTGGTAGACGAAACTGAACTGCCGGTTCCATTCGTGGCCGGAGCTGGTAAAGACATAGACCTGATGGTCTTTCAGATCTTTTTCCAGAAGCCGCAGAGAGATCACCGCCAGGCAGCCGTTGATCTTCACCGCATTGCGGATACCATCGGGCGTGGTTTCCTCAAAGGCTGTCCGGATATGGAGATTGTGACGGCGGATAAAGATTTCAAAAAGTTCTCTGGTGCCGCTCCCGGATTCCCGCATAACAAAGCGCTGATCGTTCAGGTCGGTTACTTTGATCGAGGCTTTCCCCGCAAAAGGATGGTCTGTGCCGCAGACCAGCACCAGCATATCCTGGACCATGGGGATGGCTACCAGATCCGGACTTTTGATCTGCCCTTCTACTATCGCCACATCCAGGTCCATGTTCAGCAGCTTCTGCTCAATGATCCTGGTATTATTTACATAAGAATACAGCTCCAGATCAGGACAGGCCTCTTTCAGATCCCGGATCATATAGGAGAGGATACTGCCTCCGAGGGTGATGGTGCCCCCGATGCGCAGACGCTTTATCCGGCTTTCCTGGGACATATTCTGTTCGATCAGATCAAACTGGGTCACCACAGGCCGGGCATAGCTGTAGAGATGCTTCCCGGCTTCAGTGATAAACAGCTTTTTGGAGAGCCTCTCAAAAAGCAGGGTGTGATAATGCTCTTCCAGTTCGCGGATCGCCTGGCTTACTGAGGGCTGGGATATGTAAAGCTTTTCAGCAGCAGCGCTCATTTTCCCTGTGTCTGCCACGGTAATGAAAATTTTCAGATGGCGTATGGTCATAAAAATTCTCCTGTATTGTTTATAAGAATTACCTATGAGTTATATAAAATTATATTTCTTTTCTTATACTATTGCAAGTGTTATAATAAAGACAACCGAGAAAATGCCCATAAGGCAGAACAGAAGAAAAGAGGAGAATGATCATGAAAGTTCTTATTATCGGAGGTGTGGCAGCTGGTACAAAAGTAGCTGCAAAATTAAAAAGAGAAGACAGGGGAACAGAAGTCCTGATCCTGACAAAAAGTGAAGATATTTCTTATGCAGGATGCGGACTTCCTTATTATGTAGGAGATGTGATCCATGAGAGGAGCCAGCTTATTGTAAATACTCCCCAGGCTTTCGGAAAGCTTACCGGCGCCGAGGTGAAGACCGGTATAGAAGTTACAGCTCTTGACAGAGAGGGGAAAAAGGTAACAGCCAGGGATGTTAAAACAGGGGAAACACAGGAGTATGCTTATGACAAGCTGGTCATTGCAACAGGAGCTTCTCCCATTGCCCCTCCTATTGAAGGAAAAGACCTGAAAAATATCTTCTTTATGCGTACCCCTCAGGATGCGGAAGACCTGAGAAAAGCTGTGGAGGCTGGCGGGATCAAACGGGCAGTGATCGCCGGCGGCGGATTTATCGGTCTGGAAGTTGCAGAAAACCTTATGAGCAGAGGAATTCGTACCACGGTCATTGATATGGCGCCTCATATCATGCCGGGATTTGATCCGGAAATGGCAGGTTATGTGGAGGATTATCTGGTAGACAACGGCATCATGGCTATGACCAACACAAGATTGGAAGGCGTGGAAGGCACAGAGTCTGTGGAAAAGGTAAAGACTTCCCGCAGAGCCATTAAGGCGGATGCCCTGATCATGTCTCTGGGAATCCGTGCCAACACAGGATTCCTGGAGGGAACAGGCCTGGAGCTGGCACCGAACCATACCGTTTTAGTAGACGATCATCTGCGGACGAACGATCCGGATATCTATGCTCTTGGAGACTGCGCAATGGTCACCAACCGGATGACAGGCAAGAGAGCCTGGTCTCCTATGGGATCTTCTGCGAATATCGAGGGAAGGATCGCTGCACAGAACCTGGCAGGGGCGGATCTGGCTTATCCGGGAGTCCTGGGAACAGGCGTAGTAAAGCTTCCGGGACTGAATGCAGGCCGTACCGGTCTTAACGAAGAAGCAGCCAGGGCAGAAGGCCATGATGTGATCACCGTGACTACCGTGGTGGATGACAAAGCCCATTATTATCCCGGCGCAGGAAACTTTATCGTGAAGATGATCGCAGATAAGACTACAGGAGAATTCCTGGGTATCCAGGTCCTGGGAAAAGGCGCGGTAGATAAGATGGTAGATATTGCCGTGACGGCCATCAGTCTGAAGGCTACCGTATATCAGCTGAGAGATCTGGATTTTGCCTATGCGCCTCCATTCTCTACGGCCATTCATCCCTTTGACCATACCATCAATGTTCTGATCAACAAGATGGAGGGTAAGCTGGATTCCTTTACTCCCGCACAATTCCAGGAAGGAAAGGCAGCAGGCTACACCATTCTGGATGCAGGTCTGGCTCCTGCTATCGAAGGAGCAGAGTTTATCAATCCTGCAGAGGTAGAGGGAGAGCTTCCTGGACATGACAAAGAGGAAAAACTCCTTCTGGTATGCACCAAAGGAAAACGGGCTTATCTCCTTCAGAACCGTCTGAAATATTATGGTTATACCAACACCAAAGTCCTGGAGGGCGGAACTACGTTTAACGGCACAGAGCTGTCTACAGAAGAGTAAAGAAGAGAAGTATCAAAAAAGAATACAGGAGGAAATTTTTATGGCAACACTTACCGTAAGCAAAGAAGATGAAAAGAGAGTGAAAGCGCTGGGCTTTCTCAGCAACAAAGGCACCGATAATTTTTCCGGAAGGATCGTGACCAGAAACGGAAAAATCACCGCTGATCAGCAGATCGCCATCGGAGAGGCTGCAAAGAAATTCGGAAACGGAAATGTTACATATACCACACGTCTTACTGTGGAAGTTCAGGGGATCCCTTATGAGAAGATCGATGAATTCCGGGCCTTTATCCAGGAGGCGGGACTGGACACCGGCGGAACCGGCTCCAAGGTCCGTCCTGTAGTTTCCTGTAAAGGAACTACCTGCCAGTATGGACTGATCGATACCTTTGCTCTTTCTGAAGAGATCCATGAGAAGTTTTATGTAGGGTATCACGGAGTAAAGCTGCCTCACAAATTTAAGATCGCCGTTGGCGGATGTCCAAATAACTGTGTAAAGCCCAACTTAAATGACCTGGGTATTATCGGACAGATGATCCCCAATTATGATGAAGATCTTTGCAACGTCTGTAAAAAATGCGGCGTAGTCAAAGCCTGTCCGGTGGGAGCTGTATCAGTTGTAGACGGCCTTATGGAAATCGACAAAGACAAATGTATCAACTGCGGAAGATGTATCGGAAGCTGCCATTTCGACGCTATTGAAGACGGAACCAACGGTTATAAGGTTTATATCGGAGGAAGATGGGGCAAGAAGATCGCCATGGGCAAGACTCTGAATAAGATCTTTACTTCTAAGGAAGAGGTCATCAAGCTGGTGGAAAAAGCCATCCTTCTTTACAGAGAGCAGGGCAAGACCGGCGAACGTTTTGCAGAGACCGTAGAGAGACTGGGATTTGAAAATGTGGAAGCACAGCTTCTCTCAGATGATATCCTGGAAAGAAAACAGGAGATCCTGGAAGCAAAACTTCATGAGACCGGCGGAGCTACCTGCTGATAATCTCCAGAGAAACTTGTCTGCAGACAGCGGAAAAGGACGGTTCTCCCGTTGACAAATGAAATACAGATTGCTATGATAAAGCAAAGTGAAGGAAGAGGGTATCTTAGAGAAAAGAGGCCCTCTTTTCCTTTGGAAAATTCAGAATACGGGAGGTATCAATATGAAGTTTACGAAGATGCAGGGAATCGGGAATGACTATGTTTATGTAAACTGTTTTACAGAGAAAATAGACAATCCTTCGGAAGTGGCTGTAAAGGTCAGCGACCGGCATTTCGGTATCGGATCCGACGGCCTGATCCTGATCAAACCATCAGAAAAAGCGGACTTTGAGATGGAGATGTATAATGCGGACGGCAGCCAGGGAGCTATGTGCGGCAATGGCATCCGCTGTGTAGCCAAGTATGTCTATGACTATGGGCTTACGGATAAGACCAGTATCTCAGTAGACACCAAAAGCGGTGTGAAATATCTGGAGCTGACTGTGAAAGATGGAAAGGTGAAGGAAGTCCGGGTAAATATGGGATCCCCTATCCTGGAGACAGAGAAGATCCCTATGATCTATCCCAAGAGCCCGGTGATCAGCCAGCCTCTGAACGTAAATCAGGAAATCTATGAGGTGACGGCGGTTTCCATGGGAAATCCTCACGCGATAGTTTATGTGGAGGATGTAAAAAATCTGAAGATCGAGGAGATCGGTCCCTGGTTTGAAAAAAGCAAGGCTTTTCCGGAAAGTGTAAATACGGAGTTTGTCCGTGTGATAGACAGACATACGGTGGAAATGCGTGTCTGGGAGAGAGGCAGCGGGGAGACTCTGGCCTGCGGCACAGGAGCCTGCGCAGTGACGGTGGCCAGCGTGCTCAACGGTTATACAGATGAAGAAGTAACTGTTCATCTCTTAGGAGGCGATCTGAAAATATTCTGGGACAGAAAGGAGAACCTGGTGTATATGACCGGCCCGGCAGAGGTAGTCTTTGACGGGGAGATTACACTGTAAGGATATAAAGAACTTAAGATGACATTCATAAAAAAGAACATGAGTATAGAAGACAGAAGATTTTATAAAGACGTATTTCGTCTGGTCATGCCTATGGCGGTACAGAATCTGATCAATGTGGGAGTAACCTCCACAGACGTGATCATGCTGGGAAGAGTGGGGGAAACGGCTCTTTCCGGCGTTTCGTTGGCTAACCAGGTATATTTTATCCTCAGCCTGCTGTTTTTCGGGCTGACTTCCGGAGCCTGTGTGCTGACTGCCCAGTACTGGGGCAAGAAGGATACCAGGACCATAGAAAAAGTAATGGGAATGTCCTTCCGCATCTCTATCGCCGCAGGTATCGTATTTGCAGCGGGAGCGATTTTCTTTCCCCGGTATCTCATGCTGATCTTTACCTCAGATCCGGCGATCATTGCAGAAGGGGTTTCTTACCTGAAAATTGTAGGATTTTCTTACATTTTGTCGGCTTTTACGAATGTATACCTGAATATTATCCGGAGTATTGAGCGGGTAGTCATTGCTACCGTAGTTTACGGGGCTTCTCTTTGTGCAAATATTATTTTAAACTCCATCTTTATTTTCGGGCTCTTGGGCTCTCCTGCCATGGGCGCTGCAGGGGCCGCCCTTGGAACCTTGCTTTCCAGGGCTATTGAGGTTATCATAGTAGTGTATTACGCACAGAAAAAGAATGATGTGGTAAAGATCCATATCCGGGATTTCTTTGTCAGAGACAAGGCTTTGGGGAGAGACTTCTTTACCTATGCTTTTCCGGTACTCTTAAATGAGTTTGCCTGGGGAGCGGGAATGGCGGCCATCTCTGCCATTGTGGGACATCTGGGAAGCGCTGCGGTAGCGGCCCATTCTGTAACCCAGGTGTGCAGACAGCTTTCCATGGTCATTGGATTCGGTATCTCCAGTGCTACAGCTATTATGATCGGCAAGGCTATCGGAGAGAAGAAAGAGGAACTGGCCAGAGAGTATGGACAGCGTTTTGTAAAGCTTTCTATTATCTGCGGCATCGGAGGAGCTGTGGTGATCCTGGCAATCTCGCCTTTGCTGCCTCTGTTCCTGAAACTGACCCCTCTGGCCAAAAGTTATCTGTCTGCTATGATGGTGATCATGTCCTATTATGTGATCGGTCAGTCTTTCAACAGCACCATTGTAGTAGGGGTGCTCCGGGCAGGAGGAGATACCAGGTTCGGGCTTTTTCTGGATGTGGGAGTTATGTGGCTCTGCTCCATCGCGGGAGCGGCGGTAGGAGCCTTTGTCATAGGAATCCCCATGCCGTGGGTCTATATCCTGCTGTGCAGCGACGAGGTGATCAAGATTCCTTTCTCCCTCTGGAGATATAAGAGCTATCGCTGGCTGCGGAATGTAACCAGATAAAAGGACACAAAAGATAGGAGATGTTGGCTGGATGAAATTAAATGAGACACCTATTGAGAAAGAGTTCCGGGTGGCAGATGTCCGGGAAGAGGAAAAGATCCTCCGCCGTCTGGAGGCCCTTGGGATCCTGGAGGGGACCAGAGTCCGGGTGCTGAACCGTAAACGAAATGGAGCTACTATTATCAAGGTGCGGGGCAGCCGCTGGGCTCTTGGAAATGATATCGCCCAGGGGATAGAAGTGGAGGAACTGACAGATGAAAAGTGAGATACGTGTAGGATTTGCAGGAAACCCCAACTGCGGCAAGACTACCCTTTTTAACGCCTATACGGGGGCAAATCTGAAGGTGGCAAACTGGCCGGGGGTTACAGTAGAGAAAAAAGAAGGGGAGACCGAATATAAAGGCAGAAAAATGCGGCTGATCGACCTTCCGGGAATCTATAGCCTGACTTCTTATTCCATGGAGGAGAAAGTTTCCAGAAAGGTGATCCTGGGGGACGAAGTAGATATTATCGTAGATGTGGTAGACGCCTCTGCTCTGGAACGGAACCTGTACCTTACCCTTCAGCTTCTGGAGCTGGGAAAACCGGTGGTAGTGGCGCTGAATATGATGGATATTGTGGTAGAAAGAGGTATGGAGATCGATCTTCACCGTCTTCCTGAGCTGCTGGGCAATATTCCTGTGGTACCGGTTTCCGCAAGAAAACGTACCGGTCTGGATGTGCTTCTCCATGCGGTAGAACATCATTATGAAGAGCAGACAGCGGATCCGGTAGTAGAATATTCTCCGGAGATCGAGGAAAAGATCAAAGAGATCAGCAGCAGGATACAGAAACAGTATCCGGAAAGCAAGAATCTCCGGTGGCACAGTATCAAGATCCTGGAAAATGATGAACAGATCATTGAAGAGCAGCCGGTAGATATTTCGGATATCGCGGATAATAATTATGAAAAACAGATCATTAATGAAAAATATAATTATATTGAAGAGATCATAGAGGAATGTGTATTCTATAAAGGAAACCGTCAGTCTATGACAGAGAAAGCGGATAGGATCCTGACCCATCCGGTGGCGGGAGTTCCGGTGTTTTTGTGTATCATGGCGCTGGTATTTTTCCTGACTTTTACAGTGGGAGATGCTATTAAAGGCTGGTTTGAGATCGGACTGGACTGGGCTTTTGAAGCGGCCAGAACAGCGCTTACAGCCATTGGCGCTTCTGATTGGGTCTGTTCACTGGTGGTGGACGGTATCATGTCCGGAGTAGGAGGGATCCTGACCTTCCTTCCCAATATCTTTATCCTGTTCCTGGCCCTGGCTTTCCTGGAGGACAGCGGCTATATGGCAAGAGTGGCCTATGTTATGGACGGGATCATGGGAAAGGTAGGCCTTTCCGGTAAGGCATTCCTGCCTATGGTGCTGGGCTTTGGCTGTACAGTGCCGGCGGTAATGGCTTCCAGGACCCTGGAAAATGAGGAAGACAGGAAGAAGACCATTCTTCTTACACCATTTATGTCCTGCTCTGCACGGCTTCCTATTTATGTGCTGTTTGCCAGTGTGTTTTTTGGAAAATATGCAATGATCGTAGCCTTTTCCCTCTATGCCCTGGGGCTGATCGTGGCCATTTTGCTGGCTCTGATCATCGGCAAGGTTTGGAAGACAGACACCAAGGTGCCTCTGTTGATCGAACTGCCGGATTATAAGGTGCCGAATCCCAGGACTATCCGGATCTATGTATGGGAAAAAGTAAAGGATTATCTGACAAAAGCAGGGACAACGATCTTTGTGGCTTCTATTGTGATCTGGTTTATCCTGAACTATAACTTCCAGGGTATGACCAGTGATGTGACCACAAGCTTTGGGGCTATGATCGGTAAGGTCCTGGCTCCGGTGCTGGTACCGGCGGGACTGGGCGCATGGCAGATCGTGGTGGCCCTGATCTCAGGACTTTCCGCGAAAGAAGTGGTGATTTCCAGCTTCTCCGTACTTTACGGCGTGAATAATATCAGTTCACCGGAAGGAATGGCAACCCTTTCCAGCGCCCTGGGATCTATTGGCTTCGGACCGCTGAACGCCTATGCACTGATGGTGTTCTGCCTGCTGTATACCCCCTGTGTGGCAACTCTCGCCACCATCAGGAAGGAGACCCATTCTACTTCCTGGACACTGAAAATGGTGGTGTTCCAGCTGCTTTTAGCCTATGTGGCGGCTGTGCTGGTATTCCAGATCGGAAGCCTTTTCTAAGTAAACAAAAGGAGAAAAAACATGGATATTCTTCTTGCGGCAGTAAACGCAAAATATATTCATACAAACCTGGCAGTCTACAGTCTTCGGGCTTACTGCCGGGAATTCTCCCAGAGGATCTCTCTGAGAGAATATACCATTAATCAGGAAAAAGATCAGATATTGAAAGACATATACCACAGGGCCCCAGAGGTTCTGTGTTTTTCCTGTTATATCTGGAACATTTCTTATGTAAAAGAACTGATCCGGGATATCCATAAGATCCTGCCGGATACCGTCATCTGGGCAGGAGGTCCGGAGATATCTTACGATCCGGAAAATTTTCTTGAGGAAACGCCGGAAGTCTTCGGCGTTATGCTTGGGGAAGGAGAGGAGACCTTCCGGAAACTGGCGGAATATTATGTAAACAAAAAAGAGGAAGAGGGATTGTACAAGATTCCCGGGATATGTTTCCGGGGAAAAGAGGGAACCGTAAATTCCGGCTTTCCGGAAGTCCTGGATATGGATCGGCTGGTATTCCCTTATGAGGATCTTTCTTCCTTTTCTCATAAGATCCTTTATTACGAGAGCAGCAGAGGCTGTCCTTTTTCCTGCAGCTATTGCCTGTCCTCGGTAGATAAAAAACTCCGTTTTAAAAGCCTGGATCTGGTGAAAAAGGAACTGAAGATTTTTCTGGAGGCAAAAGTTCCTCAGGTGAAATTTGTGGACAGAACTTTCAACTGCCGGGAGCGCCATGCTCTTGAAATCTGGCAGTATATCCGGGACCATGATAATGGAGTGACCAACTTTCATTTTGAGATCGGCGCAGATCTTCTCACAGAAAAGGAGATGGCTTTGATCCGGACTATGCGGCCGGGGCTGATCCAGCTGGAGATCGGCGTTCAGTCTACGAACGAGAAGACTCTGAAAGAGATCCGCAGATATGCTTCTTTTGAGAAGATCGCGGCCAAAGTCCAGGCTGTTCATGAGGGTGGGAATATCCACCAGCACCTGGATCTGATCGCAGGTCTTCCCTGGGAGGATTACACCAGTTTTGCCAGGTCTTTTAACCAGGTATATGATCTGGCGCCCCAGCAGCTCCAGCTGGGTTTCCTGAAAGTGCTGAAGGGATCCTATATGCATGAGAAAGCGGGGGATTACGGCTGCCTGTATAAAGATAAAGAACCCTATGAGGTTTTGAAGACCCGCTGGCTTTCCTACGGGGATATTATCCGGCTGAAAAGTGTAGAGGAAATGGTAGAGATCTATTATAACAGCGGCCAGTTTTCCCATACTGTGAAAGCTGTGGTAAGGGAATTTTCGGATGCATTTACTTTTTACGAGGCTTTGGGAGCTTTTTATGAGGAGAAAGGTTACGACACCTTGTCTCATTCCAGGATCCGCAGATATGAGATCCTTCTGGAATTCTTGGAAGAAAGAGGAACGGATTCTCTGGAATTTTATAAGGCGCTGATGATCTTTGACCTTTATGCCAGAGAGAATATGAAGACCCGACCTTCCTGGGCGGCCGTCAGAGAGCCTTATAAAGAGCAGATCCAGGCTTTTTATGAAAGGGAAAAAGAAAATCCCCGGTATCTTACAGGATATGAGAAATTTACTTCCAGGCAGATGGAAAAGATGACGCATCTGGAGATCTTTGCCTGGAATGTGCTGGAAGGAAAGAAGGAACAGGGGGATTATCCGGTGCTGTTTGATTATCAGAAACGGGATCCCCTTACCAATGACGGACGGATCTGTCTGGTGACCCTTTAGCAGAAAGAAAAAGCAGAGCAGAAAACAGGGCTGTTTTAGAAAGCAGGTGAAAAATGGCTTCAAAAAGAACAAAAGAGATCCTGGAAAAACTGGACCAGGTTTATACCAGGGAATATAAATGCTATCTGAATTATGAGACTCCGGAGCAGCTTCTGGTGGCTACTATGCTCAGCGCCCAGTGCACCGACGCCAGGGTAAATGTGGTGACCAAGGATCTGTTTAAGAAATATCCGGATATGGAGGCTTTTGCCAAAGCGGATCTGGAAGAACTGGAGCAGGATATCAAGCCCACAGGGTTTTATCACAACAAGGCGAAAAATATCATCGGCTGCGCCAGAAAGATCTGCCTGGAATTCGGCGGGAAAGTCCCCCAAAGCCTGGAGGATCTGGTAAGCCTTCCCGGAGTGGGAAGAAAAACCGCCAATGTGATCCGGGGGAATATTTTTCGTGAACCCAGCGTAGTAGTAGATACCCATGTAAAAAGGATTTCCAGACGGCTGGGTCTTACAAAAGAAACCGATCCGGAGAAGATCGAACTGGATCTGATGAAGGTGCTGCCAAAGGATCACTGGATCCTGTACAACATCCAGATCATCACTTTTGGCCGTCAGATCTGCTTTGCCAGATCTCCAAAATGCGAAGAGTGTTTTCTGACAGAATACTGTACAGAATATAAGAAACTTCATCAAAGAAAGAAAAACGGGAAATAACTATGAGAGAATATGTATCTCTGGACCTGGAGACCACAGGTCTGGAACCGAAAAAAGACAGGATCATTGAGATCGGAGCGGCAAAGATCATAGACGGGCAGGTACAGGAAACCTACAGCCTTCTGGTGGATCCCCGGGTAAAGATCCCGGAAAGGATCACAGACCTTACCGGGATTAGCGACCAGATGGTAGAAGGACAGCCCTTTGCGGAAGAGGCAGTGACGGGATTGCTGGAGTTCTGCGAAGAACTGCCTCTTCTGGGACATAACCTGATGTTTGATTACAGCTTTGTAAAGCACAGTGCGGTGAATATGGGGCTGCCCTTTGAAAAACAGGGGATGGATACCCTGAAGATCGCCAGAGTCCTTCTCCCGGATCTGGAGAGCAGAAGTCTACAGAGTCTGCGCCAGTATTACCAGATCCCTCAGCAGGAGGCCCACCGGGCGCTGGAAGATGCCCTGACGACCTTTCGCCTTTACGAAAGGCTGCGGGAAGAGTTTGGGGAGAGATCACCGGAACTGTTTGAACCGAAAGCCCTTATCTATAAGGTAAAACGCCAGAGCCCCATTACGCCGGCGCAAAAACGTTACTTGCAGGATCTGGTAAAATATCATAGAATAAACCTTGATGTAGAGCCGGAGAGTCTGACAAAAAATGAAGCTTCCCGGCTGATTGACAGGATCCTGGGAACCTATGGAAAGATTGTGAGGTAGAGAATATGAGAAACAGAAAAGATTCGAAAAAACAGCAGATTTTTGCGGCTGTACTGGCAATCCTTATTGTGCTGGCTATGGTCGTGCCTCTGGCGGCATATGCGTTATAAGAAAAAGCAATGGGGCTTTGGGCCCTTTGATCGGAGGTTTGGAAGATGAAAATTGGAAAATTACCGGAACCTATGTTGATACGTTCCGTTTTAAAAGAAGTAGAACACAGGAGAGACGAGGTACTGGTAGGCCCTGCGGTAGGTCAGGACTGTGCGGTAGTGGAACTGGGGGAAGGAGAGGTTTTTGTCCTTTCTTCAGACCCCATAACAGGCACTACCAAAGATATCGGCAGGCACAGCGTCCATGTAACCGCCAATGACCTGGCGGCTTCCGGCGCAGATCCTCTGGGGATCATGCTGACTATTCTTCTTACCCCGGATACCCAGGAGGGAGAACTCAAAGAAATGATGCGGGGGGTGGAAGGCGCCTGCAAAGAGCTGAACATGGAAGTTATGGGCGGCCATACAGAGATCACCCAGGTAGTAAAACAGCCTCTGATCTCTCTTACAGGAGTGGGAAAAATGAAGAAGGAAAATATCCTTACCACAGCTTCTGTAAAGCCGGGACAGGATATCCTGATCACCAAATGGATCGGTCTGGAAGGAACTTCTGTGGCGGCCAAAGAAAAGGAAGAGGAGCTTTTGAAAAAGTTTGCTCCCTCTTTTGTAGAGACAGCCAAGAATTTTGACCAGTATCTGTCCGTGGTCCCTGAGGCGAAGATCGCCAGGGACTGGAGTATTTCCGCTATGCATGATATTACAGAAGGAGGCGTCTTCGGCGCTCTTTGGGAAATGGGAAGCGGTTCCGGAGTGGGTCTGGATATTGATCTGAAGAAGATCCCCATCCGTCAGGAGACCGTGGAGGTATGCGAGGCCCTGGGTCTGAATCCCTATATCCTTATGTCCAGCGGTTCCATGATGATCGCCGCAGACGACGGATACGGCCTGGCAGAGAAGCTGAAACAGGCAGGGATCCCTGCTTCTGTAGTGGGAAAGGCTACTTCAGGAAATGAACGGATCTTAAGAAACGGTGAGGATACCAGATATCTGGATAAGCCTCAGAGCGATGAGCTGTACAAAATCTATCAGTAACAGAGGAAGAGAAAATGGCAAAGCTGAATATTGTATTATATGAGCCGGAGATCCCATCAAATACGGGAAATATCGGAAGAACCTGCGTGGCTACAGGGACCCGGCTCCACCTTATCGAGCCATTGGGCTTTAGGCTCAATGAAAAGGCGATTAAGAGAGCGGGAATGGATTACTGGAAAGATCTGGATGTGACGACCTATCTCAATTACCAGGATTTCCTGGATAAAAATCCCGGGGCAAAGATCTACATGGCTACCACCAAGGCCCCTCAGGTATACACAGAGGTCCACTATGAAGAGGACTGCTATATCATGTTCGGAAAAGAAAGCGCCGGGATCCCCGAGGAGATCCTGCTGGAAAACCAGGAGACGGCCATACGGATCCCTATGATCGGAGATATCCGGTCTCTGAATCTGAGCAATTCTGTTGCCATCGTCCTTTACGAGGCCCTGCGGCAGAATCACTTCGATCACATGCAGCTAGAAGGACATCTGACAAAATATCAGTGGAAATAAACAATGGGGACTGCCCTATGAAACAGAAGCCGAGAATGTTTCATAGGACAGTCCCTTGTTTTTTGTGCGATACGACCGGCAAGCGCCTGCCGTGCTTGCACGGGCAGACATTTGCCGGGCAACGGACAGCGACAGGCTTTGCCTGGAGCTGCCCGCAGCATCGCAGCGGATAGGGAAGGACTCTTCCCTATCCGATTGTCAGGATTCTTTCTCGGGGCTTTTTGCCAGGGTGAAGATAAACTCTGTGCCAACCCCTTCCGTACTGATCACATTGATATTCTGTTTGTGGGCGTTAATGATCTCTTTTACGATAGAGAGCCCCAGGCCTGTGCCTTTCCGGTCTTTTCCTCTGGAAGAGTCGATCTTATAGAAACGGTCCCAGATCTTCGGAAGGTTGGCTTTGGCGATCCCGCAGCCCATATCTTTTACGGAGACAAAGACGGTTTCGTGCTTCAGAGAAGATTCGATCTTGATCACAGAATCCTCCGGGCTGAATTTAATGGCGTTGTCAATAAGGTTGTAAAGCACCTGCTGGATCTGGACCATATCCGCGTGGACAAAGAGGGTCTGCCCTGTGAGAAGCAATTCAATAGAAATCCTCCGGTCTCTGCAGGTTCCCTCAAAAGTGGCGGCAGTGGTCTTGATCACATTATTGATATCAAAATCCGAGTAGTCCAGATGACGTCCTTTCTGATCCAGGTTATTTAAAGTCAGAAGACTTTCTGTCAGTTTATAAAGCCGGTCGGTCTCAAAGACTACGATCTTCAGATACTTTTCTTGAAGTTCAGGAGGAATGGTGCCGTCCAGGATAGCTTCTGTATACCCTTTGATAGAGGTCAGAGGAGAACGGAAGTCGTGGGAAACATTAGCAATAAATTTTCTCTGGTAGCTGCCGGTCATGTCCAGTTCGTCAGACATATAATTCAGGGTAAGGGCCAGATACCCCAGCTCGTCTTCCTTGTCCAGGGGTATATTGTACTTCAGATTCCCGGAAGCGAAGGCGTCTGCTCCCTGAATGATCTTTTTCAGAGGCCGGTAGATCATGAAGGAAAATACCGGAATGATCACAGCCAGGACTATGAGAAAAATAAAGAACAAAATATAGATCATGTTCAGGATATCGTCCCGTTCTCCATATACGATGGACATGGGAAGATGGATGGCCACATATCCTTCCACCCGCATATTTACAGTAACCGGTACCATGACGCTTAATTGTTCCTGGGAAAATTCGCCAAAGAAAAAACCGGTCTGATAGTAGGAACCGCTGGTGGTCCCGGGGTTAAAGTCCTCAATCTCGGGATAGTTTTCTGTATACATAGGTTCTGCCGTATTCATCAGGATCTCGCCCTGAGGACTGATCAGCCAGATGGAACACTCCTGATAGGAAGCCACTGTGCAGAGATTCTGGTAAGTATCCTCAGGGGAGAGGGTTTCCCGATAATATTTTGTAGCCCTGTTAGAAGCAATGTCCGTGGCTTCCCGGTAAAGCTGATTACTGTATACCGATTCTACATGATGTTCTGCCATGGAACTGCCTGCGAGGGCCACGATGAAAAAGCCAATGAAACCCAGTATAAAAAATGCCAGGACAAATTTTATATACAGGTATTTTTTCATCTGTTCTTTACCTCAAATTTATAACCGATCCCCCATACCGTGGCAATCGACCAGGCCGGGTGGTCTTTGATCTTTTCCCTAAGACGCTTGATATGGACATCTACTGTTCTGGTATCCCCGATATATTCGTATCCCCAGATATGATCCAGAAGCTGCTCTCTGGTAAATACCTGATTGGGAGAGGAAGCCAGGAAATAAAGAAGTTCCAGCTCTTTTGGCGGCATGTCGATCTGATTTCCGTAGTAGATCACCGAGTAATTGGTCAGATTAATGGCCAGATCCGGATATTCCACATATTTTCCCGCCGGCTGTGTTGCCGGAGCCACCGTAGGCTGATACCTGCGGAGCACGGCTTTTACCCGGGCAACCAGTTCTTTGGAGTCGAATGGCTTGATCATATAGTCGTCTGCGCCCAGTTCCAGGCCCAGGACTTTATCGAAGATCTCCCCTTTTGCAGAGAGCATGATGATCGGTACGTTAGATTTGTGACGGATCTCCCGGCACACCTGGTAGCCGTCCATACCCGGAAGCATCAGGTCCAGCAGGATCAGGTTAGGCGCAAAGGAGGCAAAGGCTTTCAAGGCTTCCTCCCCGTCATTTACGATCCTGGTGTCATAGCACTCTTTTGTAAGATACAGAGAGATCAGCTCTGCAATATTGTTGTCATCATCTACGATCAGTATTTTCTGTTTTACAGCCATATATATCCCCCTTACTTTTTAAATTCCACAATGGTCACTCCGGCATCGCCTTCACCAAATTCTGCCAGATGAAAATTGTCTACATATTTCAGTCGTTTCAGATAATTATGGATACCTTTCCGCAGAGCGCCGGTACCTTTACCGTGGACGATCCGGACACTGCTTAAATGAGCCAGATAAGCGTCATCCAGGTATTTATCCAGTTCTCCGATAGCTTCGTCTACAGTTTTGCCCAGAAGATTGATCTCTGTCCTGACAGAGGCAGATTTATTCATGCGGATCTTTCCCGCGCCGGTCTTCTGAAGAGAGGGTCCGGTGATCACCGGTTCATCAATGAGTTCCAGATCTGAAAGCGCCACTTTAGACCGGAGGATCCCCATCTGTACATAAACCATACCCTTGGCATCCGGCTTGGAACTGATGGTTCCCTTTACATTCAGACTCAGTACCCGGACACTGTCTCCCAGAGAAATATCTTTTGCTGTGAGCGTGGACTTCTTTTTCGCAGGAGTCTTCAGAGCGATCTTCTTTCCGGCAGAGTCTGCTTTTTTGCGGAGTTTTTCCCTCTGGGCTTCCAGTTCTTTGGCGCTTAAAGTTTCTTTTCCGGCCTTGTTAAAGATCTTCATAGTCTGATCTGCGTATTCTTTGGCATCCCGGAGGATCCGGTAAGCTTCTTCATTGGCGTTTTGCAGGATCTTATCTTTCTGTTGATCCAGCTTATCCTGTTTTGCCTCTAACCGGGCCTTTAATTCTTTGATCTCTTTTTTATATTTTTCGATTTCTTCCTGCTCGGATTCAATGGTTTTGCGGCTTTCTTCCAGAGAGGAGAGAACGTCCTCAAAGGACTCGTCCTCCTGGCTGATCTGTTCTTTGGCCTTGTCGATAATGAAATCCGGCAGTCCCAGCTTGCTGGAAATGGCAAAAGCATTACTTTTTCCAGGAATACCGATGAGAAGCCGGTAGGTAGGCCGAAGAGTCTCTACATCAAATTCGCAGGAAGCATTTTCTACTCCCGGGGTGGAAAGGGCATAGACCTTAAGCTCGCTGTAGTGGGTGGTGGCCATAGTCCGGATCCCCTGTTCATGGAGATGGGACAGGATGGCTATGGCAAGGGCGGCCCCTTCGGTAGGGTCTGTTCCGGCTCCCAGCTCGTCAAAAAGCACCAGAGAATCCCGGTCCGCCTTTTCCAGGAACCGGACTACATTGGTCATATGGGAGGAAAAGGTACTTAAGGACTGCTCGATACTTTGTTCGTCTCCGATATCTGCGTAAACTTCCCGGAAAACACTGAGACGGGAGTTGTCGAAGGCAGGAATATGAAGACCAGACTGTCCCATAAGGGTAAGAAGTCCCACGGTTTTCAGAGAAACGGTCTTACCGCCGGTGTTGGGACCGGTAACTACCAGAAGGTCGAAGTCTTCTCCCAGGCGGATATCAATGGGTACCACCTGATGTTTTTCAATCAAAGGGTGCCGGGCTTTTTTCAGGTCAATGATACCATCTGTATTAAATTGGGGCTCTGTGGCGTTCTGAGATTTTGCCAGAAGAGCACGGGCAAAGATAAAGTCCAGCTGAGTCAGGACCTTCTGATCATCCTGGATCAGTTCCAGGCTTTCAGCGGCAGTCTGGCTGAGACTGGAAAGGATTTTTTCAATCTCAGTCTGTTCCTGGACTTCCATTTCCCGAAGATCGTTATTCAATTTTACTACGGCCATGGGTTCTACAAAAACCGTAGAACCGGTGGAGGATTGGTCGTGGATCATACCGGGAACCTGGCCTCTGTATTCGGATTTTACGGGAATACAGTACCGGCCGTTCCGCATGGTGATCACTCCGTCCTGAAGATAGGTCCTGGAACTTCCGCTGATATAAGAGGCCAGCTGGCTGTGGATCTTTTCATTAATGTTCTTCATGTTCCGGCGGACCTGGCGGAGCCCCGGACTGGCGTCATCTGCGATTTCCTCCGGAGACAGGATGCAGCGGCGGATCTCAGATGACAGAGGAGTGAGAGGTTCCAGAACTTCAAACATGGGATCCAGAGAATCTGTATTTCCCTCATCCGTATCCCTTCGGGAATAGGATTTTGCCCGTCCCGCATTTTCCAGAAGACCGGCAATGTCCAGAAGTTCTCCTGTTCCCAGGGTTCCTCCGATCTCCAGTCTTTTTAATGAGCCGCGGATATCCTTAACTCCTCCAAAGGATAGAGAGCCTTTCTGGAAAACTCTTGCCAGAGCGTCCGCAGTCTCCTGCTGGAGGATCTGGATCTGCGTCAGATCCTCAGAAGGCGTCAGGCGGCGGCACATATCCTTTCCCATAGGAGAAGTGGCAAAACCTTCCAGAAGTTCTGTGATCTTATAATATTCTAAAGTCTTTAAAGCTTTTTCATTCATCTTCTTCACCTTGTTAAAATCAAATTTTATGTCCATTCTATTCTACATGAAATGACCGGGAATGAAAAGCTTTTGAAACTCTTTTTTTCCAGGTCAGAAAGGAATATTTGTATATTCTTCATAAAAAGTTCATAAATTTTCAGTATAATAGACAAAAATATGCCAGAGCGCATTCTGAAATCTGACACATGGAGAGCAAGTAATATGGGCGAAGATAGAAAAGAAGAGTTTGACCGGGAAGAAAATCTGAAGGAAACAGACATAGAAGGGACAGGAGAAGAAAAGGAAAGCCGGGAAAAGGCGGAAGTCCAGGCCCAGCAGGATTCCCGGGAAGAAGCAGCCGAAAGGGAGAAAACTGAAACGGAGAAGGCAGAGACAGAGACAGAGGAATCCGGGGATTCTTATGAATTTATGAAGGAAACCATAAAGGCCAAACCGTTAGATAAGAAAAAACTGGCCAAGCAGATCGGAAAGCTGGCAGGGTCCGGGGCGGTTTTCGGACTGGCCGCGGCGCTGGTTTTCGGCGCCCTGGCGCCGGGACTGCTCCAGCGCGCTATAGATCGGAAAAACGACCAGGAGGTGCAGTTTCAAAACGGTACGGAGGAGACGGAAGAAGAACAGGAAGAAACTCAGGAGGATCCGGAAGATACACAGCAGGAGCAGACAACTATTATCCAGGAAATGACCCCGGAAGATTATCAGACCTTATATTCAGAAATCTTTTCCACCGCCCAGGAGGCGGAAAAATCTGTTGTGACCGTTAACAGCAGACAGAATGACCAGGACTGGTTCCAGACTCCTTACGAAAGCCAGATTTCCGGGCTTCTGGTAGCGGAAAGCGGACAGGAATATTATATACTTACGGAATACAGGATCGTGGAAAATGTAGACCGGATCGAAGTGACTTTCTGCGACGGGACGACGATTGACGCACGGTTCCAGAAAGCAGACAGCAATACGGGATTTGCTATTGTGAAGGTGGAAAAGTCCCAGGTACCTGCGGAAACCCAGCAGGCAGTAGCTATCGCCCCTCTGGGAGAGTCCTATAATGTAAAACAGGGAGAACCAGTACTTGCAATCGGCAGTCCTATGGGGTATAGTGATTCTGTCGGTTACGGAATCGTGACTTCTACATCCAATGCTGTGTCCAGAGTGGACGCTCAATATGGCCTGATCGCCACAGATATCACAGGCAGCAGCAAGGGCAGCGGCGTGATCGTGAACCTGGACGGGGAGATCATCGGCATTATCGCGCAGTCTTTTGCAAATGAGGATACACAGAATCTGATCACCGGCCTGTCTGTTTCCGACAGCAGAGAACTGATCCGGACGCTGTCAGGCAACCAGGATATTATTTATATGGGAGTTACAGGGACCAATATCACTGCGGAGATTTCCGAGAAAAAGGGAATTCCCAAAGGGGTCTTTGTAGAAGAAGTGGAAGTGGACTCCCCGGCTATGCAGGTAGGGATCCAGAACGGCGATGTGATCACCGAGATCAATGGGGAGACTGTGGAAACTGTGAAAGGATACCAGCAGCAGTTAAAAGCCTGCAAAGCAGGAGAGACTATTGACGTGAAAGCTATGCGCCAGGGCACAGAAGGGTATGTAGAGGTATCTTTTAAAGTAACATTAAAGGCAAAATAGAAAGGGCATGAAACCATGAAATTTATCAGTGAACTTCATGAAGGAGAAAAAATATCAGGAATTTATTTGTGTAAACATAAACAGGCGGCTGTGACCAAAAACGGAAAGCCTTACGAAAACCTGATCCTTCAGGACAAAACAGGGACCATAGACGGAAAGATCTGGGAACCCAATTCTCTGGGAATTGATGAATTCGATCCTTTGGATTACATAGACGTAGTAGGAGATGTGACCAGCTTTCAGGGAAGCCTGCAGGTAAGTATCAAACGGGCAAGAAAAGCCGGGGAGGGAGAGTACGACCCGGGAAATTACCTTCCGGTAAGCGATAAGAACATAGACACCATGTATCAGGAACTTTTAGGCTGCGCGGCCCAGGTGAAAAATCCATATCTTCACCGGCTGCTGATGAGCTTTTTTGAGGAAGATGAAGAATTCGTCCGGGCCTTTAAAGGAAATTCTGCTGCCAAGACTGTTCACCATGGCTTTATTGGCGGTCTGATGGAACATACTTTAAGCGTGACCAGGCTTTGTCAGTATTATTGCAAAACTTATCCGATCCTGAATCAGGATCTGCTGCTTACCTCTGCTATGCTCCACGATATCGGCAAGACCAGGGAACTGAGTCCTTTTCCAAAAAACGACTATACCGATGACGGCCAGCTTCTGGGACATATTATGATCGGGGCAGAGATGGTCCATGATAAAGCCAGGGAAATTCCGGGATTTCCGGAGAAGCTGGAGAGTGAAGTAAAGCACTGTATCCTTGCCCACCACGGGGAACTGGAGTATGGCTCTCCAAAAAAACCGGCTCTGGCAGAGGCAGTCGCTTTAAATCTGGCGGATAATACCGACGCTAAGATGGAAACTCTTACGGAAATCTTTAACGGAGCCGGAGAACAGAAAGACTGGCTGGGATATAACCGTCTCTTTGAGTCAAATCTGCGGAAAAGCAGTCTGTAGGCGGATACGATCATTTTATGACATTAGCCGGATGATGGTTGTGTCAGTAGAGAAGACAAAAAAGCAGAAGCTGTCCGGACAAAGCAAAAGTCCGGCTGTTTTTGCTTTTTTCATGTGAAAGGAAAAGGAGAGTCTATGGAATTTAAGAAAAATGATGTTTTGATAATTGATATAGAGGATATGGGCCATGGCGGAGAAGGGATCGGAAAAGCAGATGGCTATACTCTGTTTGTAAAGGATACGGTCATCGGGGACCGGGCAGAAGTAAAGATCATGAAGACTAAGAAAAATTATGGCTATGCCCGGCTTCTGAAGGTACTCAGACCTTCCCCGGACCGGACAGAACCCAGATGTCCCATTGCCAGAGCCTGCGGAGGCTGCCAGCTCCAGTTCCTTTCCTACGAAAAGCAGCTGGAATTTAAGAAAAAGAAAGTCCTGGGAAATCTCCAGCGTATCGGAGGATTTGCGGATATACAGGCGGAAAGGGTCCTGGGAATGGAAGATCCCTGGCGTTATCGGAATAAAGCCCAGTTTCCTGTGGGAAGAAACAAAGAAGGAGAAATCGTTACCGGATTCTACGCAGTAAGGACCCACAGCATTGTGCCAAACCGGGACTGCCTGCTGGGAGTGAAGGTAAATGAAGAGATCCTTAACCGGATCCTCACTTATATGGAAACCTGCCATGCAGAACCTTATGACGAGAAGACAGGAACGGGACTGGTCCGCCATATCCTTCTCAGATACGGCTTTAAGACCGGGGAGATCATGGTCTGCCTCATCATTAACGGAACCAGGATACCTGCCCAGGACAGCCTTGTGGAGGCTTTAAAGGATATTCCCGGAATGACCAGCATTTCTCTTAATGTAAATACCAAAAGAAATAATGTGATCCTGGGAGAAAAGGTGATCCCTCTCTGGGGAAAAGAATATATTACAGATTATATCGGATCGATCCAGTATCAGATTTCTCCCCTGTCCTTCTATCAGGTAAATCCGGTACAGACAGAGAAACTTTACGGAACCGCTCTGGAATATGCAGGACTTACAGGAAAAGAGACTGTCTGGGATCTTTACTGCGGGATCGGCACCATTTCCCTGTTCCTGGCCCAGAAGGCAAAACAGGTCTACGGAGTGGAGATCGTCCCCCCTGCCATAGAAGACGCCAGGAGAAACGCCAAGCTGAACGGTATCATAAATGCGGAATTCTTCGTAGGAAAAGCAGAAGAAGTCCTGCCGGAAAAATACGAAAAAGAGGGAATATATGCAGATGTAATCGTGGTAGATCCTCCAAGAAAAGGCTGTGATGAAGCCGTCCTGGAAACCATGCTGAAAATGAAGCCGGAGAAGATCGTCTATGTAAGCTGTGATTCTGCCACACTGGCAAGGGATCTGAAAGTGCTGTGCCAGGAGGAGTATAGGTTGGAAAAAGTGGCGGTGTGCGATATGTTTCCGCAGGGGGTGCATGTGGAAACGGTCGCTCTGCTGACGAGATAAGCCCCGTAAATCAAAGGTTTCCGCCGATTTGGTGCAAAAATAGATGTGTGTTTCTGTAGAATGGGTATATGGAAATTGATTTACCAAGGGGGATAGACCTGAGAGCACACATCTGTTCCTCCTGCGGTGTGTGCAGCTGGGGCTGTCCATCCGGGATCTGGATCTGCTGACCATCGGAATGGTGAATGATATGTATGTGGAAAGCCGGAACGATGAGCATAAATATGCGGTGGTGGCTACGCAGGAGGATTTTGACAGGTTTTGAGTGCTTTTACTGGATCGTGAGGCTGTCTTAAATGCGGTAGCGGGTAATATCTTTCCAGTTTGCAGGGAATCCCATTATATCCAAAAGGGAAGATTCACTGATCTGTCCGCTGTTTTTTGTGTACTTATTGATAATACCGATTAATGTACGTTTAAATTCCAGAAAGTCCTGTTTGGGAAGCAGGTAACGGAAAGCGATGACCAGACCGAACAGATCCCGTTTTCCAGAAAGATACTGATTCCCTTTTTTTGGTATATTCAGTTTCTGATGAAGTATTGTATCTGGAAAATCAATCTGGGTCCGGAAAGAATAAAGCCGCTCGTTATGTGCGCATACGTTCCGGAACAGGGTAAGAATTTTCAGATAACGTTCCAGGTTCTTTTCATTAACGCCTGGAAAATCTTTGCTGATACCGCTTTGCAGCTGGAAGGGAAGCAAGGCGTAAAACCTGGAAATCTGTCCATAAGTCAGGGTGTTGGTCAGCACCCATAGAGGAACGTTATGGTAAACCTTCCGTTGGTGGACAACATAATTATGTTCCGTATTTTTATTTGCCTGGTAGGATAAGATCTGGATCAGGCGGGTGATATCAGCAGAGTTCTTTTTTATATGATTATAATTCCCAGGAGTGAGGTATGCGGTCTGCTGTTCGCCATGGAGACTGCAAAAATGGTAGGAAACAAGCTGCCGGATTTTACATTCTATTTCACACAAATATTTGAAAACAAGTTCACGCAGGGAAAGATCAAACTGGTACAGGGCATAGATATCCTCAAAAGAAGTATTGTTCTGGTAAATACGTGTCATCGGGTTGATGAACGGTGCTTTGTATCCTCCGATCAAGGAAAAATATCCGATATTTTTTAGGATTTCTTTTGCGGCTGCCCGGTCATGAATTTGAAGTTTTTTTTCGTTCTGCAGTTTATCAAGCTGCTGGTCGTATGTAAGAAACGGTTTTGACAAAGCTTCCCCCTCTTCCTGTTTTCAGAATAAAAAAAGGAGGGCCCGCAGGTCCTCCCCCGGTCTCAGTCCTCACGAGTATCTGAAACCTGATCACTAAGACAGAGTCTAGCACGGATCTACTCAAAAGTCAATGGCTTTTAGCAAATCCGGCGGCTTTGTCCTTTGATTATTGTATTCGAAGAAAAAAGAAAATATGCAAAGATTCCGCCCGGAGTAATCCGGGTTTTTCTATATTCATTTTCAGGAGGTGGATGACACATGGCAAGCCGGATCAAGGGTATTACAGTGGAGATCGGCGGCGATACCAGCGGACTGGAAAAATCGCTTTCCACAGTGAACAATTCCATAAAGAAGACCCAGAGTCAGCTTCGGGATGTGAATAACCTTCTGAAACTGGATCCATCCAATACCATCCTTCTGGCCCAGAAGCAGGAACTTCTGCAGGCGGCCATCGGAGATACGGAAAAGAAGCTGGAAGCACTGGAACAGGCTCAGGAGAATGTGACGAAAGCCTTTGAGCGGGGCGACCTGGGGAAAGACCAGTACATGGCTTTTCAACGGGAGGTAGAGGAAACCCGCGGAGTGCTGAACCGATATCAGGCGGATCTTTCCGGCCTGCAGTCAGAGCAGGAGCGGCTGGCGTCCAATACGGAGCGGCTGAACAAGCTGTTCGCGGCGACGGGTTCCAGTGTGGATGATTACGCCGATGTGCTGGGGAGCCGCCTGGTGACGGCGATCCGCAACGGGACGGTTTCTTCCGATCAGCTGAAAACAGCCGTGGAGAAGATCGGGAAAGCGGTTACCGGAGGAAAGGCGGATATCAAACAGCTGACGGATGCCCTGGATACGGTGGATGACGGGCAGGCGGTACGGAACCTGATCGAGGATCTGAATGATGTGGGGGACGCTGCCCAGGACGCCGCGGATAACATTGGGGAGATTGCCCAGGCCACCAAGGGTGCGGCCCTGATGGAAGCCGCTGATCAGCTGTCTGTGGTCGGGGATAAGATCCAGGATGTGGGCGATAAGGCTGTGAATGCCTACGCGGAGACAGAGACAGCCGTTTCCAAGGTAAATGCCTACTTCGGGGAGACCGGGGAGGCGGCGGAAGCCAGCGCGGAGATCGTAAAAAATGTGTACGGCTCCGGCGTGGGCCAGAGCATGGACGCTGTGGCGGAAGCGGTCATCATGGTAAAGAAGAACCTGGGCGATTTGGGAGATACCGACCTGACTAACCTGACGAAGCAGGCGCTGACTCTGGAAGAACTGTACGGGATTGACATGAATGAGACCCTCCGGGGCGTCAATTCTTTGATGAAGCAGTATGGCCTGACCGCCCAGGAGGCCATGGATTATATTGTCCGGGGTACCCAGAACGGCCTGGACAAGACCAATGAGCTGGGCGATAACCTGTCTGAGTATGCGGGGAAATTTGAGCAGGCGGGGTATTCCGCTTCCGAGTATTTCCAGCTTCTGCAGAACGGCCTGCAGGGCGGCGCTTACAATCTGGACAAGGTCAATGACGCCATTAATGAGGTAACTACCCGCCTGGCGGATGGAACTATAGGGGATTCCATTGACCTGTATTCCCAGAAAACACAGTCCCTGTTCCTGGCATGGCAGAACGGGGAAGCTACCCAGAAGCAGGTGATCGATTCCATTGTGGCGGATATCGGAAACTGCACCAGCCAGCAGGAAGCCCTGAACATGGCGGCACAGGCCTTCGGTACCATGGCTGAGGATGGGAACCTGAAATTTATTACTTCCCTGACTTCTGTGGGAGAGACCTATGACAGTGTTGCCGGATCTGCGCAGAACTTATTCAGCCAGACGCAGACGCCTATGCAGGAGATGGAGGCCAATACAAGGAAGTTGCAGCAGGCGCTGGTTCCTTTGGGTGAAAAGATCGTGGAGCTGGCCAATGTGGTGCTGCCGTCATTGGTGGCCATTATTACGGCAGTGAGCGAGGTATTCGGCATGCTGCCGGAGCCTGTGCAGAATTTTGTGGTAATCCTTGGGGCTTTGCTGGTGGCGTTTACCGCATTGACACCAGTAATTGCGGCCCTGGCAGTTTCCTTCGGGGCGCTGAACATTTCCCTGCTCCCGGTGATCGGTATTATTGCCGGGGTGGCAGCGGCCATTGCCGGGATTATCGCTATTGTGAAAAACTGGGGCGCGATTACGGAGTGGTTCGGGAACTTGTGGCAGTCGGTATTCCAAAAGCTGATGGAATTATGGAATGGGCTGGTGGTCTTTTTCACGGAGACCATCCCGGCGGCGTTTCAGACTTTCATCGGCTTTTTTTCTGCCATCCCGGACTGGTGGAGCGGCCTGTGGTCACAGGTATCCGCATTTTTCACGAATACTTGGAACGCGATCCGGCAGAATCCCATTGTCCAGCTGGTAGTGACAACGATTACTTCTTTGTGGGAGAACGCGAAAAATACCCTGCAGGGCATCTGGTCGGGGATCTGTGACATTGCCTCCGGCGCTTTTGAACTGCTGAAAAATGTGATTCTGGCTCCGGTGCTTCTGCTGATCGACCTGGTGACGGGAAATTTCTCACAGCTTGCGTCTGATGCGGCCAATATCTGGAACAATATCAGAAATGCCGCCTCCCAGATCTGGTCAGGAATCCGGCAGGTGGTGACTTCTGCGGCTTCGGGACTGAAGCAGGGCGTGGAGACGGTGCTTTCGGCTCTGTCCCAGTTCGCTTCTCAGATCTGGTCGGCGATGAAGCAGACAGCGTCTTCTGTCTGGAACGGCATCAAGACCACGGTGGTGAATATTGCATCCGCATTGCGTGAAGCAGCGGTGTCTGCCTTCCAACGGATGGTTTCCGGGATCGGCTCGTCCCTTTCCGGGCTGTATTCCGTGGTCTCCAATGGATTTTCTTCCGCCATCCGGTTCATCACCGGACTGCCGGGGCAGGCGTTTCAGTGGGGGAAAGATTTCATTCAGGGGCTGATCAACGGGATTTCCAGCATGATCCAGAGTGTGATCAACACGGTTTCCGGTTTGGCTGACCGTATCCGCTCCTTCCTGCATTTCTCGGCTCCGGATGAGGGGCCTCTGGCGGATTATGAAACCTGGATGCCGGACTTTATGAAGGGGCTGGCGAGCGGCATTGAGAAGAACCGGAACCTGGTGGAGAAAGCTGTCCGGGATGTAGCTTCGGACATGGTGATTTCCCCGAAGGTGAACGGTTCAGAGTATGGTTATGCCGATGGCGCTCTATCCGGCGGGAGTATGTCCGACCTAATCTCCGGGATCTCTTTTGCGGTATCGGAAGCACTGGCGGGATTTTCCAGTCCGCAGGGAAACATCGTGATCCCGGTATATGTAGGCGGGACGCTTCTGGATGAACTGGTAGTGTCGGCGCAGGCAAGACAGAACCTGCGGTCAGGAGGGAGGTAAGCTATGGCATTTATACAGTATCTGACCTTTGACGGGACGGCTCTCCCCCTGCCAGATTCCTATGAAGTACAGATGGACGATGTGGAGGCGGACTCCGGCGGGGAGACGGAAGCCGGTACGGTGCAGCGGGATGTGGTGCGCGCAGGCGTGGTAAGCATCCCGGTGACATTTTCTGTTTCGGCAAAGTGGCTGAAGATCCTGACGGAGTTTAAGCAGCAGGAAAAGATTACGGTGGGATATTTCGATACAGAGACGTTGACGGTAAAAACGGCGGAGATGTATATTGAAGGCTATAAGGCGTCTCTGATAAAGGATACGTCCCGGAAGGGGCTGTGGACAGTATCCTTTACTCTCCGAGAATTTTGAATATATTTTTGCAAGTATGTCTGCTATAATTAAAAAATAGCTTTATTATTCTATTGGGAGGAAGATATATTGGAAAAGATTTTGAAATATCTGAGAGATAGCATACATAAGCAAGAATATTTTTCAGAAAAAGGATGTGCATTAATTAGTAGTATTCAAAAATTGATTGTTAGAGAACGAATAATTATCAGAGAAGATAAGCATATTACAATACCGGGTTGCCAAATATGGATGATTAATGATGAAACAATAAACGCATTTTCAACTAAAATTGATGATGAATATTGGGTTTTTATTAATAAAGGAGTTGTAGAGGATCAGAAAATATATTTAGAATCATTAGATTGGGGTTTTGTTCAAAATGGTAAAGAAGAATATATTGATGATTTAATAAAATATGGATTTTATTTTATGGCATTTCATGAATACGCCCATATTTATTGTGGACATACCGATGCGCGATTACAAGATAATAGAGACAAAAGATCACAAGAATATGAAGCAGACATGTTTGCTATGGATTATCTGATAAAATACATTCTTCATAATACTGAAACCGATATTTGGCAGTCAGAATTAGAAAAGTTGTTTATTGCGATTTATTTTTTGCTTGAAAAGATGCAAAAACAAGATTACAGAGAATTCTATAATGATAAGTTGCTGCAGAATTATTATGATCCAGAACGCATAAATAAAAGAGACCATCCATTAGATGCTCAAAGAATGCTGTATCTTTATGAAATGATAAATATTATAATTGTAACAGATGGAATCAAGTTATTACCAGTAAAAGAAAATATTTTGCAAAAATTGATATCAATAAAAAAATTAACCGATGTGAATATTCCACATCGAGAGTATGATTATAGAGTGGTTAATGAGTCTGTACAGAGTTTAAAAAGTTCCTTGCAAGAGATAAGAAAAAAAATTCCAAGAATTAATTTTGAAAGTGAAAATTAAAAATGAGAGCATCAGTCAGAAATGATTGGTGCTTTTTTGATGCTTGGAAACGGAAGGAGGGGTGTCCGATGTACCCGATGAGCGAGGCGTTCCTGCAGGCGGTGCAGGGGAACACCCGGAAATATTACTGGACGGGGAAGATCACAACAGCAGGCGGCGTGGAGTATCCCTTTGACCAGGAGGATATTGTGAAAGGCAGCGGCTATATCACGGCCCAGTGCTGCGGCAATTCGGAGATCGAGTTGGGCGCTGTGTATGCGGCAGAGATGGGGATCAGCCTGTTTCTGGATATTGACCGGTATACGCTGGAGGATGCGGAGGTGGAATTATCCTATCATCTCCGGCTTGC
>DWUY01000056.1 GCA_019120515.1 Candidatus Blautia avicola | reverse complement strand
TGGAACGGAGAGAAAGGTGGTTTGTCGTTAGCCATCTTTTTCTTTTTTTAGTAAAAATTTCAGGGGCCGGAGTAACTCATGCGAGTTACTCCGGCCCCTGTTTGGAACTATCTATTTCCCGATAGCCCCTTTATCTCTGAAAATCAATTAAGAGAACTTCCTTTCCGGGCTTTTAGAAAATTTTTCGGACTGCTGCCAAAGTACTTCCGGAAAGCGTTTGAGAAATGCTCCGGGGAGGAGTAGCCCAGGGCGTTGGAGACAGAGGTGACTGTCTGTCCAGGCTGGGGAAGAAGGAGCAGAGCCCGTTCCATCCGGGCCTGGGTGCGTTTCTCAAGAAAGGTCTGTCCATAGAATTCTTTGAGGAAACGCTCCGTCTGCCGGATACTTAAGCCCAGGCGGCGGGACAGCTCTTTCAGATTCAGATCCTCATACTCATATAAAAAATAGTCTTCAGCTATGACAGATTTTTGCAGGACCAGATTTTGGGAGAGAGAGGAGGATCCTTCGCAGACAGAACTAAGGGAACTGCGGATGCATAAGACAAAGATCTGTTTGAGCAGGCCGCAGATATACTCTCTGTAACCAAAAGGCTTTTTTTCCATTTCTTCTTTCAGATCTTCAAAGAGAGGGAGCAGCCGGGAGACATTTCTGCCAAGAAGGAGATCCTGGGAGAACAGGGCTTTTAAAAGAGCAGTTTTTTCTGAAACTGTGCCGGGACTGATATAAAAATACAGGCAGTATTCCGTCATAGGGTCTTCCCGGTCAGAGATCTCTGCATGCTCCGTGTGAGGGCCCGCCATGTAAAAGGTATGGGGAGAAGTATGAAAATAGCCGTCTTTTAGGCGGATCTCCCCTTTTCCGGAGACAATATAGTGAAGCTCATAGCAGCCGGCTCCGTGACTGTGAAAAGGAACATGGGAGACCCGGCGGCACAGAGCGATCGTAAGTACATGAACGGGAATGTTTTCAACAGTAAAAGAAAAGTCCAGATTCTGATACAAAGATTTCATTTCTTTATTTCCTCCTGCGTATTCCTTCTGGCGGGATAGATTTTCCTGCTTTTTAGTGTATCAGGCCAGGGAAGCTTCCGTCAAGAAAGAACGGGATAAAACTGCGAAAAGACGACATATTTTCTAAAACCTGTCGCAGTTCTCTCTTAAAGAAAATCCGGGGAAAGGTATAATAAAGACAAATAAAAACACGGAGAAAATCTAAAGGAGGATTATAGGATGGAAACTATGAAAGGCGCGGTCCTGCCGGGAAACAGTACGGTGGAACTGAAAGATTTTGAAATACCAAAACCGGGATTCGGCCAGGTGCTGATCAAAACCATGGCTTCTACCATCTGCGGAAGCGATATCCGCTGTATTTACCGGGAGCATGTGGGGAAAGGACCGGAGGCTTATATTCCCGGTACCATTGCAGGACATGAACCCTGCGGACAGATCGTGGAAGAGGGGCAGGGACTGCGGAGGTTTAAGAAAGGAGACAGAGTGATCGTCTACCATATTTCCGGCTGCGGAGTCTGCCATGACTGCAGGAAAGGATATTATATATCCTGCAAAAGCAAATACAGAAGGGCTTATGGCTGGCAGAGAGACGGAGGAATGGCCCCTTATATTTTGGCAGAGGAGAAAGATCTGATCCCTCTTCCGGAACCCTTGACTTACAAAGACGGAGCCCAGGTGGCCTGCGGCTTTGGAACAGTTTACGAAGCCATTGAAAAGATCGGGGTTTCCGGGAATCATACGGTGCTGGTTACCGGACTGGGTCCGGTCGGCCTGGCCGCTCTGATGCTGGCCAGAGCTATGGGGGCGGATAAGCTTATCGGAGTGGAGATGAACGATTATCGGATCCAGTTAGCAAAAAAGCTGGGTCTGGCTGATCAGATCATTAAGCCGGGAGACGGCGCTCTGGAGGAAATCCTGGAGGCTACAGGAGGTCATGGAGCAGAGCGGGCCATTGACGCCAGCGCCAACGACCAGGCCCGGCAGTTGGCGGTACGGGGTACCAGAGAGTGGGGAAAGATCGCTTTTGTAGGCGAGGGCGGAACCAGTACTCTGAATCCCAGTCCGGATATGATCCATGGACAGAAGACGATTTACGGTTCCTGGGTGACCTCTTTATGGAAAATGGAAGAACTGACCGAACATCTGGTGCGCTGGGATATCCATCCTGAGAAACTGATCACTCATGAATTCCCTCTGGAAAAGGCTGGGGAAGCCTATGCCCTGATGGCAGGGGGAAACTGCGGCAAGGTCGCGGTAACCTTTGACGAATAGAAACGAGATAAAAACCTATAAAGAAAGCCGGAAAAGCAGAAAAATTCCTGTTTTTCCGGTTTTTCTATTGACTTTTTACATGCTTGGTGATATGGTTAATTACACAAGTAATGAACCATATAAGCGGCAGGTATAAAAAACTGTAACCAGAATCTTGTGAGGGGAAACCCGCAGGAACATAGGACAGAACCGCAGAAAGGAAGTGAGAGATCTTGCAGGAGCTTTTGAATCAGGAGAAATCCATATATCTTCAGATAAAGGAAATGATCGAACAGGATATCCTGAGGGATATTCTCCTGGAAGAGGAAAGGGTGCCCAGTACTAATGAGCTGGCGAAGCTTTATGCCATTAATCCGGCTACGGCGGCCAAGGGCGTGAATCTTTTGGTAGACGAAGGTATTTTGCATAAGAAAAGGGGAATCGGTATGTTTGTAGCAACAGGAGCAAAGGAGGCTATCCGAAAGAAAAGGCGGGAGCATTTCTTTGAAAATTATGTAAAAGGCATGCTTACAGAAGCGGCGAATCTGGGGATCAGCAAAGAAGAACTGATCGAAATGATCGCATGGGAGCAGGGAGGAAATGAGAATGAATGAAAAAGTTTTAAGATCTGAAGGGATCGTGAAAAAATACGGGAAACAGGAGGTACTCCACAACATAGATCTGACTTTGGAGCCGGGGAAGATTTACGGCCTGATCGGAAGAAACGGCGCAGGAAAGACTACATTGCTCTCTATCTTATCTGCACAGAACCCGGCTACATCCGGAGAAATCTATCTGGGAGAAGAGCCGGTATGGGAAAATCCCGTGGCATTGCGGCATATTTTCTTTTCCAGGGAGATCAGCCCTAATGGAACCGGAGATTCCAGCGGATTAAAGGTGAAAGACTACCTGGATATGGCAGAAGCTTATCTGCCGAAATGGGATAAGAAAATGGCAGAGGAGTTAGTGGATCTTTTTCAACTGGACAAAAAGAAAAAAACTTTAAAACTGTCCAAAGGTATGCTTTCTATGCTTTCCATCGTACTGGCACTGGCCAGCAAGGCGGACTTTACTTTTCTGGATGAGCCGGTCTCCGGTCTGGATGTGGTGGCACGGGAACAGTTCTACCGGCTTTTACTGGAAGAATTTACAGAAAGCGGAAGGACCTTTGTGATCTCCACTCACATTATCGAGGAAGCGGCGGATCTGTTTGAAGAAGTGATCTTCCTTCACCAGGGGAAGATCCTTTTAAAAGAAAATACCCAGGAGCTGCTGGAGAGTTGTATTTACGTCAGCGGCAGAGCAGAGGAAGTGGATCAGGCGGTAAAAGGAAAAGAGATCCATCACCAGGAGACTCTGGGAAGGAGCAAAAGCGTAATGGTAAGGCTTAGAAGGGGAGAAACTCTGGAGAAGACAGAGGGGATCACCCTTCAGCCTATGAATCTGCAGAAGGTGTTTGTCTCATTGTGCGACGGGGAGGCTGGATGATATGAAAAGAGAAAAAAGAATCCTGAAGATGGTATGGGAAGACCTCTGGGTGGGCTTAGGCCTGGTTCTGGTCCTGTGCGCGGCGCAATTTATCCGTTCCTCTCAGTGGAACCTGGAAAGACTGAGAGAACTGGCGGCTTTTTCCTTTCCAGACAGCCTGATCCTTGTGTCGGCGGCTACCCTGACCCTTATGATCTATTCCAGATACAGCGCATATGAACCGCTGAAGATCTTTATGGGATATACCAGAAAAGGGGTGTTTTGGGATATGCAGCTTGTAAAGCTGCTCAGCGCTCTTTTTATAGCTCTTATTTCCGGAGGTGCTGTTGTGTTGGGGAGATGGTCTTCGACGGCAGCAAAGGATCTGCGTATAGTTTTCTGGGGATTTGTGCTGATGATGCTGACACAGGGAGTTGAGGAGCTTTTGACCGTCCTTTATCTGAAGACCAGGAAACAGTGGGTCGTACTGATCGCCATAGTGGCTGCCTGCGCCGCCATAGGGGGATTTGTAGGCTATAATACTACGGCGCTCATAAATGAAAATGATTTTTCAGGGATACAGATTTCCTTCCTGTTTTTGCAGGAAAATCCCCTGCTCTGGCTGACGGTTTCTGCAGCGGCTTACTGCCTTATGGGGTATTTTTCCTGGAAAATGCTGAAGGATCTGGAGGTCCGCATATAGGAGGTGCTTATGATGGGGAAAAATGTAAAAGCTATCTGGGAGATCAGAAAAAAAGAATTTTTTCTTTATCTTTCTATGACCGCCATTATGTGGATCTTTGGAAATCTGATTTCCGGAGCCATGAAGGCCGGGACCCAGCTTCCGGAAGTCCTGCCTTTTGCGACTATGCTGTCTGTCTTTGGAGGCGTGATCATGTGTGTGATCGGTTTTGGAACAGATGTATTTTACGGATATGATTTTTTCCTGCGGTTTTGTCATACCAGAAAGGAATTTTTCATTTCTTCCGGTGTGGTGTCCTTTTTCCAAAGTCTGGCTATGGTAATCCTTCTGAGGATATTTCTGGAGTTGGAGATGCTGATCTCTCACAGCCTTTTTGATGGTCCCGGGGCAACCAGGCAGTTAGAGGCGGCAGTAAAATTGTTTTCCAGGTATGTATCTCTCCCATGGATGCCGGTATATGCTCTGCTGATCACCGGATTGTCCTGCGCAGGAGGGGCTTTTGTCCACCGCTTCAGGACAAGAGGCCCCTGGTTCCTGGTCTTTATGTGGTTTTTGCTGGCGATTGCCCTGCCTAAGGCCATGCAGACCTCCTGGTTTCACTATGGGGTGGGGAAAATTTTGCAAACGGCTATGCCCCTGCAGCTTCTGACCGGTCTGATCGTAGGAGGCGCTCTGTATCTGGCGGGAATCCTTGGACTTCGGAAAGCCAGGGTAAACTGAGTAAATTCCTCCACATAAATTAAGACAAAAGAATTGACGTTTTCACCGGAAAATGTTATGTTAATAAGAAGCTATTGTAAATTGGAATGGGAGGAATAGAAAAAATGGAAAATTGCAGTAAATACAAAAGGCAGTATTTTCTCCCCCCGGTGAAATGTATGGACTGGGCTGAGAAAGATTATGTGGATCATGCGCCGATCTGGTGCAGCGTGGACCTGCGTGACGGAAACCAGGCGCTGGTGATCCCTATGAACCTGGAACAGAAGATCGAGTTCTTCAAAATGCTGGTGAAGATCGGATTTAAGGAGATTGAGGTGGGATTTCCTGCCGCTTCCGAAACGGAATATACTTTCCTCCGCACCCTGATTGAAGAAAACCTGATCCCTGATGATGTGACGATCCAGGTACTGACTCAGGCCAGAGAGCATATTATCAAGAAAACCTTTGAGGCAGTTAAGGGAGCAAAAAATGTAATCGTACATGTATATAACTCCACTTCCCTGGCTCAGAGAGAACAGGTATTTAAGAAATCCAAGGAAGAGATCAAAAAGATCGCTGTAGACGGAGCAATCCTTTTAAAGCAGCTTACGGATGAAGCTGGGGCAGACTATCGTTTTGAATACAGCCCGGAAAGCTTTACAGGTACAGAGCCGGAATATGCTCTGGAGGTATGCAACGCTGTGCTGGATATCTGGCAGCCTACAGCGGACAGAAAGGCCATTATTAACCTGCCGGTTACTGTGGAGCATTCTATGCCTCACGTTTATGCCAGCCAGGTAGAGTATATGTGCAAAAATCTGAAATACAGGGACAATGTGGTAGTATCCCTTCATCCTCATAATGACCGGGGCTGCGGTGTGGCAGATTCCGAGATGGGGCTTCTGGCAGGGGCTGACAGGATCGAGGGTACACTTTTCGGAAACGGAGAGCGGACCGGAAATGTGGATATCATTACCCTGGCCCTGAATATGTATTCTCAGGGCGTAGAGCCTAATCTGGATTTCAGCCATATGACCCAGATCAGTGAGAAGTACGAAGAATTTACCGGTATGAAGATCAACGAGAGAAGCCCATACAGCGGCGCTCTGGTATTTGCCGCATTCTCCGGTTCTCATCAGGATGCCATTGCAAAAGGCATGCACTGGCTGGAAGAGAAGAAGCCAGACCACTGGACAGTGCCGTATCTGCCTATTGATCCTAAGGATCTGGGAAGAAATTATGACGCAGATGTGATCCGCATCAACAGCCAGTCCGGTAAGGGCGGCGTAGGCTATATCCTGGAGACTAAGTTTGGCCTGAATCTGCCTGCTAAGATGAGAGAAGCTATGGGCTACACAGCCAAGGCAGTATCTGATCATACCCAGAAGGAACTGAAACCTGAGGAAATCTTTGAGCTGTTTAAGAAGACTTTTGAGAATGTAAAATCTCCTCTGGATATCACAGAAGTCCATTTCCAGCAGAAAGACGGCGGTATTACCACTCAGGTAACCTCTGAGTTTAACGGAAGGTCCATCACCACAGAGGCTTCTGGAAACGGCCGTCTCAACGCAGTAAGCAACGCCCTGAAGAAAGCTTACGATTTTCAGTATGACCTGGTGACTTATCAGGAACATGCCCTGGAACAGAGCTCCAGTTCCAAGGCTATCGCTTATGTGGGAATCAAAAAGCCTGATGGAAGCCTGGCATGGGGCGCAGGAGTGGATCCGGATATTATCCGGGCGTCTATTGACGCGCTGGTTACAGCTATCAACAACAGATAAGTAATTTTTAACATGGTTATATTAGAAAAGCCCTGGAACCTGGCGGCGGATACTGCCGGGTTCCGGGGCTTTTTTTGTTACAGCTTAAAGGTCGGTCCAAAGATGGATCATGCTGTGATTTCAGTTACTTTGTAATCCTTATCCTCTACCGCTTTTTTCAGAACGTCATCGCTGACGTCAGAATTCAGGGTAACTACGGCTGTACCCGCCTCGTGGCTTACTTCAGCGCTGTCTACCTGGCTTAAGGCCTCCAGGGCCTTCTTTACGGTAGCCTCACAGTGTCCGCACATCATACCTTCGATTTTTATTGTTTTTGTCATTGTTTTGTCCTCCTTGTTTGTTTTCTTTGTTTTGATTTTTCTATCTTTACTGGGATCATACATTTTGAACCAGTTAAGACGCAATGCATTGCTCACTACGCAGAAGCTGGAAAGGCTCATGGCCGCAGCTCCGAACATAGGATTTAACTGCCATCCGAAAAGCGGGATCCATACGCCGGCAGCCAGAGGAATACCGATCACATTATAGAAGAACGCCCAGAACAGATTTTCATGAATATTCCGGAGTGTGGCCCGGCTTAAGCGGATGGCCGCAGGCACATCCGTGAGCCTGCTCTTCATCAGAACCACATCTGCGGCGTCTATGGCTATATCTGTACCTGCACCGATGGCGATTCCCATATCAGCTCTGGTAAGAGCCGGGGCATCATTGATGCCATCCCCTACCATAGCCACTTTTCCTTTTTTCTTCAGGGAGCGGATCACGCTTTCTTTTCCATCCGGAAGTACGCCGGCGATAACTTCATCTACTCCGGCCTGGGCGCCGATAGCCCTGGCGGTACGTTCATTATCACCGGTAAGCATGACCACATGGATCCCCATGTTCTGCAGCTCTCTGATAGCTTCAGGGCTATCCTCTTTTATAACGTCTGCCACAGCGATGATACCGATCAGCTTCCGGTCTCTGCTGAAGAACAGAGGGGTTTTTCCTTCTTCCGCAAGTTTTTCGGCGGTTTCTTTTATCTTATCAGATATTTCTGCATTCTGGCTGATGAAGTTCAGATTTCCGCCACAGATCAGAGAACCGTTTACTTTGCCGGAAAGTCCGTTGCCGGGTACTGCCTGGAAATCCTCTGTCTCAAATTTTTCTAAGGAAGGAGTTTCTTCGGCCTTTACCAGGATGGCGTGGGCCAGAGGGTGTTCGCTTTTCTTTTCCAGAGCCCAGGCAATTGTCAGAAGTTCCTGCTCGGTGATCCCATCTGCAGGGAACATATCTGTTACTTTCGGTTCTCCGCTGGTGATGGTTCCCGTTTTGTCAAGGGCAACGATCTGAGTCTTTCCAGTCTCTTCCAGAGAAACAGCGGTCTTAAACATAATACCGTTTTTAGCCCCCATACCGTTTCCCACCATAATAGCTACCGGTGTGGCAAGTCCAAGGGCGCAGGGACAGCTGATCACCAGTACGGAGATTGCCCTGGAAAGAGCAAAACCAATGGTCTGGCCGGCTATGAGCCAGACTGCCAGAGTGACCAGAGCGATTCCGATCACTGCCGGTACGAAAACGCCGGATACACGGTCTGCGATTTTGGCGATAGGAGCTTTAGTAGCTGCGGCGTCGCTGACCATCTGAATGATCTGAGAAAGGGTGGTATCTTCTCCAACCCGGGAGGCTTCACACCGGAGATAACCGGACTGGTTTAAAGTGGCCGCCGATACAGAGTCGCCGATATTTTTGTCTACCGGGATACTCTCGCCGGTCAGGGCAGATTCGTTGACTGCGCTGGTTCCCTCCAGCACTATACCGTCCACCGGTATATTTTCTCCAGGTTTTACAACAAAGACGTCCCCTTTGCGTACCTGTTCTATGGATACCACTTCTTCCACGCCGTTTCTTACCACAGTAGCAGTTTTAGGGGCCAGTTTCATCAGACTTTTCAGGGCGTCTGTGGTGCGGCCTTTGGAGATCGCCTCCAGAAGTTTCCCTACTGTGATCAGAGTCAGGATCGTGGCTGCGGATTCAAAATAGAATTCATGCATATAAGACATAGCCCCTGCCATATCCTGACGGGTCAGGGCAGCAGACATGGCAAAAAGAGCATAAAGGCTGTAAACATAGGAAGCGCCTGCTCCCAGAGCTACCAGAGTGTCCATATTAGGCGCTTTGTGGATCAGCCCCTTAAATCCGCTGATAAAGAACTTCTGGTTGATGACCATGATCATAGTAGTCAGCAGCAGTTCCACCAGGCCAATGGCCATATGGTTTTCTGCCAGGGCAGAAGGTACCGGCCAGTTCCACATCATATGTCCCATGGAGAGGTACATCAGCGGGATCCAGAAGCACAGGGAAGCTATGAGTCTCCGCTTCATTTTGGGAGTCTCTCTGTCTTTTAAGGAATCTGCCTCTTCTGCGATAGAAAGGCTTTGTCCCTGGGTATGATCAGATGCATGGCCTTTTTCGCTGGCGCCGTAACCGGCTTCTTCTACAGCAGAAATAATAGCATCTGCAGAAGCGGTCCCTTCTACGCCCATGGAGTTGGTCAGAAGGCTGACGGAACAGGAAGTGACGCCTGGCACTTTCGAGACGGCTTTTTCTACCCGGGCGCTGCATGCCGCGCAGCTCATGCCTGTTACATTATATTGTTTCATACAAAAACCTCCTTATATCAGTCTGTTATTTCATCAGTTTCTGGAGGATACCTACCAGTTCATCAATGGTTTCGTCTTTGCCCTCCCGGATATCATCTGCCACACAGGACCGGATATGCTCGGCCAGAAGGACTTTATTAAAGCTGTTAAGGGCGGCGTTGATGGCGGATACCTGGATCAGGATATCCGGACAGTATACATCTTCCTCTACCATTTTCCGGACCCCTCTTACCTGGCCTTCGATACGGCTTAGGCGGTTTAACATATCCCGCCGTTCTTTTTCTGAGCGTTCTTTTGTCCTGTGCTTACATCCTGCACATGTTTTTTTCTCTTCCAAATCTATACTCCTTTCATAAACCCCAAGGGGGTATTTTGCCTTCGCCTATAATATATACCCTATAGAGGTATTTTGCAACCCCTGAAATCAATTTTTTTATAGTATTATTTTTGGGTAAAATCCGCAAATCAGTCAAAATTGATAAAATCCGAGTCAAGGGTGCCTTTGTCCACTGAGTTTGACATTTTTCAATCCTTCATTTAAAGTTTAGAAATATGAAAGATATTAAGGACGCCCGGTATGCGGCGATAGATTTAGCAGAGAAAGGAACTGAAAATGGAGAAGAAAAATTATGATGATTTAATTAAAAAGTCTCCTCTTTTGCAGAAAATGCAGAGAGGTGAAGAGGTTGTCTGGATCAATCCGGATCTGTGTCCTTTTGAAACAGCTGAAAAAAATACGGAACTGACAATGGCAGATATTGAAGATGCGGAGAAAAGACTGGAACGTTTTGCGCCTTTTATCATGAAATGTTTTCCTGAAACAAAAGACAGAAAGGGCCTGATCGAGTCTGTGCTGACTCCTGTTCCGGAAATGAAAGCCTTGCTCAGAGACAAATACGGAGCCGGTCTGGAGGGAAATCTTCTTTTGAAACAGGACAGTCATCTTGCTATCGCCGGTTCCGTAAAGGCCAGAGGAGGAATCTATGAGGTGCTGAAACATACGGAAGATCTGGCTCTTGAAGCAGGCATTCTAAAACCGGGAGACAGCTATGAGAAACTGGCAGATCAGGAGGCAAGAGATTTTTTCAAAAATTACAAGGTCCAGGTAGGATCTACGGGAAATCTGGGAATGAGTATCGGGATCATGAGCGCGGCAGTAGGGTATCAGGTGATCGTTCACATGTCTGCAGATGCGAGACAGTGGAAAAAGGATCTCCTCAGGAGCAGGGGAGTAGAAGTGATCGAGTATGAATCAGATTACAGTGAAGCGGTAAAACAAGGAAGAAAAATGTCTGATCAGGATCCAAAAAGCTACTTTGTAGATGATGAAAATTCCAGAAATCTGTTCCTTGGATATGCGGTAGCCGCCAGAAGACTGCCGGCCCAGCTTCAGGAACTTGGAATAAAAATTGATCAGGAACATCCGGCTTTTGTATATATTCCCTGCGGAGTAGGCGGAGCTCCCGGAGGCATCACCTTTGGGCTGAAACAGGTATTTAAAGACAATGTCCACTGCTTTTTTGTGGAGCCGGTCCAGGCTCCGTGTATGCTTCTTGGCATGGCAACCGGTTTGAATAATGCTATTTCTGTCCAGGATATCGGACTGACAGGTCAGACCCATGCAGACGGTCTGGCAGTCGGAAGACCCTCCGGCTTCGTGGGAGGAGTTATGAAACCTTTTCTCAGCGGAGAAATGACCGTCAGGGACGGCAGACTCTATGAGTATATGCGGGATCTGCTCCAGACAGAGGATATTTTCCTGGAACCCAGCGCCTGCGGGGCTGTCCAGGGACCGGTAATGCTGGCGGAGAGGGAAGAATTCCGGGAGTATATCAGAAAGCATGGTTTAGAGAAAAAAATGGGAAATGCTTCTCATATTCTGTGGGCCACGGGAGGAAGTCTGGTACCTCCGGAAGTACGGGAAGAGTATAAAAATACGTATCTTGAGTAAAGGAAAAGGGAATCTTCTAGAACTGAAAATGTAATAGAGGATTTCCTTTTTTGTGGATATAACACAAAGGATATTTGAAAAAATTGTGCATTATTCCTAAAAAGCCTACTTTCTGCTTGACGCAGCCACAGGGAGTAACGTATAATTTTCTTCATTAGAGAGATTGCGACAATAGAAAAACAAAAGGAAAAAAGAGTATGAATATTATTTGTACAATTTTAGCCGGCATCCGCTGCCTTATGGAACGTGTATCAGAATGGGCAGGGAGACGGAAAATATCCAAGAAAAGCAGGCGGGATAAAGCCGTTTTTGTAGTGGGAGCCGTTGCCGTAGCGGCTGTAGCCTTTTCCTGCAATAGTGTTCATGCCCAGGGAAAAAACAAAGAAGAAACTCCCAAGCAGAAAGAAGAGCAAAAAGAGGACGGTAGCACGCAAGAGGAAGAAATTTATGGCCTTGGAGCTATTATCCAGGGCGTCCTGGCGGGGGACGAAGCTCAGTCGGAGGTGACCAAGGTAGGGACTTCCTTTGAGGTGGTCCTGGTAGGACAGCGGATCGGCAGACGGGAACTGGATTCCCATCTGGACTTTGCCCAGACGGGATCCGAGAATCTGGAACGGCTCAAAGAGGAGTCTATCGGCATGTCAGAAAGTCATCTGACCATGTCTGATGAAGACTATGAAACCCTGCTGAAGATCGTAGAGGCGGAAGCCGGGGGAGAAGATGAAGTAGGAAAGATCCTGGTGGCCAATGTGATCTTTAACAGGATGAAGAATCCGGAATTTCCGTCTACAGTTACAGAAGTGGTATGGCAGAATGTGGCCGGGAGTCCTCAGTTTTCCCCCACGGCAGACGGCAGGATAAATACGGTTACTGTATCGGAAGAGACCAGAGAAGCTGTAAACAAGGCTATTGACGGGGAAGATTATTCCAAAGGGGCTTTATACTTCGTAGAGGAATCTACAGCAGATCAGGATAATGTAAAGTGGTTTAAAAGTGATCTGAAATTTTTATTTAAACATGGGGTCCATGCGTTTTACACATACCCCTGAAGAAAGGATAGAGGATATGCAGGTATTATATAAGAGCACAAGAGGAACAGGAGACAAAATCACGGCTTCTCAGGCAATCCTGAAAGGACTGTCTGATGACGGAGGTTTATTCGTACCGGACAGTATACCGGAATTAGATGTGGATCTGGAAACTCTTTCAAAGATGAACTATCAGGAGATCGCTTATGAGGTAATGAGCCGTTTCCTGACAGATTTCACAGAAGAAGAGCTGAAAGCCTGCATTGAAAAAGCCTATGACAGCAAATTTGATACAGAGGAGATCGTTCCTCTGGTGAAAAAAGGAAATGCTTATATTATGGAGCTTTTCCATGGCCCTACCATTGCTTTTAAGGATATGGCCCTGTCTATCCTGCCTCATCTGCTGACGACGGCGGCAAGGAAGAATCAGGTAAAAAACGATATCGTGATCCTTACAGCTACGTCCGGAGATACAGGAAAGGCTGCTATGGCAGGATTCGCAGACGTGCCGGGGACAAAGATCATTGTATTTTACCCCAAGAACGGCGTAAGTCCTGTCCAGGAAAAGCAGATGGTCA
>DWUY01000055.1 GCA_019120515.1 Candidatus Blautia avicola | reverse complement strand
AAAGAACCCTTTATCGACAGATCCCCCTTTCTGTGCTATGATTATATTTACACGATCATAGAACAGAAAGGGGTATTTTCATGGAAAATACGTCTGAAAATAGACAGAAAAACCAGGCTTTAATGCCTTCAAAACATATCAGTATCGGCCTTCTGGCCCATGTGGATGCAGGAAAGACCACTTTGGCGGAAAGCCTTTTGTTTCATACAGGAAGTATCCGGAAGATGGGAAGAGTGGACCATCAGGACGCATTCCTGGATACAAATGAGATGGAGCGGTCCAGAGGTATCACGATTTTCTCAAAGCAGGCAGTCTTCAGCCTGAAAGATAAGGAGATCACCCTGCTGGATACTCCGGGACATGTGGATTTCTCTGCGGAAATGGAGCGTACCCTCCAGGTGCTGGATTACGGGATTCTGATCATCAGCGGCCCTGACGGAGTACAGGGACATGTAGAGACCCTCTGGAAACTTTTAAAACAGTATCAGATCCCTACAGTACTCTTCGTGAATAAAATGGATCAGGAGGGAACAGAAAAAGAGAAGATACTGGACCAGTTAAAGATGCGTCTTCATGAACACTGCATAGATTTTTCCCGGGACAGAGACCGGGAAGAATTTCTGGAAGAAGCAGCTATGTGCGGGGAGCCTGCGCTGGAAGAATATCTGGAAACAGGAAATATCTCTCAGAAGAAACTTGGGGAAATGGTAAAAAACAGGGAGCTTTTTCCCTGCTTTTTCGGTTCAGCCCTGAAATCCCTGGGGATCACGGAATTTCTGGAAGGACTGGAGGATCTTTTGGAATGTCCTTCTTATCCTGAAACATTCGGCGCCAAGGTCTACAAGATTTCCAGAGACGACAAGGGGACCCGGCTGACTCACATGAAGATCACCGGAGGAAGCCTGAAAGTAAAACAGCTGCTTTCTGGAGATGGATGGGAGGAAAAGGCGGACCAGATCCGGATTTACGACGGTCAGAGTTTTCAGACAGTAGAAGAGGCCGGGGCCGGCTGTGTCTGTGCAGTTACAGGTCTTACCAAAACCTGGTCGGGAGAAGGCCTTGGGGCAGAACAGGCTTCGGCGCCTCCGGTTCTGACTCCCGTGCTGACCTATGAGATCCGGCTGCCCCAGGGCACCGATGTTCATGGAATGCTGATTCGTCTCAGGCAGTTGGAGGAGGAGATTCCGGAACTTCAGATCCTGTGGAATGAACAGCTGGGAGAGATCCATGCTCAGGTTATGGGGGAAGTGCAGATTGAGATCCTGCAACAGATGATCCTGGAGCGTTTTGGCATAGAAGTGGAATTCGGCTCCGGGAATATCGTATACAAAGAAACCATCAAAGAGCCGGTAGAAGGGATCGGACACTTTGAACCTCTTCGTCATTATGCGGAGGTACACCTTTTGCTGGAGCCTTTAGAGAGAGGGGCAGGACTGATTTTTGCCGCAGACTGCAGCGAGGATGTTCTGGACCGAAACTGGCAGAGACTGATCCTTACCCATCTGGAGGAGAAACATCATCTGGGCGTCCTTACCGGTTCGGAAATTACAGACATGAAGATCACTCTGATCGCCGGAAGGGCCCACCTGAAACATACGGAAGGGGGAGATTTCCGTCAGGCTACCTACCGGGCGGTACGCCAGGGACTGAGAAAGGCAGAAAGTATCCTTCTGGAGCCGGTTTATGAATATTCCCTGGAGGTGCCTCAGGATACGGTTGGCCGGGCTATGGCCGATATCCAGCGGATGAGCGGAACTTTTTCCACTCCGGATATTCAGGGAGCATATGCTTTTCTTACGGGAACCGCTCCGGTGTCTGAGATGCGGGACTATCAGAGAGAAGTCACATCCTATACCAGAGGAAGGGGGCATCTGTCCTTTGTATTGAAAGGCTATGAACCTTGTCACAATGCTCATGTGTCGTAAAGAAACACAGAAAAATTTGATAGACAGTCCTACTATATCCGTAAAAAAATGTTTACAAATGGAGCGCACAGAGTTATACTTGTCATCATAGGTTGCCTTGGGTTTCCGCTCTTTGGTATACCCCTTGACGCTGATCACTTCCGGTTCGATCACTTCCGCAGGCTTTTCATCACCGACGGGTGTACCGAACAGATTCAGCTGTCCGTCCAGCTGGTCATGGCGTATTTCACTGGTTGAGCCAAAGACCTTGTTCTTAAGATACGCAAGCTGAGACTGGAGATTCGCGATCAGAAGGTCTTTTTCACTGTCCTTCGCATTGCGTTCTTCCAGCATCTTCTGCAATGAACTTATGAGTTCGTTCTGAGTGCTGATTGTTTTATTCAGTTGTGAGATTGTATCCTTAAGCTCTAAGAGCTGGATATCTTTTACTCCTGAAGGCATGGTCTTCTGCTCCGTTTTTTGATACTTCTATTGTACCATAAACAGGTGCAAAAGCCTAGAAAAATCAAGCGTTTCAGGCACTTTTTATTGCCTTTGGCTGCTCGATCTCAAGACCGGACATGAGCCAGTCAAACTGCCTCCATGTAATGGTTTTCACCTCGTCACGGTTACGTGGCCACCGGTATTTTCCGGTGTTATGATCGAGGCGTTTATATAAAAGCACAAAACCGTCATTCTCATGAAGGAGTGCCTTTATCCTGTCATTGCGTCTGCCGCAGAAAAGGTAGAGCGCGGTGGTATGCTCCGGTTCAAAGTGAAGCTGGTCTCTGATGATGGCGCACAGACCATCGATTGATTTTCTCATATCGGTGTAGCCACAAATGATATAAATATCTGTTGCAGCTGTAATGTCGCCTAGCATGATGCACCTCCCACAGACCGGATGATCTGTGCTAAAAGTGCCGGATCTATATCATTTGAAATCCTGATCAGGGCGGAGCCGAGTTTGATCTCAGCAGTTGCTTCCATACAGTTTGTATCCGTATGATCCGGAAGCACGCTTAAAAGCTGTGGTGTCTCTTCGTGCAGAACAGGCTGGTCAACGATTTCAAGTTTGACAACATCCTGTTGTTCCGAAGGCTTATAGCCTCCCCGGCCTGTTGCCGGCGGAATATCATAGCAGGATTTTTTGCGAAGCCGCTTGACCCAGTTGTAGAATGTACCGGGTTTGATCCCGTGCTCGTTGCACCACTGAAAATCGCTTAGTCCGCTGCTGCGACATTCCATGATGAGCCGGTATTGCTCATCGGCAGTTCGTCTTTCTGTCTGCATAAATGTAACCTCCATAATTGTAGTAAAATGCTTGCTTACTGCTAGATCCTAGCGCCGGATCATAGAGTAAAATGCTGGCATATGTGATTACTACTATTATGGCAAATATATGACCAAGCGAACAGATACCCTTATATTAGGCGCTTACCTTTAAGGAGAGGTTATAATGAACAAAGTAAATATAAAAGATAGTCAAAATTTTATTACTTCAAAATATCACATAGAAAAAATAATGAATTGCATAAGTTTAGATGAAAAAGATAACATCTTTGAAATAGGTG
>DWUY01000054.1 GCA_019120515.1 Candidatus Blautia avicola | reverse complement strand
TAGTTTATACATCTGGACAAATCCCCTGTGACCCTGTTTCAGGAGAAGTTGTTGGAAATACTATCACTGTGCAGGCAGAGCAGGTGATGAAAAATTTAGAGGCAGTACTTGCAGAGGCGGGAACGGGATTTGAAAACGTTATGAAGACGACCTGTTTTCTGTCAGATATGAGGGATTTTGCAGAGTTTAATGAAATATATGCAAAATATTTTGTCAATAAACCGGCCCGCTCCTGCGTGGCAGTTAAAGATCTTCCGAAAGGGGTACTCTGTGAAGTAGAAGCAATAGCTGTTATTATTTAGCAGGCAATAAAGAAAATATTAAAAGCACTGGGAAATAAAGGGTTTTATTTTATAACCTTATATGGAACAGTGCTTTGTTTAATTTGCGGCTCTGTACAGAGGAGGGTTTATGTGATAAAGTTTAGAAAAAGATTAACAAAACGCTTTACTTAAAAGCAGCAGAAAAGAGGAAAAAATGAAGAGTACAGGGAATCGGGAATCCAATTATGAGAAAGTATTTGACCAGATCAGAGAGTGGTTTTTGCAATGTCCTCAGGAGAACATTGCTAAGAAGGTGGGGGCAGAGTTTGATACGGAAAATCTCTACCTCCCTTTTTTCGGTGAAAGGTGCAGGATTAATAGAACAACCGGGGAGATCACAGGAGCAGGGCAGCGGCAGATCCCGGTTACAGAGAGACTGACGATCATGCACCATCTGCGGTACTGCCAGAGCTATGCAGAAGAAGGAAGAAAAATGGTGCCTTTCCGGGAAATCCGGGAAGCGGCAGTGTTTGAACGTGCTTATGAAAGAGCTGCGCTTGATCCCTTAAAAAAACATTTTGCAGGCCGTCCTCAGGAGCTTTTAAAAGCAGGACTTAAACTGGGCGGCGTCAGGGAAAAATATGGAGATGTAAGCGTTACGCTCTACGCATTTCCAAAGATCAGTCTTACTTATATTTTCTGGGACAAAGATGAGGAGTTTCCGCCATCTGCCAATATACTATTCCAGGATACCATTGCCCAGTGGACCCATCCGGAAAGTGTGCCGACACTGGCCCAGATCGGTACGGAAAGGCTGATACAGCAGTCTGTCTGACTTGTGACTGACAGAAGGCGGAGATCCCTGGTTTACGTTGACTTTTTGCACAGAAAATTATATAATAAACAAGGTCATTCTTAAAAAAATAAGCTGGAAATTTTTATGGAAGCAGGTGGAATTCCTGTGCAAGTCCGTTACTGTGAAAGCCAGATACATGAGATTTTCAGACGGTGTGGAGGTTTTATCTGCGGCAACCGGATACCTTCACGGATATAGTGTGTGATACAGGACGGATAGAGTCCTGTATGGGATCCGTTGCCAGTCGGCAGCGGATTTTTCGTTGCGCAAAATTCGGCTTTTAGAAGAAAACAGAGGCAGGATATGAAACATAAGACAGGATTAGAAGGATATTACAGTATAAAAAACAATAAGAAAATGAGATATGGCTACACCACCGGTTCCTGCGCTGCCGCTGCGGCAAAAGGAGCAGTGGAGATCCTTCTGGAAGACAGGAAGGTGGAACAGGTGAAGCTTATGACCCCGAAAGGGATCCTCCTGGATCTGGAACTTCTCCATATCAGCCGGGGAAAGGACTGGGCCTCCTGTGCCGTGAAAAAGGACGGCGGAGATGATCCGGACGCCACAAACGGACTGGAGATCTTTGTAAAAGCGGAAAAGACCAGAAAGCCAGGAATCCGGCTGGAAGGGGGAGAAGGCGTTGGAAGGGTAACGAAAAAAGGCCTGGAGCAGCCGGTGGGAAGCCCGGCCATCAACAAAGTCCCCCGATCCATGATCCTAAAAGAGGTCGAGGAGATCTGTTCCAGAGCGGATTATGAAGGAGGGCTCCTTCTTACCGTCAGTGTGCCGGGAGGGGCCCAGGTAGGAGCCAGAACCTTTAATCCCAGGCTGGGGATCCAGGGAGGAATTTCCATTCTGGGGACTTCGGGCATTGTAGAGCCCATGAGTGAAAGCGCTCTGATCAAAAGTATTGAGATCGAAATGCGTCAGAAGGTGGCAAATGGAGGAGAGTATCTTCTGATTACTCCGGGAAATTATGGGGCTGCCTATTTAAAAGAGCATATGGATCTGCCGTTTGAGGAAAACATGAAGTGCAGCAATTATATCGGAGAGACCCTGGATATGGCACTGGATATGGGGGTGAAGGGAATCCTTTTTGTCTCTCATATCGGCAAGTTTGTTAAGGTGGCAGGAGGGATCATGAACACCCACTCCAGATGTGCAGACAGCCGGGCGGAATTACTGGCCGCCAATGCTATCCGGGCGGGAATCTCTCTGGAAGGAGCCAGAGAAATCCTGGATACTATTACCACAGACGAAGCTCTGGCTGTGATAAAAAGAGAAAATCTCCTGGAGCCGGTCATGGAAGAACTGACAAAAAGGATCCTGTATTACATGAACCACAGGACCTATGACCGGATGCTGCTGGGGGCCGTGATATTCTCCAACGAATACGGCTATCTGGGCCAGACAGAAAATACAGAGGAATTGATCCGGCTTTTGCAAAAACAATATAAAAAGCCGTCAGTATAAAGAAATACAAAACAAAGGAGACAGACATGCAAGGAAAGTTATACGGAGTAGGAGTAGGACCGGGAGACCCGGAGCTTCTTACCTTAAAAGCACTGAGACTGATAAAGGAGAATGAAGTTATCGCTGTGCCGGGAAAGGATATCCAGGCCAGTGTGGCTTATCAGATCGTAAAAGGCGCTTATGAGGATTTGGATAAAAAGACATTGATCCCTGTGGCTATGCCTATGACCAAGGACCCCCAGGTGCTGAAAGCAAACCACGATAAGGCGGCAGATCAGGTGGAGGACTATCTCAAAAAAGGGAAAAATGTGGTCTTTCTGACTTTGGGAGATACTACGGTATATTCCACCTATCTCTACGTTCATAAAAGGATCCTGGAGAGAGGCTATGAGGCGGAGATCGTCAGCGGCATTACCTCCTTCTGCGCAGTAGCGGCCAGGCTGAATATGGGACTGGTGGAGGCGGATCAGCCTCTCCATGTGATACCGGCTACCTATAAAGCGCAGGAAATGGATGAAATCCTGCAGCTTCCCGGGACAAAGGTCCTGATGAAGACAGGGAAGAAAATGAAACAGGTAAAAGAGAGTATAGAAAAAAGCGGACAGAAAGCAGTGATGATCGAAAACTGCGGTATGCCTTCAGAAAAAATATACCGGTCTGCAGAAGAGATCCCGGAAGATTCCGGATATTATTCTCTGATCATTGTAAAAGAAAACTAACAGAAGAAAGGAATACATCATGGTACATTTTGTGGGAGCAGGAAGCGGAGCGGCAGATCTGATCACCCTTCGCGGAAAAAAATTATTAGAGGAAGCAGATGTGATCATTTATGCAGGATCTCTGGTAAATCCTCAGCTTTTGGAGTATGCCAGAGAGGACTGTAAGATCTTTAACAGCGCGAAGATGACTCTGGAGGAAGTCCTGGAGGTGATCTTCCAGGCAGAAGAAGAAGGGAAGACCACGGTCCGTCTCCATACAGGAGATCCCTGTCTTTACGGAGCTATCCGGGAACAGATGGATGTGCTGGATGAGAAAGGGATCGCTTATGATTACTGTCCGGGAGTAAGTTCTTTTTCCGGGGCAGCGGCGGCCTTAAACCTGGAATATACACTTCCGAATGTTTCCCAGAGCGTGATCATTACCCGTATGGCGGGAAGGACACCGGTGCCGGAAAAGGAGAGTATAGAATCCTTTGCGGCCCATCAGGCCACTATGGTGGTGTTCTTAAGTACAGGTATGCTGGAGGAGCTTTCCAGAAGGCTGATCGAAGGAGGATATAAACCGGATACCCCTGCTGCTATTGTTTATAAGGCCACCTGGGAGGACGAGAAAAAGTTTGTGTGTACCGTAGGAACACTGGCCCAGACGGCAAAAGAAAATAATATAACTAAGACAGCGCTGATGATCATCGGAGATGTGGTATCCCACAATTCCTATGACCGTTCCCTGCTGTATCATCCGGAATTTACCACAGAATTCAGAAAAGGCACCGGTTCCAAGTAATATTGGACAAAAGATAAGAGGTGAAGAATATGAAGATAGCGATCATAAGTTTCAGCCGGGCGGGGTATCGTCTCAGCGAGATGATCTACTGGGTGCTGAAAGAACGGGATTATGAGGTCAGATCCTATACAAAAAGTAAATATACGAAGAAGGTTTTGGATGAATCCCAGCTGGATGAAGATTCCAGAGATTTCCGGAATGTAAAGGATTTTGCAAAGCCTGTGGACGAATCTATCAAAGAATGGACAAAAGCCAGATTTGCAGACTGCAACGCCATTATTTTTATCGGCGCCTGCGGCATTGCCGTCCGGAGCATTGCTCCATTTGTAAAAAGCAAGAAAGTGGATCCTGCGGTCGTGGTAGTAGATGAACAGGGAAAATTTGCCATTTCCCTTCTTTCCGGTCATATCGGAGGCGCCAATGAACTGGCCCAGGAGGTGGCGGAGATCGTCCATGGACAGCCGATAGTGACTACGGCAACAGACCTGAACAATAAATTTGCAGTAGACGTTTTCGCTAAGAAAAACGGTTGTTTTATCTCAGATATGAATCTGGCAAAGGAAGTTTCCGCAGCCCTTCTGGCAGGAAAAGAAGTAGGGTTTGCCAGTGATTTCCCCTGGCTTGGAGAAATCCCGGAAGAATTGAAGCTTCTGGAAGAAGGAAAGGAAAAACCGGAGCTTGGGATCTATGTGACAAACGGCTATATGGAGCACCCCTTTGTCCATACTCTCTATCTGATCCCCAGGGTGATCACCACCGGGGTAGGATGTAAAAAAGAGACGCCGAAGGAGATCGTGGAGAAGGTGATCCGCAGGGCCTGCGACGAACAGCTGATCCCCTCTGTGGCTATGGAACAGGTAGCCAGCATTGACCTGAAAAAAGACGAAGAAGGGATCCTGGAATACTGTGAGGAAAGAAATCTTCCGTTTATTACCTACAGTAAAGAAGAACTGGAAGAAGTAGAAGGAACCTATGCCTCTTCTTCCTTTGTAAAAGATGTTACCGGAGTGGATAATGTGTGCGAAAGAGCCGCTCTTCTGGGAAGCAGCAGGGAAGGAAAAGGACGGCTGATCTTGAGAAAATTTGCCCAGGACGGGGTGACCGTAGCTCTGGCAATGAAGAAATGGAGTGTGAATTTTGAATAAATTATATGTTGTTGGAATCGGTCCGGGCGCTTACGAAAAGATGACCATCGAGGCTGCCCAGGCTTTAAAAAACAGTGATGTGATCATTGGGTATACCGTGTATGTAGACCTGGTAAAAGAGCATTTTCCGGGAAAAGAGTTTATGACTACTCCAATGAAAAAAGAGGTAGAACGCTGCCAGATGGCTTTTGAGGAAGCCATAAAGGGAAAGACCGTTTCCATGATCTGCAGCGGAGACGCAGGAGTTTACGGCATGGCAGGACTGATGTATGAAGTGGGAGTAAAATATCCCCAGGTAGAACTGGAGATCATCCCGGGAGTAACCGCTGCCACAGGGGGCGCCGCAGTGCTGGGAGCGCCTTTGATCCATGATTTCTGCCTGATCAGTCTCAGCGATCTGCTGACTCCCTGGGAGAAGATCGAGACCAGGCTTTTGGAGGCTTCTAAAGCAGATTTCGTTATCTGCCTGTACAATCCTTCCAGTAAAAAACGTCATGATTATCTGGAAAAGGCCTGCAATCTGATGATGGAATATAAGGCTCCGGATACGGTCTGCGGTATTGTGGGAAATATCGGAAGAGAGGGCGAATCCATGAAAGTCCTGACTCTGGAAGAATTAAAGACCACAAAGGTAGATATGTTTACTACGGTTTTCGTGGGAAATTCCCAGACGAAAAATGTGGGAGGAAAAATGGTAACTCCCAGAGGATATAAAAATGTGTAAAGTGATTGTTTTTGCCGGTACCACAGAGGGAAGAGAGATCGCAGAATTTCTGGCCCGCCGTCAGATACCGGGACATATCTGTGTGGCTACCGAGTATGGGGAGCACCTTCTGCCGGAAAATCCGGTGCTGGAAATCTCCCATCAGCGTTTGGATCTGGAGGAGATGAGATCTTTATTTCAGGAAAAAGATCCGGATATGGTGATAGACGCTACCCATCCTTATGCTGCCCAGGTTACAGAGAATATAAAAAAGGCCTGTGAAGAAACGGGAAAAGAGTATATCCGTATCCTTCGGGAAAACCAGGAGATGAAAGAGGGAGGAGACTGGATCTTTGCAGACAGCGTGGAAGAGGCTGTGGAACTTCTTTCCCATACAGAAGGAAACATTCTGGCTACTACCGGAAGCAAGGAAGCGGCCAAGTATACGAAACTGGAAAACTTTCAGAACAGAGTTTTTCTCCGGGTCCTATCTTTGCCTAAGGTAGCCATTGAGTGCAGCCAGCTGGGATTTCAGGGAAAAAATCTGATCTGTATGCAGGGCCCTTTTTCTAAAGAATTGAATGCAGCCATGATCCGGCAGCTGGACTGTAAATATCTGGTTACCAAAATGTCAGGCGACGCAGGAGGATTTCAGGATAAGATTGACGCAGCCAGAGAATGCGGCTGTGTTCCTGTAGTCATCGGAAGGCCTCTGAAAGAGGAAGGGATTTCTGTAACTCAGTGCCGCCGGCTTTTGTGCGGCAGGTACGGGCTGAAATCTCAGGGAGAGGTTTCCCTGGTAGGGATCGGCATGGGCAGCAGGGAGGGTCTTACCCTGGAAGCCCGGAAGATCATCAGCAGCGCCCAGCTTCTGATCGGAGCCAGGAGAATGATAGAGGCCTGTAAAGAACCGGGCCAGGATTTCTTTATAGAATATAACAGTCAGAAGATCGCAGAGTATATAGAGGAACATCCGGAATATGACAAGATTGCCATTCTTCTTTCCGGTGATCCGGGATTTTACAGCGGCGCTAAGAAACTCCTGCAGGCTCTGGATGGAAAGAAGGTACAGGTTGTTTCCGGTATCTCTTCCCTGGTATACTTTATGAGCCGTATCGGAAAGTCCTGGGATGATGTGCTGATTACCAGCGCCCATGGACGGGAGAGGGATCTGGTTTCTCTGATCCGCCATAACCGGAAGGTGTTTTCTATTCTGGGGACCAGAGAGGGGATAAGAGATCTGGCCCGGAAGCTGCTGGAATATGACATGACAAATGTGATCTTGTATACCGGAGAATGTCTCTCTTACCCGGAAGAAAAGATCCGAAAGGGAAAACCGGAGGATTTTCTGGACTATGAAGGAGATCCCCTGAGCGTAGTCTATGCGGAAAATCAGGAATATCAGGAGCTTTTGGCGGTACACGGAGTTCCGGACAGGGCTTTTATCCGGGACAAGGTGCCTATGACAAAAGAAGAGATCCGTACAGTTTCTCTTTCCAAGCTGAGGCTCAGAAGAGATTCTGTCTGTTACGACATAGGAGCGGGAACCGGATCGGTATCTGTGGAAATGGCCCTGCGGGTACCTTACGGAAAAGTTTTTGCTATTGAAAAAAAAGAGCTGGCTTTTGAGCTTTTAAAGAAAAATAAGAAGAAATTTGCTACAGAAAATCTTACTGTGATCCAGGGTACGGCGCCGGAAGCTTTGGAAGAACTGCCGGCTCCTGACCAGGCATTTATCGGGGGCTCTTCAGGAAATATGAAGCAGATCCTGGAGCTGTTGCTTCAGAAAAATCCCCGGGTCAGGATTGTGATCAACTGCATTGCTCTGGAAACGGTAGCAGAGACCCTTAGCTGTATAAAAGAGCTGGCTGTTACAGATACAGAGATTGTCCAGCTCAGTGTGAGCAAGGCAAAAGAAATCGGTTCCTATCACATGATGATGGGAGAAAACCCTATTTATATTATCTCCTGTACGGGAGATGGAAAGGGGCGCTGACCATGGAGACACCACGTTTTCTCCTGACTGCCGGGGCCAGCGGCAGCGGGAAGACTCTGATCACCTGCGGGATCCTGCAGGCCCTGAAAAACAGAGGGTTAAGTCCCGCCTCTTTTAAGTGCGGACCGGACTATATCGATCCTATGTTCCATACCAGGGTCATCGGGACAAAATCCAGAAATCTGGATACTTTTTTTACAGAAGAAAATACCCTGAAATATCTCCTGGAGAGGAACAGCCGGGGCTGTGATATCGCCGTAATGGAAGGGGTTATGGGATACTATGACGGGGTGGGAGGCACCACCTTCCGGGCCAGCGCCTATGATCTGGCCAGGACTACCAGAACACCGGCGGTGCTTATTGTAAACAGCAAGGGCATGAGCCTTTCCCTTCTGGCCTATATCAAAGGCTTTTGCCAGTACAGGGAAGACAGTGGGATAAAGGGTGTGATCCTGAATCAGATGTCCCCAATGCTCTATCCCAGGATGAAAAAAATGATCGAAGAAGAGCTGGAAGTAAAGGTATACGGCTATGTTCCCAGAGTAGAGGAATGTACCATTGAAAGCAGACATCTGGGTCTGGTCCTGCCCGGGGAAGTGGCGGATCTGAGAGAAAAGCTGAACCGGCTGGCGAAAATCCTGGAGGATACTCTGGACCTGGACGGCCTTCTGGGGCTGGCGAAAACCGCTCCGGCTCTGGAGACAGAAAAACCGGTTTTGCCGGCTGTAGACAGGAAGATTCCGGTCAGGATCGGCCTGGCAAGGGACGAGGCATTCTGCTTTATTTATGAAGATAATCTGGAGCTTTTGAAGGAGCTTGGGGCGGAACTTATAGAGTTTTCCCCGATCCATGATACCCGGCTCCCAGAAGGTCTGGACGGTCTCCTTCTTTACGGAGGTTATCCGGAGCTGTATGGAAAAGAGCTGGAAGAAAACCGGGATATGCGCAGGCAGATAAAAGAGGCCTTGGATAAGGGGCTTCCGGTGATGGCAGAGTGCGGGGGATTTATGTATCTCCACCAGTATTTCCAGGACATGGAAGGAAATGACAGAGAAGGTATAGGGGCTATTGAAGGAAGGGCTTATAAAACTCCCAGGCTTTCCAGATTCGGGTATCTGACTCTGGAGAAAAAAGAGGGAGATGTTTTCGGAAAGAAGATCGGGTCCTGTCCTGCCCATGAATTTCATTATTTTGATTCTACAAACTGCGGAGGAGACTTTCACGGACAAAAGCCGGAAAGCAGCCGGGGATGGGACTGTATCCACTGTACAGATTCCATGCTCGCCGGATTTCCTCATTTTTATTACTGGGGAAATCCCAGACTTGCCGCAGCTTATGTGGATAGATGCAGAGACTATGCAGAAGAGAGAAGGAGGAAGCAGTTATGAATTTACAGGAAGCAGTCGAGAGTATCCGGCCTTTAGATGAAAAGGCCATGGAACAGTCCAGAGAGCACTGGGACAGTATCGCCCATCCTCTTCACAGCCTTGGAAAGCTGGAGGATATGGTGGTACAGATCGCGGGGATCACAGAAGATCCCAGAGTTCATGTGGATAAAAGAGTCCTGGTACCTATGTGCGCGGACAACGGTGTGGTAGAGGAAGGAGTGACCCAGACCGGACAGGAGATCACTGCCCTTGTAGCTGAAAGCTTCCTTCAGACAAAAGCCGCTTCCAGTATTATGTGCCGGACCGTAAAATGTGATATTTTCCCTGTAGATGTGGGAGTAGCTACAGATGTGAGCATTCTCAACCGGAAAATTGCCTATGGAACAAAAAATATGGCGAAAGAGCCGGCCATGACCAGAGAACAGGCCATTCAGTCTATTGAAACAGGGATTGAGATAGCCTGCATGATGAAAGAAAAGGGATATCAGATCATGGCAACAGGTGAGATGGGCATTGGAAATACCACTACCAGCAGCGCCATTGCTTCGGTGCTCCTGGACCTTCCTGTTGAAAAGATGACAGGAAGAGGAGCAGGACTTTCCACAGAAGGTCTTAACCGGAAGATCCAGGTGATCAAACACGCCATTGAAATACATAAACCAGACAAGGCAGATCCAATAGATGTCCTGGCAAAAGTAGGCGGCTTTGATATCGGCGGGATCGCAGGTCTGTTCCTTGGGGGAGCAGCCTGTCATATGCCGGTAGTCATTGACGGCGTGATCTCCGCTACAGGAGCGGTCCTGGCGGCTGCTATCTGCCCTCAGGCAAAAGACTACATGCTGGCATCTCACGTATCCAAAGAACCGGCAGGAGAACTGATCTTAAAAGCTCTTGGCAAAGAAGCGCCCCTTCACTGCGACATGTGCCTGGGCGAAGGAACCGGAGCCTTAAACCTCTTCCCTCTCCTGGACACCGGCCTGGCCGTCTACCACGGCATGAGCGACTTCCACAACTTCGGCATGGAAGCATATGAACACTTGCAATGAAAGCCCAGTCTCAAAGCAGAGACAGGGCAGACTGCTTGCAGGCTGGGCTGGCTGTGCTTTGGAGACGCTAACCCGCATGAGCAAGAAGGCCGACAGGCCGGATTGGGAATGGGGTTCAGGATTGCGGGAGTGCAAAGCACGAAGCAATCCGTGGCTTTCATGGAAACAGCCAATACATTCCAGTCTCAAAGCAGAGACAGGCAGACTGCTTGCAGGCTGAACTGGCTGTGCTTTGGAGACGCTAACCCGCATGAGCAAGAAGGCCGACAGGCCGGATTGGGAATGGGGTTCAGGATTGCGGGAGTGCAAAGCACGAAGCAATCTGTGGCTTTCATGGAAACAGGAGGATTTAAAAGATGATTACGTTGATAACCGGCGGCAGCGGCAGCGGAAAGTCTGCCTATGCGGAAAGTGTCATTACCGGTTTCGGAGATTTTGAGAGGATCTATATCGCCACTATGTATCCTTTTGATGAGGAAAGTCATGCCAGGATCCGGCGGCACCGGAAAATGCGGGCGAAAAAGAATTTTCAGACCCTGGAGTGTTATACAGGATTGAAGGATCTTAAGATCCCGGCCGGATCCTGTGTGCTGCTGGAGTGTATGTCTAATCTGGTGGCCAATGAAATGTATCAGGAACAGGGGGCAAAGGAAAGGACCGTGGAAGCAGTCATGGAAGGGATCCGTTCTTTGTCGGAACAGGCAAGAGAACTGGTGGTAGTGACCAATGAGATCTTTTCTGATGGAATGGAGTATTCACCAGAGACCGTACAATATCAGGCTTTTCTGGGACAGATCAATCAGGAGATCGCCAAAATGGCCGGGAATGTAACAGAAGTGGTTTACGGGATCCCCCTGTGTCACAAAAACGAGAGAAAAGAAGGACAGAAATTATGAAACCATGGTGGAACAGTTTTAAGATCGCCTTTTCCATGTATTCTAAGGTGCCAATGCCAAAAAGTGACTGGACAAAGGAAAATATGCGGTATATCATGTGCCTTTTTCCCCTGATCGGAGTGATCATCGGAGCCGTTACCTGGGCATGGGGATATTGGGGCCTTCAGATCACCCGGAGTCATCTCTTTTACTCTGTGGTGCTGGTGCTGATCCCGGTGGTGGTCACCGGAGGGATTCATCTGGACGGGCTTCTGGATACTTCAGACGCCCTTCATTCTTATCAGCCCAGGGAACGGAAGCTGGAGATCCTGAAGGATTCTCATGCAGGGGCCTTTGCCATTATCACTGCAGTAGTATATTTTTTATTTTATCTTGGGGTTTACAGCGAGATGACTCTGAAAGCACTGCCGGTGGTCTGTATAGGCTTTGTGCTTTCCAGAGCTATGGGAGGCTTTTCTATTGCCGCTTTTCCCATGGCTAAAAATACAGGGCTTGCCGCTACCTTTTCTGACGGAGCCCAGAAGACCTGTGTGAAGATCTTTTCTCTGGTCTATGTGGTGATCTGCGGGGCGCTTATGCTGGTTTATGAGCCGGTGATCGGCGGCTGCGTTCTGGCGGCTGCGGCCCTGGAATACCTGTATTATTATAAAATGTCTCAGAAAGAATTCGGCGGGATCACAGGAGATCTGGCAGGGTTTCATATGCAGCTTTGCGAGCTGGTGATCGCTTTCGGGGCAGTGATAGGAGAAAAATTATGCGGTTGGTTATAGGCGGAGCTTTTCAGGGGAAAAAAGACTATGTGAAAAATACCTTTCATCTGGAAGATGGTGAAATGCAGGATGGAGCCAGTGCTTCTTATGAGGACATTTTTTCCTGTCCCTGCCTGTATCATTTTCATCAGTGGATCCGGAAAGGGTTAGAAGAAAACTGGGATCTGGAAGACCTGGAAACCCGGCTCCTGGAAAGAAATCCCCATATCATCCTGATCTCCAATGAGCTGGGATACGGAGTGGTCCCTATCCAGGCTTTTGACCGGAAATACCGGGAAGCCACAGGAAGGATCTGCACCGGGATCGCGGCAAAGAGCAGCCAGGTGATACGGGTAGTCTGCGGGATCGGGACGGTGATAAAAAATGCTTAAGATCTATCTGATACGTCACGGAAAGACTCAGGGCAATCTTTCGGGAAAATATATCGGATCCAGAACCGATGAACCTCTCTGCCAGGAGGGAATCCGGGAACTGGAGGAAAAGAATTATCCCAAAGCAGAACTTCTTTTTGTCAGTCCTATGAAACGCTGCCGGCAGACAGGGGAGCTATTATATCCCGGACTGGCGCAAAAAGAGTGCCCTCTACTTAAAGAATGTGATTTTGGAGATTTTGAAAATAAGAATTATAAGGAGCTGTCGGGAAATCCGGACTATCAGGCCTGGATCGACAGCGGCGGCGCCCTTCCTTTTCCCGGGGGAGAGGATCCGGAAGGATTCCGTAACCGATGCCGGGAGGGCTTTGTCCGATGTGTGGAGGAAGCCTTTGCCATGGAAAGTCCGGCAACGGCTATCGTCGCTCACGGAGGTACTATTATGAGTATCCTCAGCGCCTATGGATATCCGAAACAGGGGTATTTTGACTGGCAGATAAAAAACGGAGAATACTATGTCCTGACTCTGGAGGAAGAACTCTGGAAGAATGAAAGGCATGTGCTCTCTGCCAAGAAAGGATTATGGACAGATGTTTAAATGGACACCACTGGCCCTTATTCTGGGCTTTGTTATAGATTTGCTCCTGGGAGATCCCAGATGGCTGTACCACCCGGTGCGGGTTATCGGAAAAGAGATCAGTTTCCTGGAAAAAAAGCTCCGGGGAATTTTTCCAAAAACACCCCAGGGAGAACGTCAGGCAGGACTTCTTATGGTGATCCTGCTGTGTATCCTGGGGTTTGTGATCCCGGCGGGAATCCTGTTTCTGGCTTATAAGATCCATACCCTTCTGGGGATCCTTCTGGAGACCTTTATGTGTTATCAGATGCTGGCGGCCAGATCTTTAAAAGAAGAGAGTATGAAGGTATACCGGGAGCTGAAAAAAGGAGATCTGGAGAGTTCCAGACACGCAGTTTCCATGATCGTAGGCCGGGATACCCAGAATCTTACATTTGAGGGAGTGACAAAAGCGGCAGTGGAAACTGTGGCAGAAAATACTTCAGATGGAGAGATCGCACCGCTGTTTTATATGGCTCTGGGAGGGCCTCCTCTTCTGTATCTGTATAAAACGGTAAATACCATGGATTCTATGGTAGGATATAAGAATGACCGGTATCTGAATTTTGGAAGATACGGGGCAAAGCTGGATGACGTAGTCAATTATATTCCCGCCAGGATATCCGCCCTTCTTATGATCGGGGCGGCCCAGATCACAGGAATGGATGGAAAAAATGCCTGGAAGATCTTTAAAAGAGACCGGTATAACCATGCAAGTCCCAATTCTGCCCAGACGGAATCCGCTATGGCAGGGGCCCTGGATATCCAGCTTGCGGGAAATGCCTATTATTTTGGAAAACTGTATGAGAAGCCTACTTTGGGAGATGCGAAACGCCCCGTGGAGTTTGAGGACATTCCAAAGGCAAACAGGCTTCTGTATGTAAGCGCTGTTTTGGCAACAGTGCTCTTCGCCGGGATCCGGCTGGCAATCATGGGGATCCTTTCCCTGATCTAGAGGTGAGACAATGACAGAGATACATAAACACGGAGGAGACATTTACCGGCATAAAAATGTACTGGATTTTTCCTCCAACTGCAATCCTTACGGAACACCTGAGGGAGTAAAAAAAGCAGGGGCGGCGGCTATGGAACTGGTCTGCCATTACCCGGATGTAGAGTGCGAGAGCCTGCGCCGGGCCCTGGCGCAGGCAGAGGGGGTTCCTATGGAGTCCATCATCTGCGGAAACGGAGCGGCGGACCTGATCTTCGGCCTGGTCCTGGCGTTAAAACCTGCAAAGGCCCTTCTTCTGGCACCCACCTTTGCAGAATATGAACAGGCATTAACAGCCTGCGGGTGTGTGACAGAGTATTATTTTCTCTCTGAAGAAGAAGGATTCCGTCCGGGAGAGGAATTCCTGGATCATATCGGAAAAGATACGGATATGGTGTTTTTCTGCAATCCTAATAATCCTACCGGCGTAGCGGCAGAGCCGGAATATCTGAAGAAATTGGCGCAGCGCTGCCGGGATACTGGAACTTTTCTGGTCCTGGACGAATGTTTTGAGGATTTTCTGGAGGAAGCTGAGAAGTATTCCATGAAAGGATATCTGGAAGAGTATCCTCAGATGTTTTTATTAAAGGCCTTTACAAAGAAATACGCCATGGCCGGGATCCGGCTGGGATACGGCTTCTGCGGAGACCCTCAGATCCTGGGAAAAATGAAAGAAGTCATGCAGCCATGGAATGTTTCTGTAGTGGCCCAGGAGGCGGGGATCGCCGCGTTAAAAGAAGAGACATATGTGAAAGAGTCTATGAAGAAGATCCGAAAGGAAAGGGAAATCCTTCTGGAAAGTATGAAAAAACTGGGATTTTTCACATTTGCCTCAGAGGCCAATTATATTTTTTTCAAAGGCCGGGAAGACCTTCAGGAAAAATGCCTGGAGAAAGGAATTTATATCCGGGACTGCAGCAATTACCGGGGTCTGAAAAAGGGCTATTACCGAGTAGCGGTCCGCACCGGAGAAGAGAACCGCCGGCTTTTAAAGGTTCTTAAGGAGACATTAGACCAAAACAGATAAAACAAAAGAGGGAATGATTATGGCAAAAGCAATTATGATACAGGGGACTATGTCCAATGCAGGGAAGAGTCTGCTGGCAGCAGGCCTGTGCAGGATCTTTAAACAGGACGGATACAAGGTGGCCCCTTTTAAATCTCAGAATATGGCACTGAATTCTTTTATCACCCAGGAAGGCCTGGAGATGGGAAGAGCACAGGTCATGCAGGCGGAGGCCGCAGGGATCAGTCCTTCTGTGCTGATGAACCCCATCCTGCTGAAACCTACCAATGACGTAGGCAGCCAGGTCATCGTAAACGGAGAAGTCCTGGGAACTATGAGTGCCAGAGATTACTTTAAATATAAAAAGCAGCTGGTGCCAAAAGTTATGGAAGCATATGAGACATTGGCGGAAAAATATGATATTATTGTGATCGAAGGAGCCGGAAGTCCGGCGGAGATCAATCTGAAGGAAGAAGATATTGTCAACATGGGCATGGCCAAAATGGCCAAAGCTCCGGTACTGCTGGTGGGCGATATTGACCGTGGAGGTGTTTTTGCCCAGCTGATGGGAACGATCATGCTCCTGGAGCCGGATGAGCAGAAGATGGTGAAAGGGATGATCATCAATAAATTCCGGGGAGATAAGACTATACTGGATCCCGGCGTGGAAATGCTGGAGGAAAGGACCCATATCCCGGTAGTAGGCGTGGCTCCTTATATGGAACTGGAAGTAGAAGATGAGGATAGCCTGACGGAGCGGTTTTCCGGAAAACAGGAAGTGGATCTTATCGATATTGCGGTGATCCGGGTGCCAAGGATCTCTAATTTCACGGACTTTAATGCTTTGGAGGTGATCCCGGGAGTATCCCTCAGGTATGTACGTCATGTCCAGGAACTGAAGAATCCGGATATGATCATCCTGCCGGGAACCAAAAATACTATGGAGGATCTGCTGTGGATGCGGCAGAATGGTCTGGAAGCTGCTGTGCTGAAAAAAGCCGCAGAAGGAAAGATCATCTTCGGCGTATGCGGAGGTTATCAGATGCTGGGAGAGACTCTGGCAGATCCGGAACATGTGGAAGCCGGAGGGGAGATCAAAGGCATGGGTCTTCTGCCTATGGATACGGTATTTAAAGAAGGAAAGACCAGAACCCGGGTAGAAGGCTCTTTTGACCAGGTACAGGGTCCTCTGCATACGCTGACAGGGGTAAACCTGGAAGGTTATGAGATCCATATGGGAGAGACCACTCTTAGGGAAGGCGTTCAGAGCTTTACCAGGATCACGGATACGGTTAAAAATGAAACAAAAGAAGACGGAGCCTTTTATAAAAATGTATATGGTTCTTATGTCCATGGGATTTTTGATAAAGAAGAGGTAGCCAAGAAAGTGGTAGAAGCCATTGGAGAGATCAAGGGAATTGATGTGTCTTCCATGACAGGAGTAGATTTTGCCAGCTTTAAGGAAACCCAGTATGACCTTCTGGCCCAGGGCCTGAGAGAACATTTAGACATGGAAAAAATCTATCAGATCCTGGAGGAAGGGATCTGACAGAAGCTTAAAAAGAGACAGGAGATGGCAGATATGAAAGTAGAACTGGAAAATGTAAAACCAAAAGAGATTGAGACCAGAAGCTTTGAGATCATCACCCGGGAACTGGGAGATAAGAAGCTGATCCCCGGAACGGAACTGATCGTAAAACGTTGTATCCATACCAGCGCGGATTTTGATTATGCAGATAATCTCTGCTTTTCAGAAGGGGCAGTGGAAAAAGCGATCCAGGCGATCAAGGACGGAGCCTGTATCGTAACGGACACCCAGATGGCCAAGGCAGGGATCAATAAAAAGGCCCTGAAAAAATACGGTGGAGAAGTCTACTGTTTTATGTCTGATGAGGATGTAGCCCAGGCGGCAAGGGAACAGGGCTGTACCAGAGCCACCGCCTGTATGGATAAAGCCGCGTCCCTTGGAAAACCGCTGATCTTTGCCATTGGAAACGCGCCTACAGCCCTTGTACGGCTTTATGAACTGATCCAGGAGAAAAAAATATCTCCATATTTGATCATAGGGGTTCCGGTAGGGTTTGTAAATGTGGTACAATCAAAAGAAATGATCATGGATACAGAGGTTCCCTATATTGTTGCAAAGGGAAGAAAAGGCGGAAGCAATATTGCCGCCTGTATCTGTAACGCATTGCTTTATATGATCGATAATGAGCGAGATTACTGGAAGTAAGAAGTAAAATTGCCGGGAAGGAATTAGTATGAAGTGCGAAAGATGCGGAAAGGAACTTTCTGACAGTGATTTATACTGCAGCCGGTGTGGAAAAGCCGTTTTTCCGGAATATATGGATGAAGAAGACATATGGGCTTATTATAAATCCGATGAAGAGCTGGAACAGATCTTAAAGGCGGAGGAAGGCCAGAAAGAAGAGTCCCAGCCGGAAGTCTCTGAGAAAGAGAATGGGCAATCGGAAGTCTCTGAGGGAGAGAATAGACAGCCGGAAGTTCTTAAAGAAGAGGATAGACAGCCGGAAGGCTTTGAAGAAGAGGATGGGCGGTCGGAGGCCTTTGGAGAAACGGAGAGATGGCCGGAAGTCTCTGAGACAGAGATTCCCTTGTCAGAAGAAGTTCCACTAGAAAATTCTCAGCCGGAGATCCTGGAAGCAGAAGACCGGGAATCGGACGCTGTTCGGCCGGAGTTTGCTGTAGAAGATCCAGAAGACCGGGAATATCCGGAAGAACAATCCGGGGAAGAAGAGCCAGCTTCAGATGAAGCACCTTCTCCGGTTTTGGAAGCTGTCAAGGAAGATGCAGAACCAAAAGATGGAGAAGCGGCGAAAGAGTCTGAGGAAGAAGTCCGGCCTGGAGAGGTTCAGAGTCTGGATGAAGAAAACGATGGCGAGGAAGATGAGGACTTAGATGACGAGGAAGAAGATGATGATGATGACGATGAGGAGGAAGAGAAAAAGGAACCTTTGACTTCGGAAAAAAAGAGGGCCAGAAGATATACGGCACTTCTGGCAGGCATCTTTCTTCTTCTGTGCCTGGCCGCAGGTATCTTTCTGGGAATCAGGAGAATGAATCAACTGGATACACTGGAAAAAGAATATGATCAGAAGATAGAAGAATCAGAAACAGAGACTTCATCTGTGGAGACGGGAAATATCCGGCTTCTTGAGGAAGAACCGGATCTTTCTCAGAATACAAAACTGCAGCCTGCATCTGCCCAGGCAGATTCCCAGAAACAGTCTGAGGAAGAAGACTACAGTGGCAGCCGTCTCATTGATGGAGATCAGACAACCTCCTGGCAGGAGGGAGAAGAGGGCACCGGAGAGGGAAAAGGTGTGACGATTTCCCTGGAAGGCAGCCATCAGGTCCGGTATCTGGTCCTTTATCTGGGAAACTGGAAAAGCGATGAACTGTGGAGATATAATGCCCGCCCCCAGTCCCTGGCTATTCAGGTAGGGGAAGCTGAAGAAGAAATCCTGGAATTCCCAAATGAAAAAAAGGTCTTTTACCTGGCGCTTCAGGAACCGGTAGAGGCTTCTGAGATAAAAATCCGGATCCAGTCCTCTTATGAGGGAGAAAGATGGGAGGATAATTGTATCTCAGAGATAGAAGTTTATGAATGACGAACATTCCAAGGGTTTGCCGTATAATAGGCGGCAGCCCTTGGATTTTTTTTCGCGATCGCCGGTCGGGCGACTGCCGTGCTTGCACGAGCCGGCATCCGACGGGAAGCAGTCATCAAGCGGCAATGCCGCGATATACCCGGCAAGCGACCGCAGTGCTTGCATGAGCCGGCATTTGCTGGACAACGGACAGCGCCGGGCTTTGCCTGGAGCTGCCCGCAGTATCGCAACGGATAGGGAAAGGCTCATCCCTATCCGTTTAACCGGCGAACGGTTATATGGAAGAATTCTAGAAATTCAACCGTACCTTTTTTGCCAGACAGTACGGTAGAAAATCGAATTCTAGAAATTCAACCGTATTTTTTTGCCAGACAGTACGGTAGAAAATCGAAATTTTGAAAATTTGACCGTACATTTTTGCCAGACAGTACAGTAGAAAATCGAAATTTTGAAAATTTGACCATATCTTGGCAGTCCCCGGTACAGTTATATTGTTAACGCTAAATATACACATATATTCGTATGCCTGCGCTCTGTAAACAGAGATCAGAGGGGAATTGGCTAAGGCGAAGTCTACTTATATATGAAAAGGAGAATGAAAATGACAAATCAGGAAATCCTGGGAATCGCCATGGAGCAGTCTGCAGCAGATTTAAACTGTAAGGCTGAAGACTTTTTAAAAACTGAACCGGTTGTAGTTAGAGGAGGAATAGGGCCCGGGGCTAAGAAGTATTATCAGGAGCCGGTATCCGCTAACCTGGTTTCTTACGGAAATAATATTGTTGCTTCTGTAAAAGAAGAGTATCAGGAGGTCATAGAGGAGTATCTCCATAAATTTACATTCTATCATTGTTTTGAGACTCCAAATATCCACTGGCTGGAGGATAAACTCAGAAAAGAAGGACAGAGTGTCTGTTTTATGGCAGAATATTATCTGCCGGATATAAATAAAGTGAAGCCCCTGTCCTGTGAGTATTCTTTAAAAATCCTTCATCAAGAAGATTTCGCAGAACTTTACAGACCGGAATGGAGCAA
>DWUY01000053.1 GCA_019120515.1 Candidatus Blautia avicola | reverse complement strand
GGATGATACAATCCACAAAGACCCTGTCCATTCTCTTTGTTTTCCCTACACTATAGTTCTGACTTGTAAAGCTCATACATGCCTGGGTCACTGCATTGACTGCCGAATATAAAAATCCCAGCACATTATTGGCAGCGGTATAACCGGCCATTGCCGTTGAACCAAAGGAATTCACCGAAGACTGGAGCAGCGCGTTGGAAAAATTGATCACCGTGCTCTGGATCCCGGCAGGTATCCCCACCTGGAAAATACGTTTCAGATATACGCTCCGGATCCTGAGTTTTGAAAAACGAAGCTGATAGCTTCCTTCTGTCCGGTGAAGACACCAAAGTACCAGGATACAGGAGATCATCTGGGAAGCTACCGTCCCGATAGCCACCCCTGCCACATTCAGAGGGATCACGATAACCAGGAGCAGATCCAGCGCCACGTTGGTCATCCCTGCTGCCAGCAGGAAAAGCAGGGGACGCTTTGTATCCCCTACTGCTCTTAAAATGGCAGCCCCATAGTTATACAGCATAAAAAAGGGCATGCCCATGAAATAGATCCTCATATAAAGTACAGACTGATCGATCACATCCGCCGGAGTGTCCATAAGCTCCAGGGCAAACCTGGACGCCCCCACTCCCACAAAGGCCATAATGATACCGCTGACAAGAGCCAGTGCAATGGCTGTATGTACTGCTTCTGACATTTCCTTGTCCCGGCCTGCCGCATAATATCTTGCCGCCAGGACATTAGCTCCCAGCGAGATCCCGATAAACAGGTTGGTAAAAATATTGATCAGAGCCGTGGTAGAACCCACCGCCGCAAGAGCCTGGCTTCCGCTGAACCTTCCCACCACAATAATATCCACCGCGTTAAACATCAGCTGCAGGATACTGGTAAGCATAAGAGGAAGGGAAAAGGATATCAGCTTATCCATAATGGAGCCATTACACATATCAATCTCAAATTTATTCTTTTTCATGGACATTTCCCCCAAAATTCGCATTCCGCAAAGCTTATCTTACTGCTTTGCACAAATTTCGTCAATAGGGGGCATCCCGAAATGCAGCTTCCAGTGCCGCGATCAGATCTTCCCCATTCTCGATCCCCACAGACAGCCGGATCGTATTTGGCCTGATCCCCTGCTCCAGCAGTTCTTCCGGGGTACACTGGCTGTGAGTAGTCGAGGCCGGGTGGATGACCAGTGATTTGGTATCCGCCACATTGGCCAGCAGAGAAAAAATCGGAAGATGGTCGATAAACCTCTGCGCCCTCCCGGCGTCTCCTTTTATCTCAAAAGTAAATATAGAGCCCCCTCCCTTGGGAAAATACTTTTTATACAGTTCATGGGTAGGTTCCCTTTCCAGAAACGGGTGGTGGACCTCCTCCACCTGGGGATGAGACGCCAGATAGTTTACCACTTTCAACGCGTTTTCTGTATGACGCTCTACTCTGAGAGAAAGGGTCTCCAGTCCCTGGAGAAGGAGAAAGGCATGGAAAGGAGAGATAGCCGCCCCGGTATCCCGAAGAAGCACCGCCCGGATATAGGTTGCAAAGGGAGCCTCCGGCGCCGCCTCTGTAAAAACAGCCCCGTGGTAGCTGGGATTTGGCTCAGAGATCCAGGGATATCTTCCGGAATCCTTCCAGTCAAACCTTCCGCTGTCCACGATAACCCCGCCTAGGGCTGTTCCATGGCCTCCGATAAATTTCGTAGCGGAATGGACCACAATGTCCGCTCCATATTCTATGGGCCGCACCAGGTAAGGTGTGGCAAAGGTAGAATCTACGACCAGGGGAATGTTATGCTTGTGGGCGATCTTGGCCAGCTTTTCCAGATCCGCCACATTAGAATGGGGATTTCCCAGAGTCTCTGTAAAGATGGCTTTTGTATTTTCCCGTATTTCCTTTTCAAAAGCCTCTTCATCCTCAGGATCTGCAAAGCTGGCTGTAATACCGCTGGTCAGAGGAAGGGTATGGGCCAGAAGATTATAAGTTCCTCCATAGATCCTTTTGGAGGCTACGATATGTTCCCCTGCTTTTGCCAGGGCCTGAAAAGTATAGGTAATGGCTGCCGCTCCCGAAGCAGTAGCCAAAGCCCCCGTTCCTCCCTCCAGAGCCGCCATTCTCTGTTCAAATACTTCCTGTGTGGGATTGGTCAGCCTTCCGTAAATATTTCCCGGCTCCTTGAGAGCAAACCGTTCTGCTCCCTGGCGGCAGCTGTCAAACACATAAGAAGTGGTGGCGTAAATGGGAACTGCCCTGGCTCCTGTTGCCGGATCCGGCTGTTCCTGTCCCGTATGCACCTGTTTTGTCTCGAAGCTCCAGTTTTTAGAATCTCTTATATCTGCCATAATACTTACCTCCCGTTTTCTTTTGATGGAATTTATCCTATCATGGCAGCAAAAAGCTGTCTAATACACAAAAAAGATACCCGGTTATAGATCCAGTCTATAACTGAGTATCTTTGCTGTCTGAATTTTTAAGAGATTCTTTTAATGCTTCTATATACAGTTCTCCCATTTTGCTGAGAAATGTATTCTTTCTTACCACATAGCCGATCTCCATAACGCTGTTCTGATTTTCTTCATCATCCTGGAAGGGAATGGCGGCAAAATCATCTCCGTTCAGTTCCTGACTGATGATCCCTGAACAGAGAGTATATCCATTAAGACCCACCATCAGGTTCAGCATAGTAGCTCTGTCATTTGCCCGGATGATCTTGGGATATTCATTGGTGGACAGTATTTCTTCCGCCAGATAAAAGGCACTGTTATCCCCCTGCTCAAAAGCCAGGCAGGGATACTCTGCCAGCTGATCAAAGGAAATGGCGGCCTGCCCCGCAAGGGGATGTCCCTTCCAGAGATATACATATGCCCGGCACTGTGCCAGAGGATGGAACTCCAGTCCTGCAGTCCTGAGAAGCTTTTCCAGGCTCTTCCGGTTAAAATCCGACAGGTACAGAACACCGATCTCGCTTTTCATAGTGCTCACATCCCGGATCACCTCTGCCGTCCTGGTCTCCCGCATGGCAAATTCATATTTTGACATATCAAACTGTTTCGCCATATCCACAAATGCCTTTACCGCAAAGGAATAGTGCTGGGCCGATACTCCGAATTTCTTTTTCAGGGAGCCGTTCTTTCCGTACTTATCCAGTATCTCTTCATATTGCCCGTAAAGCTGCCTGGCATATAAGAGGAATTCTGCCCCGTCATTGGTCAGGGTCACCCCTTTGCCGCTTCGGTGGAACAGTACGATCCTCAGCTCTTTCTCCAGCTCCCGGACCGCGCTGGTCAGGGAAGGCTGGGAAATATACAGCTGTTGTGCGGCTTTATTAATGGAGCCCTGCTCCGCTATGGCAATTACATAATTAAGCTGATTTAAGGTCATTTTTACTCTCCTCGATTTTGTAATGAGTATCTTACTGCTTTCTGCATATTTCGTCAATAGAAGTTCTTTTACATACAAAAATAGGCGCGGCCGTATTAGTCAAAATCAAGAATATGACTCATACAGCTGCGCCTTGAAATAATCCTCTGAAATTTTTTTAACTCCAGCTTTTTAATCTGCGAAATTTCCTGTATATAATTGATAGTACTTGCCTTTTGCCGCGATCAGATCGTCATGGGTACCGCGCTCAATGATACGCCCCTGCTCCATGACCATGATACAGTCAGAGTTTTTAACCGTTGACAGACGGTGGGCGATGACAAAAGTAGTACGTCCCTTCATGAGAGCGTCCATACCGTCCTGTACCAGTTTCTCAGTACGGGTATCAATAGAGGAGGTCGCCTCGTCCAGGATCAGCGCCGGAGGATCTGCTACAGCCGCTCTGGCAATCGCCAGCAGCTGACGCTGTCCCTGGCTCAAATTGGCTCCGTCTCCGGTAAGCAAGGTATTGTATCCATCAGGCAGACGGCGGATAAATCCGTCGGCATTCGCAAGCTTGGCAGCTTTGATACATTCTTCATCTGTAGCATCCAGCTTGCCGTAACGGATATTGTCCATAACCGTACCGGTAAACAGGTGGGTATCCTGAAGGACCATACCCAGAGAACGGCGCAGATCCGGCTTTTTAATCTTATTGATATTGATACCGTCGTAACGGATCTTTCCATCTGCTATGTCATAGAAACGGTTGATCAGATTGGTAATGGTAGTCTTTCCGGCACCGGTAGCTCCTACAAAGGCGATCTTCTGTCCCGGTTTTGCCCAAAGGCTGATATTGTGCAGGACGATTTTATCATCCGTGTAGCCGAAATCTACGTCATCAAAAACAACCGCACCTTCCAGTTTTGTATAGGTAACAGTCCCATCTGCTTTGTGAGGATGTTTCCACGCCCAAAGATTTGTCCTTGTTTCAGACTCTGTCAGGTTTCCATTTTCGTCTTCTTTTGCATTGACCAGTTCTACATAGCCTTCATCTTTCTCCGGTGTCTGATCCATCAGATCAAATACACGCTGGGCGCCGGCTGCGGCGTTGACCACAAAGTTGATCTGCTGGCTGACCTGGGTGATGGGGTTGGTAAAGCTCTTATTCAGTCCCACAAAGGTTACTACAGTTCCGATAGTAACACCTGCCAGTCCGTTGATCCCCAGGATCGCGCCGATAATAGCCACCAACGCATAGCTGATCCAGCCGATATTGGCGTTCACCGGCATCAGCAGGTTGGCATAGGTATTGGCTTTATTGGTACTGTTTCTCAGTTCTTCATTTACCTTATGAAAGTCCGCCATAGCCGCCTGCTCATGGCAGAACACCTTAACAACTTTCTGTCCATCCAGCATCTCTTCAATAAATCCGTCCACGGTTCCCAGATCCATCTGCTGCCGGATATAATATCTTCCTGACAACTTTGAGAAATTTGAGGTAACAAACAGCATCACCACAGCCGTCAGGATAGAGATCACTGTCAGAGCCGGATTTAAAACGATCATGGTAACCAGCGTTGCCGCCATCGTGATCACAGAGTTTATAATCTGAGGAATACTCTGGCTGAGAAGCTGCCGCAGAGTATCCACATCATTGGTATACACAGACATAATGTCGCCGTGGGCATGGTTATCAAAATATTTGATAGGCAAAGCTTCCATTTTCCGGAAAAGGTCATCTCTCAAATGACGCATGGTCCCCTGGCTTACATTTACCATGATCCGGTTGTAGCTGAATGCTGTGATAACACCTATAGCCATGATACAGGCCAGCTGTACCAGATCAGCAGCCAGGCCGCTGAAATCATTGGAACCATTGGCCAGCATAGGCGTTATGTAATCATCTACCAGTGTCTGGGGGAAAGTAGCCCCTACAACGGTTGCAATGGCCGTGATCAGAATACAGACGATAACAAGCAAAAACGGAATTTTGTAATAATGCAGCATATATCGGATGACCCTGCTGATCAGCTTTGTAGCTGAAGTCTTTTCAGGTCTTGATTGTTTATTACTCATAAGTCAGTTTTTCCTCCTTTCTGAATTAAGCGGGCTGATCGAAATCGCCGCCGCCCTCCATCTGTGAATGATAGATTTCCTGATAGATCGCATTGGTCTTCAGCAGATTGTCATGGGTGTCAAAAGCATCGATCCGTCCGTTGTCCAGTACAAGGATCCTGTCTGCGGACTGTACACTGGAAATACGCTGGGCAATGATGATCTTGGTAGTTCCCGGGATCTCTTTGGCAAAAGCCGCCCGGATACTGGCGTCAGTTGCCGTATCTACCGCGCTGGTGGAGTCGTCCAGGATCAGGACCTTCGGTTTCTTCAGAAGGGCTCTGGCGATACACAGACGCTGCTTCTGACCTCCGGAAACATTGGCGCCGCCCCGGGCAATATTGGTATGATATCCCTCCGGCATCCGGTCGATGAATTCATCGGCACAGGATGCCTTACATGCCTCTATACATTCTTCTTCTGTAGCATCCGGATTTCCCCAGCGGAGGTTATCCAGGATAGTACCGGAAAATAGGGTGTTTTTCTGAAGTACCACAGAAACCTGATTCCTGAGGACCTCTGTGTCGTACTTCCGTACGTCCACGCCGCCTACACATACAGATCCGTCGTCCACATCATAAAGACGGCAGATCAGATTCACCAGCGTACTCTTTCCGGAACCAGTGCCTCCGATAACACCTATAGTCTCGCCGCTTTTAATGTGAAGATCAATATCAGACAGTGCATTTTTTCCGCTGCCGTGTTTATAAGAAAAATTCACATGGTTAAAATCAATCTGTCCGTCAGATACAGCCATAACCGGATCTTCCGGATCTGTCAGATCAGCTTTTTCATTTAAAACTTCGCTGATACGGCGGATACTTGCCATAGACATACTGATCATGACCACTACCATAGACAGCATCATCAGACTCATCAGCAGTGACATAATGTAACTGAACAGACTGGTAAGATCTCCTGTTGTCATGGAACCGCCGACGATAAACTGGGCGCCGAACCAGGAAACAGAAATAATACAGAAGTAAACAGCCACCATCATGGCCGGGTTATTGAAGGCCAGAAGTCCTTCTGCCTTTACAGAAAGGTCATAAAGCATTTTGGAAGCTTTTGCAAATTTAACATTCTCATAGTCTTCACGAACGAATGCTTTTACCACACGGATGGCAGATACATTTTCCTGTACGCTGGCATTTAAGTCATCATATCTGCGGAATACCTGATTGAAGATCCTCAGTGTGACCACCATGATGGATCCGATAACGATCACCAGGAATACCACAGCGATCAGAAACATGGCGCTTAACCTTGGACTGATGATCATACACATAATAAAACTGAATACCAGGTTTAAAGGAGCCCGGACCGCCACACGGATGATCATCATAAAAGCATTCTGTACATTAGTGATATCCGTTGTCATACGGGTAACCAGTCCCGGCACACTGAATTTATCAATATTGGAAAAGGAAAAAGTCTGTATATTCGTATAAATCGCCTCACGGAGATTGGCTGCCAGACCAGAGGCAGCTCCTGCGGCGTTTTTTCCGGCCATAGCGCCAAAACACAGGCTCAGAAAAGCCATAAGCACCATAATGACGCCATAGCGGTAAACTGCCGGCAGATTCCTTACTTCAAGACCATGGTCAATGATCATAGCAGTAATAAAAGGCATCAATATTTCCATAATGACTTCAAGGGCGGTCAAACCGATACATAGAAAGGTCTCCCGCTTATACTGTTTGAGCTGTTGCAAAACTTTTCTCACGGTAAATAAACCTCCTGTCTTTTTTTGTTTCATCATGCTCCATCCTGGACAGCTGAGCCAGCAGCTTCTGCTCCAGCTCCAACAACTGTATTTTTTCCTGACGACTCAGCACGCTGCAGATCTCGTCTTCCATTTCTTCCGCCTTCTTCAAAAAGGCATTTCCTTCCATCTTCAGTTTTTCTGTAGGGAGCACTGTCTTTTTACGGACATCACAAGGATTTTCCTGAAAATAAAGATAACCTTTTTCTCTCAGCTTTTTTATCAGGGCTGACAGAGTTGACTTGGAAACC
>DWUY01000052.1 GCA_019120515.1 Candidatus Blautia avicola | reverse complement strand
TAAATAGGAGGATTTTCATGAGCTTAGTACCATATGTCATTGAACAGACCAGCCGTGGAGAGAGAAGTTACGACATTTATTCCAGATTGTTAAAAGACAGGATCATTTTCCTTGGAGAAGAAGTAACAGATGTGTCAGCGAATCTGATCGTGGCACAGCTTCTGTTCCTGGAATCTGAGGATCCGGGGAAAGATATCCATTTATATATCAACAGCCCGGGAGGATCGGTCAGCGCAGGTATGGCGATCTATGACACCATGCAGTATATTAAATGTGATGTGTCCACCATCTGTATGGGACTGGCGGCCAGTATGGGAGCCTTTCTCCTGGCAGGGGGCACCAAAGGAAAACGTATGGCTCTTCCCAATGCGGAAATTATGATACATCAGCCTTCCGGCGGCGCCAAAGGTCAGGCAACAGAGATTGAGATTGTGGCAGAGCAGATTCTGAAGACTAAGCAAAGACTGAATTCTATTCTGGCACAGAACACAGGCCAGACCCTGGAGACAATTGCGCGAGATACAGAGAGAGATAACTATATGACTGCCCAGGAGGCAAAGGATTATGGTTTGATCGACATGGTTATCGAGCATAGATAGTGACTGAAGATAAGACTCCTGCAGATTTATGCGGGGGTCTTTCCACTTTCAGGATGATTAGGGCAAAACAGAAAGGAAAGAAGAATGGCGATGAAAGGGAATGATATAAAGATCCGGTGTTCCTTTTGCGGTAAGACAGATGACCAGGTGAAAAAGTTGATCGCAGGGCCTAACGGCACTTATATCTGTGATGAATGTGTGGGAATCTGCGCAGAGATTATCGATGAAGAACTGGGGGCAGATTTTGAAAATGAAATGTCTGATGAGATTAATCTGCTGAAACCTCAGGAGATCAAAAAGTTTTTGGATGAGTATGTGATCGGACAGGAAGAGGCGAAGAAAGTTCTTTCTGTAGCTGTATACAATCATTATAAAAGAGTGCTGGCAGGCAGCACCTCAGAGGTGGAACTCCAGAAGAGCAATATACTGATGCTGGGACCTACTGGATCAGGAAAGACGCTTCTGGCCCAGACCCTGGCAAGACTTCTCAATGTGCCATTTGCCATTGCAGATGCCACCACACTGACAGAGGCAGGATATGTAGGAGAAGATGTGGAAAATATCCTTTTGAAGCTGATCCAGGCTGCCGATTACGATATTGAACGGGCACAGTACGGTATTATCTATATAGATGAGATCGACAAGATCACCAGGAAGTCAGAAAACGCATCCATTACCAGAGATGTATCCGGAGAAGGCGTCCAGCAGGCCCTGCTGAAGATCGTGGAGGGAACCGTAGCCAATGTGCCTCCTCAGGGAGGAAGAAAACATCCTCAGCAGGAGTTTATCCAGATTGACACCACAAATATTCTTTTTATCTGCGGCGGTGCTTTTGAAGGGCTGGATAAGATCATAGAGACGAGGAAAGATACCAAATCTATTGGATTTAATACCTTTATCGCAACTCCTCAGGAGAAAAATGTGGGAGAGCTGCTCAAAGAGGTCATGCCCCAGGATCTGGTGCGTTTCGGGCTGATCCCGGAATTTGTGGGACGTGTGCCGGTAGTGGTTTCACTTAATGCTCTGGATCGCCAGGCTTTGGTCCGGATCCTTACAGAACCGAAGAATTCTCTGGTGCGCCAGTATCAGGCGCTTTTTGACCTGGATGGTATTGAACTGAAGTTTGAAGACAGCGCGCTGGAGGCCATTGCAGATAAATCCATGGAAAGAAAGACAGGAGCCAGAGGTCTGCGGGCAATCATGGAAAGCGTGCTGATGGATATCATGTACACCTCTCCATCTGACGAGAGCATCAGTTCCTGCACTATTACTAAGGAAGTAGTAGAAGGTAAAGAACCACCTGTCCTGGAACACAGGGAGCTTCCTGCTCCTTCCAGGAGAAGCAAGAACAGTGGAAGAAAGAAAAAAGAAGCCCCTGAGATTGCATAAATGGATACAAAAGCAAAAGGAGGAGCGACTATGAGTGACACGATACAATATTTGCCGGCTATCGCTCTGAGAGGGACCACCATCCTTCCGGGTATGATCGTACATTTTGATGTAAGCAGGAAAAAATCTGTAAAAGCTCTGGAAAAAGCTATGGTGGAGGACCAGAGAGTTTTCCTCATTACCCAGAAGGTTCCTCAGACAGAGGAACCGGGACAGGAGGATTTATACCGGGTCGGTACCATTGCTGTGATCAAACAGCTGGTAAAAACAAAAAACGGGATCATCCAGGTCCTTGTGGAAGGGAAGGAGAGAGGAGAACTTCTCCACTTAGATGAAGAAGGATTTTATCTGGAGGCAGAAGTCGCGGCTTTTGAAGCCTCAGCCGCAGAATCTCTGGATGAAAATATGAAGGAAGCCATGCTCAGAGGGATGAAGGAAATCTTTATCCGGTACTGTAACGAAAATCCCAAGCTGAGCAAGGACCTGGCAGGACAGATCCTGGAATTAAATGATGCAGAGAAGGTCATTGATCAGATTGCGGTAAATCTTCCTATGAAATATGAAGATAAGCAGAAGATCCTGGAGGCTGTTTCCCTGGAAGACCGGTACGAGGTGCTGGGATTGATCCTGACAAATGAAATACAGATCATGGAAATCCGCATGGAGCTTAATAAGAAGGTAAAAGAGCGGGTGGATAAAAATCAGAGAGATTATATCCTGAGAGAGCAGCTCAAAGTGATCCAGGAGGAACTGGGAGACGGAGATACTGTTTCCGAGGCAGACCAGTTCCGGGAACAGGCGGAAAAGCTGAAGGCTTCCAAAGAAGTAAAAGAGCGGATCTATAAGGAGATCGACAGATTTAAAAAATCTGCGGCAGTCCAGGCAGAAGCTGGAGTTATGCGCAGTTATATCGAGACTCTGCTGTCACTGCCCTGGGATAAAGCTTCCAGAGACAGCCGGAATTTGAAACAGGCCAATCAGATACTGGAAGCGGATCACTACGGTCTGGAAAAGGTGAAGGAAAGGATCATGGAATTCCTGGCAGTCCGTACTTTGACGAAAAAGGGCGAAAGTCCTATTTTATGTCTGGTAGGCCCTCCGGGTACAGGAAAGACTTCTATTGCCCGATCCGTGGCAAGAGCCCTTCATAAAGAATATGTCCGGATATCCCTGGGCGGAGTAAGAGACGAAGCGGAGATCCGGGGACACAGGAGGACCTATATCGGTGCTATGCCGGGAAGGATCGCCAACGGACTGATCCAGGCCGGAGTGAAAAATCCTTTAATGCTCCTGGATGAGATCGATAAGGTGAGCAGCGATTATAAAGGGGATACATCTTCCGCTCTTCTGGAGGTCCTTGACTCGGAGCAGAATGTAAAATTCCGGGACAATTATGTGGAGATCCCCCTGGATCTGTCGGAAGTCCTGTTTATTGCCACTGCAAATGATCTTCAGACTATCCCAAGACCTCTTCTGGACAGAATGGAGATCATAGAGATCAGCAGCTATACAGAAAATGAAAAATGGCATATCGGCTGGGAACATCTGATCCCCAAGCAGATCAAGGCCCATGGCCTGAAAGAAAAACAGCTGCATATCCAGGAAGATGCCTTAAGAGAGATCATCAGTGGCTATACCAAAGAGGCAGGAGTCCGGAATCTGGAGAGAAAGATCGGAGACATCTGCAGGAAAGCCGCCAGAAAGATCATGGAAGAAAAGGAAGAAGAAGTGATGGTTACTCCAGAGAATCTGGAAGATTTTCTGGGAAGAGCCAGATATACCCGTCAGAAAAAGAACCAGACCGATGAAGTGGGCATCGTCCGGGGACTGGCCTGGACCAGCGTAGGAGGCGATACGCTTCAGATCGAAGTCAATCTCATGCCGGGTAAGGGAGAGTTTCTCCTTACCGGACAGCTGGGAGATGTAATGAAAGAATCTGCTCAGGCAGGGATCAGCTATATCCGCTCTGTGGCAGATCAGTATAACATAGATCCGGAATTTTTCCAGAAACATGATCTACATATCCATATTCCGGAAGGCGCTGTTCCAAAAGACGGACCTTCCGCCGGGATCACTATGGCTACGGCTATGCTTTCTGCCATCACCGGAACCCCGGTAAAGGCCAATGTGGCTATGACCGGAGAGATCACCCTGAGAGGAAGAGTCCTTCCGATCGGAGGCCTGAAGGAAAAACTCCTGGCGGCCAAAAGCGCAGGGATCGAAAAAGTCCTGATCCCTTCAGAAAACCAGGCAGATGTGGTGGAAATGGATAAAGAGATCACCCAGGGACTGGAGATCGTACCTGTGAACACTATGGAAGAAGTGCTGAAACATGCACTGGCAGTCAGACAGAACTCTTAGAGAGGGAGGAACATACATGGTCATTAAACATGTAGCATTGGATACTGTGTGCGGGATCACCAGTATCCTGCCGGAAAACCAGGTGCCGGAAATCGCCTTTGCAGGGAAATCCAATGTTGGAAAATCCTCATTGATCAATGCGCTGATGAACCGGAAGTCTCTGGCCCGCACCAGCGCCTCACCGGGCAAGACCCAGACGATCAATTTTTATAACATCAATCATGAGATGTATCTGGTGGATCTTCCCGGATATGGTTATGCAAAAGTCTCTCAGTCTGTGAAGGAACAGTGGGGAAAACTTATCGAGAGGTATCTCCATCACTCAAAACAACTGAAAGCAGTATTTTTACTGGTGGATATCCGTCATAAACCATCGGAAAACGATAAACTTATGTATGACTGGATCGTTCATAACGGATATGCGCCTATCATTATTGCCACAAAGGCGGATAAATTAAAAAGAAGCCAGCTCCAGAAACATATCGGTGAAGTAAGAAGAGGACTGGACCTACCTTCTGAAACAGTGGTGATACCTTTTTCCGCCCTGTCCAAACAGGGAAGAGAAGAGATATGGGATCTGATCGAAGAACTTATGCCTCAGTCTTCCGATATTTAGAAAAGAAGGTAAAATATGTTAAAGGGAATAATTTTTGATATGGACGGCGTACTGATCAACAGCGAACCCTTTCATTACAGAGTCTGGAAAGAGACCTTAAAAGAAAGAGGCATAGATCTGGACTATGAGGTTTATAAGGGTTGTATCGGGTCAACGATCGGAGTCCTGATGCAGATCCTTCATGATCACTATGGGATTTCCCTTGAGGATACATCCTTGAGACAGGAGATGAGTGAGAAGAAGGCGGAATTGATCAGAAAAGAAGGTTATCCGCCCCTGATCCCTTATGTAAAAGAATTCCTGGAAAAGCTTTATCAGGGGGGATATAAGCTTGCGGTGGCTTCTTCCTCGCCCCTTTCTTATATTGAGAAGGTAACCGAGCACTGGGATATCAGGAGATACTTTGCCATCCTTGTCAGCGGAGAATCTGTAGAAAATCCCAAGCCGGCACCGGACGTTTTTTTAAAGGCGGCACAGGAACTGGACTGTTCTCCCGGGGAATGCCTGGTAATTGAAGATTCTGAGAACGGCTGTAAAGCGGCAAAAAATGCGGGGATCACCTGTATCGGTTTTCAGAATCCGGATTCAGGAAAACAGGATCTGGGAAGAGCTTACATGGTCATTGAAGGCTATGAAGAACTGGACTGTGCATTTATGGAAAAGGTTTACTGCCACAGCCATCATCTTCCGGCAGTGGTCTGTGAGACCCGTCGGCTCCTGATCCGGGAGATGAAGAAGGAAGACATTCCCAGGCTGATAGAGATCTGCGGTCAGGAAACCTCCAGAGACGCCTGTGAAGGAGTGGCCAGACCTCTTTCAGAGGAACTGGAAGGCTTTGACTCCTACCGCACTTATATGTATGAGCTTTGTGATATGGGTTACTGGTCTGTATTGAAGAAAGACACAGGAGAGATCATTGGCAGAGCAGGAGTAGAACCTAAGTTCTGGAACCGGAAAAAAACCGTTGTGGAACTGGGATATATCATTGATGAAAAGTATCGGAGGCAGGGCTACGCCTATGAAGCCTGCCGGGGGATCATACAGGAGTCAGCCAAAAGAGGAGCCGTATATCTTCACTGCCGTATCAAAAGCGGTAACAAGGCCTCTGTAAATCTGGCGGAAAAGCTGGGATTTCAGAAGATCGATTACCATCTGGAAGATGATGGAGAAGATATGGAGGTCTGGCGCTATACCTGTTGATGTAAGAGGGAGAAACTAAGGACTATGGAGATCATAAAAGCCAGAAAGCTAAAGTACGATTATTTTAAATATGATGAGAATGGTCAGGCAAGTGAAAGCCAGACGGCTGTGGAGGATGTCGACCTTGATATCCAGCCGGGCCAGTTTATTTCCATACTGGGACATAACGGATCAGGAAAATCCACCCTGGCAAAGCATATGAATGCATTGTTGATCCCTACAGAAGGGACTATCTGGGTGGATGGAATGGATACAGCTATGGAGCCGGAATTGTGGAAGATCCGGCAGAAGGCGGGAATGGTCTTCCAGAATCCGGATAATCAGATCATCGGAACAGTGGTAGAAGAAGATGTAGGATTTGGACCGGAAAATCTGGGGATCCCCACAGAAGGTATCTGGAGCCGGGTAAATAAAAGCCTGGAAGCCGTGGGAATGACAGCCTTCCGTCATCGTTCCCCGAACAAGCTGTCCGGAGGGCAGAAGCAGAGGGTGGCGATTGCCGGCGTGATGGCTATGCAGCCCAAATGTATCATCATGGACGAGCCTACCGCCATGCTGGATCCAAATGGCAGAAAAGAGGTGCTGGAAGCTGTCCATGAGCTGAACCGGCAGGAGGGGATTACCGTGATCCTCATCACCCATTATATGGAAGAAGTCATTGACTCTGACAGAGTTTTCGTAATGGATCAGGGTCATGTGGTGATGCAGGGAACTCCCAGGGAGATCTTCTCCAGAGTGGAGGAACTGAAGGCATACCGGCTGGATGTGCCTCAGGTGACCCTTCTGGCATACGAACTGAAAAAAGCAGGAATCCGTCTTCCTGACGGTATACTGACTATAAAGGAATTGGTGGATGCGTTATGTCATTAAAATTAGAACACGTTACCTATACTTATAATCCGGGGACGGCCTATGAGACCCATGCTTTAAAGGACGTATCCCTGGAGATCCCCCAGGGCCAGTTTGTAGGGGTGATCGGCCATACCGGAAGCGGGAAGTCTACGCTGATCCAGCATTTTAACGGACTGATGCGGCCTACTTCCGGGACGGTTTTTTATAATGGGGAGGATATCTGGCAGGAAGGATATTCCCTGAAAAGACTGAGGAGCAAAGTGGGACTGGTCTTTCAGTATCCGGAGCACCAGCTCTTTGAGGCGGATGTGCTGTCTGATGTGTGTTTTGGTCCCAAAAATCAGGGGCTTTCTCAGGAAGAGGCCCAGGAGCGGGCCAGAACCGCTTTAAAGCAGGTAGGGCTGAAGGAAAAATATTATGCTTCTTCCCCTTTTGAACTGTCCGGAGGACAGAAACGCCGGGTGGCGATCGCCGGTGTGCTGGCCATGGAGCCGGAAGTGCTGATCCTGGACGAGCCTACCGCAGGATTGGATCCTAAAGGAAGAGACGAGATCCTGGATCAGATCGCCTGGCTCCATCAGGAGAGGAAGATTTCCGTGCTCCTGGTTTCCCACAGTATGGAAGATATTGCCAGATATGTGGAACGGATCCTGGTGATGAACCATGGAGAAAAAGTTTTCGACGGTGTGCCAAAAGAAGTCTTTTCTCATTATAAGGAGCTGGAATCCATAGGCCTGGCGGCGCCGCAGATCACTTATATCATGCATGCGCTGCGGGAGAACGGTCTTCAGACCGACACTTCCGCTATTACCGTAGAAGAAGCCAAAAACAGTATTTTAAAAGCACTGGGGAGAGGAGAAAAATGATCAGAGATATTACGATAGGACAATATTATCCCGCAGATTCATCTCTGCACCGACTGGATCCCAGAGTGAAATTTATCGGAACTTTTCTGTTCCTGATCTCGCTGTTTGTAGCAGATTCTTTCTGGGGATATGTTCTGGCCACCTGTTTTCTGGGAGGTATCATCCTTCTTTCCAAGGTGCCGGTAAAATTTATGGTAAAGGGGCTGAAACCCCTGTTCATTATCCTTCTGATAACGGTAGCTTTCAACCTGTTCCTGATCCCGGGAAAAGAAGTCTGGAGTCTGGGATTTCTGACCATTACAGTGGAAGGGATCCAGCAGGCGGTAAAGATCGGTATACGGCTGATCTATCTGGTCATCGGCTCTTCCGTAATGACCCTTACCACCACGCCTAACCAGCTTACAGACGGACTGGAAAGGATCCTGCGGCCTTTGAATAAGATCAGGGTGCCGGTCCATGAGATATCCATGATGATGTCCATTGCCCTCCGGTTTATTCCTATCCTTATGGAAGAAACGGACAAGATCATGAAAGCGCAGATTGCCAGAGGAGCTGATTTTGAAACAGGAAATCTGATCCAGAAGGCAAAGAATATGATCCCTCTTCTGGTGCCTCTGTTTATCTCTGCCTTTCGTAGGGCAGACGATCTGGCCATGGCTATGGAAGCCAGATGTTATCACGGAGGAGACCACAGGACTCAGATGAAGCCGCTGATCTATCAGAGAAAAGATTACGTGGCTTACGGGATCGTTTTTGTATACCTGGCAGCGGATATTGCGATCCGGGTACTGTTATGACAGGAACAGATCCTGTCAGGAAAGGAAAAGGAGTATTCGGGGAATGAAGAGAATCAGACTGACGGTAGCCTATGACGGGACCAATTACTGCGGCTGGCAGATACAGCCAAACGGGATCACCATCCAGGAGGTCCTGGAAAACTGCCTGGAAGATCTTACGGGAAAGAAGACGCCGGTCATGGGTGCCAGCAGAACGGATGCAGGAGTTCATGCTTTGGGAAATGTGGCGGTTTTCGATACGGATATGCGTATGCCGGGAGAAAAGTTTTCTTTTGCTCTGAACCAGAGGCTGCCGGAAGATATCCGGATCCAGAAATCCGAGGAAGTGCCGCTGGATTTCCATCCCAGATACCGGGAAAGTGAGAAGACTTATGAATATAAGATCCTGAACCGGCAGTTCCCGATTCCAACCCAGAGGCTTTATACCCATTTTACTTATATGCCGCTGGATATCGGGAAAATGAGAGACGCGGGAAAATATCTGGTGGGAGAACATGACTTTAAAAGTTTCTGCGGAACCGGAGCCCAGGTAAAGACAACGGTGAGAAGAGTGGAGGAAGTCTGTATCAGCCGGGAAGATCCTTTCATCACTATAAAGATACGGGGAAAGGGATTTCTTTATAATATGGTCCGGATCATAGCCGGGAGTCTTATGGGGATTGGACAGGGAATGTATCCCCCGGAACATATGAAAGAGATACTGGAGGCAAAAGACCGGCAGGCAGCCGGCCCTACTGCTCCGGCCAGAGGTCTGACCCTGGTAGGGATCCGATACCTGGAGGAAGAGACAGAAGGACCGGATCCGGGAAAGATCAGTGAGACTTAAAACCTTCCCCAACCACTTCGTTGGATTCTACAATAATGATAAAGGCCTTAGGGTCGATCTTTTTGACAGAGCTGCGGATACTGTACATCTGCTTATTATTGCAGGCGCACATGACCACAGCTTTTTCTTCTTTAGAAAAACTTCCTTCCCCTTTCAGAAAGGTGCAGCCTCTTCCGGTGACCTGATCGATCATATCTGCGATCTCCTGAGCCTGGTCGGTGACGATAAGCGTCATTTTTCCAGCGTCGATCCCATACATGACTTTATCTACTACGACGGACAGGAGAAAAGCGATGATCATACCATAGATCAGGCTGTCAATGTCTTTGGATACCATCAAGGTTCCGAGAAAAACGATCACGCCGTCCATAACAAAGGCAATCTTTCCCAGAGAAAGATGGGGCTTTTTGGCTTTTATAGAAAGCATGACAAAGTCCGCGCCTCCTGTAGAAGACTCTCGCATATAGATCAGGGCATAGCCCAGACCGGATAAGACTCCTGCACAGATGGCGGCCAGCATCCGGTCTCCGTCATAGACAGGGAATATAGGAGCCAGGTAGTCCATGATCACAGAGGTAATAAAGATCGTCCGGACAGAACGGAAAAAGTACTGCCTGCCCAGTATGGGAAAACAGAACAGGGCAATGGGAATATTCAGGAGCAGGGCGATCCGGCCGATGGGAAAGCCGAAAAGATGGTAAAAGATCAGGGCGATACCATTAAGACCAGCCATGGGAAACTGAGCCAGAGCGGCAAAGTTGTAAGTTCCGAGGGCGATCAGGATACCGCCCAGGATATCCACCAGTATGTCCAGGCTCCACTTCTTTATGTAGAAGGATTTGTGAGTTAGAAATTTTTGCATAAATACCCTCCTTTGTATAATAGAAATCAAAAAGAGCACCTGCGAACTTCCCTATAATTCGCAAATGCTCTTTTCCAAGATTTAGTATACACGTTCTGAGACCAAAAGGTCAAGAGAAAAACTTGCGAAACTATGAGAAGATATTACCGGAGGGTTTGACATTCCCGGTTGCCTGGGGTATGATAGGAAAAGAAAAAAGAAAGGAATGAGAAATATGGGATTTAGAGAAGTTCCGATTGAGTCCATAGAATTTAATCCTTTTGAAAGAATCGGAAAACAGTGGATGCTGGTCACAGCAGGGGACCAGGAAAAGTTTAATACGATGACTGCCAGCTGGGGAGCTGCAGGGGTAATGTGGGGAAAGAATGCGGTTACCGTTTATATCCGTCCCCAGAGATATACGAAGGAGTTCATTGACGCCAAGGATACTTTTACTCTTTCTTTTTACGGGGAAGAGTACAGAAAAGCCTTAAGCCTTCTGGGAAGCGTTTCCGGAAGGGTCCGGGATAAGGTAAAAGAAGCAGGCCTTACCCCTGTGCCGGTAGAAGATACCATGGCATTTGAAGAAGCGGACCTGGTACTGGTGTGCAGAAAGATGTATCATGCTCCTATGCCTCCGGAAAATTTTGATGATAAGAGCAATGACGAAAAATGGTATCCCGAGAAAGATTATCATGTGATGTATATCGCGGAGATCACAAAAGCTCTTGTAAAAGAATAGAGACATAAGGAGATTTTTATGAGCCAGCAGAAAGTAGACAGATATAAAAAACAGAAGAACAATCGGGAGAAGATCCAGAGAAGAGAAAAATGGGAGCTTCGTCTGGAGAAGCTTGCCATTGCCGTGGTATGTATCGCCATGGTAGGCTGGATCGGATATTCCGCTTATGATCTGGTGACCAGAGAGGATCCGGATGCGGAGCAGGAGGTGGTTACCACAGAGATGGATGTGACTGCCCTTACCGATTATCTCAGCGGTCTTTCTCAGACAGAGACAGAATAGAGCAGACAAAGAAAGGGGCTGCCGCATTAGTCATATGTCAGGAATATTTATACATTTTATGCGAATTTGTCGAGCATAGCTTTGAGACCATAGGCTCAAAGGGTTGCAGACTGAGCAATAAAATGTATAAATATTCTCGATTTTGATTAATGCGACAGCTCCTTTTCTTTTCCCCAAAACAGAATTATAATTTATTTACATTGGCTGCCTGCATGCCGCGGGCGCCCTCTGTCAGGTCATAAGTCACAGCCTGGCCTTCTTCTAAGGATTTGAAGCCTTCGCCGTTGATCGCAGAAAAATGAACGAATACGTCCTGTCCGTCTTCGCCTGTGATAAATCCGTATCCCTTTTCAGCGTTGAACCATTTCACAGTTCCCTTGTTCATAGTGTTACCTCCATAAAATAAAAAGAATAAACATGGATATATCCGGATAAAAAAATTAAATGGTCTTTAGAGATAATATTGTGTATAAAAATGATAATACAATCTCTAAAAACCATTTAATATTTATATCCAATATACCTTTTGACACACTTAGTATATTCTAGAGAATATCAAAAGTCAAGGGAAAAGTGGAATTGACGAAAGAAAATGTGTATGTTACTATAAGGTTGTTGATTAAGCCTGTATCTAAGGAGAAAGGACGTGCTTCAAAATGAAGATATTGATTAAAAACGGCCGAATGTTAAATCCCTCGGATAAGACTGACGAAATCGGAGACCTTTATATTGAGGACGGTGTGATCAAGGAAAAGGGACCTTCTCTGGATCCTTCCGGTCAGCCGGATAAAGTGATAGACGCCCGGGGCTGCTACGTAATGCCGGGCCTTATTGATCTTCACGTACATCTGCGTGATCCGGGACTTACCCATAAAGAAGATGTGGCCAGCGGTTCCAGAGCGGCCGCCAGAGGAGGATTTACCACCATTCTGGCTATGCCAAATACCAAACCGGTTATCGACAGCCCCGACCGGGTGCTGTATGTGACTAATAAGGCTAAGGAGCTGGCTCCCATCCATGTGCTGCAGATCGGAGCAGTGACCAGACAGCAGAAGGGAGAAGAGCTGGCGGATATTGAAGGGATGATCCAGGCAGGGATCCCTGCCATCAGCGAGGACGGCAAGTCTGTGATGAACGTGAAGCTTTACAAAAAAGCTATGGAGATCGCGGCGCAACACAATATTCCGGTATTTGCCCACTGTGAAGATCAGAATCTGGTAAACGGAGGCTGTGTAAACGAGGATCAGCATTCCAGAGAACAAGGTCTTCCGGGGATCAGCAATGCGGTGGAAGATGTGATCGTAGCGAGAGATATTGTCCTGGCTAAGGAGACCGGCGCCAGACTTCATCTGTGCCATTGTTCTACTGAAGACAGCGTGGAGATGATCCGCCTGGCCAAGGAGGAAGGGATTCCGGTTACCGGAGAGGTATGCCCCCACCACTTTACGCTGACGTCCGATGATATGGTGCCGGGAGATACGAATTTCAAGATGAATCCCCCTCTGCGTACACCGAAAGACCGTCAGGCTCTGGTGGATGGACTGAAGAATGATATTATAGATGTGATCAGTACAGACCATGCTCCTCACAGCAGGGAAGAGAAACAGCAGTCTATGCAGAAAGCGCCTTTCGGCATTGTAGGACTGGAGACATCTGTGGCCCTTACCATTACAGAACTGGTAGACAAGGGAATCCTGACACCTATGCAGATGGCAGAGAAGATGAGCTATAATCCGGCCAGGATCATCGGTTCTGACAGAGGAACTCTGGATATCGGAAAGCCGGCGGATGTGACGGTTATCGATCCCGAGAGGGAATATGTCATCGATTCCATGACATTTCTTTCCAAAGGAAAGAATACGCCTTTCGACGGATGGAAGGTAAAGGGAATGGTAAAAGCGACGATCTGTGACGGAAAAGTAGTATACCAAAGCGAGTAAAAGAGATATAAAACATCAGGGCAGACAAAAAGCAGACCTTTCGGGTCCGGTCTGCCCTGTTTGCTGAAAAAAAGAATACCTGGAGGAAGAAAAATGATCAATAAACTTATCGCAAAAATTCAGAAAACAAATGCGCCTATCGTAGTAGGACTTGATCCTATGCTGAACTATATCCCGAAACATGTTCAGGAAAAGGCTTTTAAGGAATACGGAGAAACTCTGGAAGGTGCGGCAGAAGCCATCTGGCAGTTTAATAAAGAGATCGTGGATAAGACTTATGACCTGATCCCGGCTGTGAAACCTCAGATCGCCATGTACGAACAGTTCGGAATTCCCGGACTTATGGCTTATAAAAAGACAGTAGATTACTGCAAGAGCAAAGATCTGGTTGTGATCGGAGATATTAAAAGAGGAGATATCGGTTCCACATCTGCAGCCTACGCCGTAGGTCATCTGGGAAAAGTACAGGTAGGAGAAAATAAGATCGCGGCTTTTGATGAGGACTTCGCAACAGTGAATCCTTATCTGGGATCAGACGGAGTAAAGCCTTTTATTGATGTATGCAAGGAAGAGAAGAAAGGAATTTTTGTTCTGGTAAAGACCTCCAATCCTTCCAGCGGAGAATTCCAGGACAGACTCATTGACGGAAGACCTCTCTATGAACTGGTAGGGGAAAAGGTTGCCCAGTGGGGAGAAGAGTGTATGGGAGATTCTTACAGCTATGTAGGCGCAGTAGTGGGGGCTACTTATCCGGAGATGGGAAAAGTCCTTAGAAAGATCATGCCTAAGGCCTACATCCTGGTGCCGGGATACGGAGCACAGGGAGGCCAGGGAAAGGATCTGGTACATTTCTTTAACGAAGACGGACTGGGCGCTATCGTCAATTCTTCCAGGGGTATCATCGCTGCCTACAAACAGGAAAAATATGCAAGATTCGGCGAAGAGAATTTCGGCGATGCTTCCAGAGCAGCGGTGGAAGACATGATCGCTGACATTGACGGAGCCCTGAAAGCGGCAAAATAAGGAGGAGACCATGGCAAAGTTAAAAATGACCGGCAGGATCATCAGTCAGGAGATGATCAGCCCGGATATCTACAGTATGTGGCTGTCAGCGGCAGAGATCGCCGGGCAGGCAGCGCCGGGACAGTTTATTTCTCTGTACTGTCAGGATTCCGGCAGGATCCTGCCAAGACCTATCAGTATCTGTGAGATCGATAAAGAAAAAGGAGCTCTGCGGATCGTATACAGGATCGCAGGTGCGGGAACCCGGGAATTTTCCAAAAAACAGCCGGGAGAGACTATTGATATCCTGGGACCTCTGGGAAACGGTTTCCCAATGGAAGAAACCAAAGGAAAAAGAGTATTTCTTATGGGAGGCGGCATTGGGATCCCTCCTATGCTGGAAACTGCAAAACAGTGCCAGGGAGAGGTGACAGCCATTGCCGGATACCGGGATAAAAATGTTTTCCTTCAGGAAGAGTTTGAAAAAGCGGGAAAATTTGTGATCGCCACAGAAGACGGCAGCCTGGGGACCAAAGGAAATGTTATGGACGCTATCCGGGAAAATCATCTGGAAGCAGACCTGATCTTTGCCTGCGGGCCGGCTCCTATGCTTCGAGCTATTAAAGCCTACGCCCAGGAGCAGGATATCCCCTGCTACATTTCCATGGAAGAGCGGATGGCCTGCGGGATCGGCGCCTGTCTGGCCTGTGTGTGCAAGTCAAAAGAAGTAGACGCCCATTCCCAGGTACACAATAAGAGGATCTGCAAAGATGGTCCTGTATTCTTAAGTACGGAGGTGGAGCTTTGATGAATATGAAAGTAAAGATCGGGGGAGTAGAATTAAAGAACCCGGTTATGACAGCCTCCGGAACCTTCGGTTCAGGAGCAGAGTACAGTGAATTTGTAGACTTAAATAAGCTGGGAGCAGTGGTAACCAAAGGGGTGGCAGATGTTCCCTGGCCGGGGAATCCCACACCCCGTATCGCGGAAATCCACAGCGGAATGATGAATGCGATCGGCCTTCAGAATCCGGGAGTTGAGGTGTTCTGCAAAAGGGATATCCCCTACCTTCAGCAGTTTGATACTAAGATGATCGTCAATGTCTGCGGCCATGCCCCGGAAGAATATCTGGCAGTAGTAGAAAGACTGGCCCAGGAGCCGGTGGACATGCTGGAGATCAATATTTCCTGTCCCAATGTAAACGCCAATTTTCTGGCTTTCGGACAGGATCCCAAACATGTGGAGGAGCTGACGGCTCAGATCAAAAAGATCGCGAAGCAGCCGGTGATCATGAAACTGACTCCCAATGTAACAGACATTGCCGAGATCGCAAAAGCGGCAGAAGCAGGCGGGGCAGACGCGGTTTCTCTTATTAATACTCTTACGGGAATGAAGATTGACGTAAACAGAAGGACCTTTGCTCTGGCGAATAAGACCGGGGGAGTTTCCGGCCCCTGTATCAAGCCTATAGCAGTGCGTATGGTCTACCAGACTGCCCAGGCAGTAAAGATCCCGGTGATCGGTATGGGCGGTATCCAGAACGCCGAAGACGCCCTGGAATTTATCCTGGCCGGAGCTTCCGCTGTGGCGGTGGGAACTGCCAACTTCATAAATCCCTATGCCACACTGGAGATCATTGACGGCATCCGGGAATATATGGAGAAAAATCAGATTGAAGATATATACCAGCTGATCGGAGCGGTAAAATAACAAGAAGGTAAAAAGAAAACTCTACGTGAATGGGGGATTTTATTCCCACGAGAGTCTAATACCCTGATGCCTGCATCGTTGCTAGTTTGATGCCTCGTATGCCTGCATCGGGGGCTTTGACTGACCATTTGCGCAGAGTTTTTTCTTTTCTTAAGAAATTTATGAGTTTTCGGAAGTTACCGATCGGTTCCCGGATTTTCTCATTTTAGATGGCAGCGGACAGAATTTTTCAGGCATGAAGGAGCAGATTTTGGCTGCCGGGAAACTGTATCATAGGGACAGAAAAAATAACAGGAGAGCTGTCTTTCTGTCTGAGTTGTGATATTATTTAAGTAAGAGAAAAGAAGAGGAGGGGATATTATGTATGATAACAATTTGTTTATTGGATTGCTGATCTTTGCTACAGTTCTGGCTGTTGTGGGATTAGTGCTGGTTTTTCTTCAAAAGAAAGGAATCGTAAAATCCTTTACAACAGTAACCCAATCTGGACCGGACTATGTAAGTGTAGGAAAAGCCTTTATTGTTCCGGTATTTCTGGGCGTGCTCCTGCTTTACAGATATTCCCTTTTATGGGCGGTTCTGTATGGGGCAATCTTTATCGTGGCTTATATATTGATCCAGGTGTTGGTGAAATAAAAATCCAGAATTGTCAGAAACCGAAAATAAATAGGACTTAATGTAATTGTTGACATTACAGCAAAGAAATGTTATGATCATTTACAGATGTAATACAAGAAGTTACAATAAAAGTGAGTAAAGCATACAATATAAATTGCTTTCTAAAAACACAGGAAAAAAGAGGAATTTGTAATGATCAATAAAACACAGGAAGAAAGACTGGATTACCTGCTGGAGGAGTTTAAGAAGGACTCTGTCTGGTACAAGGATCTGGAAGTTGGCAGAAATTATCAGGAGAAGCGGAGAGCTCTCCGGTCCCTGATGAACATCCGTATGCCGGGTGCCATGGACTCTGAGGTTCTGAAAGTACAGGATGACTTTCTCCGGGAAGAAGCAGCGGAGAAAGGGATCGTAACTTTGGAAGAGATTCCTACAGCGGCCAAGCAGTATGGAAGCCACAGGCCTTTCGGGGATAAGATTTCCATATGGCAGGGAGATATTACCAGGCTTCAGGTAGGGGCCATTGTGAATGCGGCCAATTCTCAGATGCTGGGCTGCTTTCATCCTTGTCATGGCTGTATTGATAATGCGATCCACAGTGCGGCAGGAATTGAACTGAGAGAAGAATGCAGCCGGTATATGGACCGGAGAAGAGCCCAGTATGGAAAAGATTATGAAGAACCTACAGGACAGGCAGTGCTGACAGAAGGCTACAATCTTCCGGCGGAGCATGTGATCCATACGGTAGGACCTATCGTGTATGGAAATCTTACGGAAGCACTGAAAGAAGACTTAAGAAACTGCTATAAAAATGTGCTGAAATGCTGTGTGGAACATGGGATCCGATCCGTTGCTTTCTGCTGTATCAGCACAGGAGAGTTTCATTTTCCAAACGACGAGGCTGCCCGGATCGCGGTGGCAGAAGTGGAAAAATTTCTGGAAAAACATGAAAGAGATTTTGACCGGATTCTTTTTAATGTATTTAAAGATGCAGACAGAGAATTATATGAGGAACTGGTGTAAAAGCAGATCCAATAAGGGAGTTGTCCCACTGATCAAAAGTGATCAGTGGGCGGCTCCTTTTTCTGTTGGAAAAATTCCTTATCTAGAAAAATCCGGGACTGGGTCTGAAAATATTTTAAGATTTTTATTGACAGAAGAAGTAAGAATGGATATAATGTGCTTACTCAATAAGCACACTTGAAAAAGGGGATGAGAGTATATGCAGATCATTATCAGCAATAATGCGGATAAACCTATCTATGAGCAGATCACATCTCAGATCAAGGCCATGATCATGAGCGGCGAGCTCCAGGGAGGAGATACTATTCCTTCGGTAAGGACCCTGGCAAAAAATCTCCATGTCAGTGTGATCACTGTACGAAAAGCCTATGAAGAGCTGCAAAGGGACGGGTTCATAGATACTGCCGTAGGACGGGGAAGTTTTGTGGCAGAGAGAAACCGGGAGTTTTATATGGAGGTACAGCAGCGGCTGGCAGAGGAACATCTGCGCCAGGCAGCCGAGATCGGCAGGATCCACCATATCCCCCTGGAAACCTTACAGGATATTTTGAAAATGTTTTATACAGAGGAGGAATAACATGGACTATGCTTTAGAAGTAAAGAACCTGTCAAAAACTTATAAAAGGTCAGGTTTTGCCCTGGATAATGTTTCTTTTGGAGTGCCAAAAGGCGCCATCATGGGATTTGTGGGAGAAAACGGCGCCGGTAAGTCAACCACAATCGGCTGTATATTAAATACTTTATTCCGAGATAAAGGAGAAATACGTGTACTGGGAAAAGAAATGAGGGATCAGGATACCAATCTGCGCCAGCGGATCGGAGTGGTCTATGACGGAGATAACTTTCCCGGCTACTATACCGCAGAACAGGTAGGGGAAGTGATGAGGGGGATTTACCGGAAGTGGGATGATGAATATTTTGACAAATATCTAGACAGATTCGGTCTGGACAAAAAGCAGAAGATCAAGACCTATTCCCGGGGAATGACCATGAAACTGGCCATTGGGGCCGCCCTGGCTCACAAACCGGAACTGTTGATCCTGGACGAGGCCACCTCGGGGCTGGATCCGGTTATGCGGGAGGAAATGCTGGAGGTCTTTTTGGAATTTATAGAAGATGAGAACCATTCCATACTCCTTTCTTCTCATATTACCAGCGATCTGGAAAAGATTGCAGATTACATTACCTTTCTCCATGAGGGAAAGGTGCTCCTGACAGTGGAGAAGGATGAAATCTTGTATCGTTACGGGATCCTGCGGTGCAGAGACAGGGAGTTTGAAGCATTGGATAAAGAAGACTGGATCGCCTGGAGAAAGAGCGGCTATCAGATCGACGTGCTGGTCCAGGACCGGGAAAGGGCAGCCAGGAAATATAAAGGCGCCGTGATAGATCATGCTTCTGTAGATGAGGTTATGCTGCTTATGATAAAGGAGGAAAGAAGATGAAGGGATTGTTAAAAAGCTGTTTTTTCGGGATCAAAGGAAATCTTCGCGTAATGGGAGCGGCGGCTGTGCTTTTAGGAGGAATATGCCTTATCATGGGAGATCCTTCCGCAGTAGGCATTTTCCCATTCCTTCCTGCGCCGGTCCTGGGGGCAGCGTCTGTAGCCTGCCTCCGAAGGGAGAGCGCTTCCAGATGGAGCAGATATAAGATCACTCTCCCGGTGAGGAGAAAAGACATTGTGAAAAGCCAGTATATCAGCCATGGGATCTGTGCTTTGGCGGGAATGGCCTGTGCAGGGATATTCCTGTGTCTGGCTCTTATCATCCATGGAAACATTTATTTTTACTATGGATTCCGGGATGTGCTGACCCTGATCTTAGGGGGAGGGATCCTGGCTGTATTTATGGGAGCCATCGCCTACCCGCTGTATTACTGGTGGGGAGAGGAGAAAACAGAGATCATCATAGCTCTGTCCATTTTAGGAGCTGTGGCAGTGATCCTGGCCCTTAGCATGCTGATCAATTTCCTGACAGGGGGAGGGGGCGTGACAGATACCCAATATTATATTAGTCTGGCAGTGATCCTTCTTATTGCCCTAGCTGCCTACGCAGGATCCTGTTTCCTGTCTGCACAGATTTATGAAAAAACGGAGTGGTAAGACAGTTTTGGGGATTTATAACAAGCGCAGGGAGATTTCTGCTGGACTTTACCAAGGGATTCTGCTAGTATTATCTTCATAATATTTACAGGGGGAGACATGTTATGTATGAGATCATGAGCGCAGATGAAGCGATCCGGCTGATCCGGGACGGAGACTGTATTTGTGTCAATTCTTTTGTGGGGATTGAAAATCCGGTGGAACTTCATGAGGCAATTTACCGGAGATATATGAGAATGCAGTCGCCCCGGCATCTGGCCATCGTTTCCAGCGCAGGCTTCGGCGTCTGGGATGAAGAACATAATGCGGAAGGTTATATCCGGGAAGGCGCGGTGGACCGGCTGATCTGCGGTCATTTCGGAGCAATGCTCAGTACGAAAAAGCTGGTGCTGGAAGACCGTTTTGAGGCTTATAACCTGCCTCTGGGCTGTATCTCTCATGCCATTAGGGCCCAGGCAGGAGGCGTGCCGGGAGCCCTTTCCAAGGTAGGACTGGATATTTTTGTAGATCCCAGAAAGGAAGGACCGGGGATCAACCGGATCTCCATTGATGATTCTCTGGTAAAATATGTAGAAGTGGACGGAGAAGAATTCCTCTACTATAAACTGCCGAAGATCACAGTTGCTCTGATCAAAGGGACAGCGGCGGACCGCAAGGGGAACATTTCCTTTGACGATATGTTTATGTCCGGGGATGCTCTGTCTATCTGCCAGGCAGTAAAGGCCAATCATGGAAAGGTGATCGTCCAGGTGGACCGTCTGGTGAATACGCCCTCCCGTCCAAGAAACGCCATTATTCCGGGATGTCTGGTGGACGCCATCGTAGTGGCGGAGCCGGAGGAGCGCAATGAAGCCTATAAGGCTCTGACGGGAAGTTTTGAGATCCCTTATGAAGACTGGAGTATGTGGAACGAGAAGATTGATACAGTATCCGCAAAACAGTCTAAAAATAACGTGGTAGGGAACATTATCGGCAGAAGAGCGGCAAAAGAGCTGCGGGTGGACGATATTGTCAATATTGGCATCGGCCTTCCGGAAATGGTTTCCAGACATACCAGAAAAAACGGCATGCTGGATATGGTGACCCTTACTGTGGAATCGGGAGGTATCGGGGGATTTCCTGTTTCCGGAGAGGTTTTCGGCGCTATGATCGGGGCCTCCTCCGTCTATGATATGGCTAATCAGTTTGACCTTTATGACAATGGAGGACTGGATATCTGCTTTATGGGAGCTCTGGAAGTGGATAAAGAGGGAAATGTCAATGCGCACCGGGGGCCGGGAGCCTTTGCCGGGATCGGAGGATTTGCCAATATTACGGCCAAGACACCTACCGTTGTATTCTGTATGACTTTTGATACAAAAGGGTTGGAGGTATCCCAGAAAAAGGGAGTTGTGACCATCCATAAGGAAGGCTCCATTCCCAAATTTGTGGACAGGGTAGCCAGTGTGAGCTTTTCCGCGAAGCGGGCCATTGCCAACGGGCAGAAAGTTCTGTATGTAACAGAGCGGTGTGTTTTCCGGCTGACGCCTAAAGGGCTTAAGCTTGTCGAGGTGTATCCGGGGATCGATATGGAAAAGGATATTCTGGCCCGGCTGCCTTTTGAGGTGGAAAAATAACAGAGCAGGGGAAGGCCTGCTGTTTCTGATAAAATCGCTGTACCATAAAAGTGCGTGGTCCGGCGATTTTTCTTTGCCTTCGGGAAAAACAGGACTTTCTCAGGAGACCTACTGAAAATGAAGATATTTTGCAAGCCTTTTGTCCGAGAAAATGATAGAATAAAGTCTGGCAGGAGGAAAGAAAAACGTGAAAACAACGGAAAGAAAGATCGTATATGACGAAATTTTGAAGAGCGAGGCCTTTCATCTGGAAGGAATCTTCCAGCCCTTTCCCAATCATTTCCATGAGTATTACGTGATCGGTCTTATAGAGAAAGGCAAAAGGAAGCTTTTCTGCAAAGGAAGAGAGTATCTGGCAGTAGAGGGAGATATCCTTGTGTTTCACCCGGGGGATAATCATTCCTGTATGCAGGAGGATGAGGAAGAGCTGGATTACAGAGGCCTGAATATCCCCAAAGATACTATGACAGCCCTGGTGCAAGAACTGACAGGAAAAGGAGAACTGCCTGGATTTTCCCAAAATCTGATCAGGGATCAGGAAACTGCCTGCTGTCTGAAAAATCTTCATGAGCTGCTCATGGCAAGAGACCGGGATTTCAGTAAGGAGGAAAAACTGTTCTTTCTGCTGGAACAGCTCCTGCAAAAATACAGACAGCCTTTTTTCGAAGAAATCCCTTTGTGCAGAGAAGAGATACAGGAGGCGTGCAGATTTATGGAAGAGAACCTGGATAAACCTGTTTCCCTGGAGCAGATCTGCAGGTATACCGGCCTGGGAAAATCCACCCTTCTAAGAGCCTTTACCAGAGAAAAAGGGATCACCCCTTACCGTTATCTGGAAACCCTTCGTATCAATAGGGCCAGAAAACTTCTGGAAGAGGGCAGGTCTCCCGTAGAGGCGGCTTTAGAAACGGGGTTTTCGGACCAGAGCCACTTTACCAATTATTTTACCAGTTTTACAGGGATCTCTCCCGGAAGCTACCGGGATATTTATCAGAGAAAAGCAGGATGGGAAAAAGAAAAATCCCGTCTTAAAGAAAGGACAGGAACAGGGAAACATGGAGAATAAAAACTATACAGGACATTTCACGGCAGCTTTGACCATCCTTATCTGGGGGACCACCTTTATTTCTACCAAGGTCCTTCTGGAGGATTTCCAGCCTGTGGAAATATTGGTTTTTCGATTTATACTGGGATTTGTGATCCTGCTGCTGCTCAGTCCAAGAAGACTGAAGACCAAAGGAAAGGGAGAAGAACTGCTGTTTGTGGGAGCCGGTTTATCCGGGATCTGCCTCTATTATCTTCTGGAAAATATTGCCCTGACTTATACCCTGGCCTCTAATGTAGGAGTTATTATCTCCGTAGCTCCCTTTTTTACCGCTATACTTGCCCATTTATTCCTGGGTACAGCGAGCCAGGAGGAGAAGCTGGGGATTCCGTTTTTTATTGGTTTCTTTCTGGCAATGGCGGGAATTATCCTGATCAGTTTTAACGGAGCGGAACTAAAGCTGAATCCCGCAGGAGATCTTCTGGCCCTGCTGGCGGCCCTGGTGTGGGCGGTATATTCTGTTTTATCCAGAAAGATCAGCAGCCTGGGGTACCCGGTGGTGCTGACTACCAGGAGGACTTTTTTCTACGGGCTCCTGTTTATGATCCCGGCATCTTTTCTCCTGGATTTCCAGCTGAATGTGGCGCCTCTTTTAAACCCGGTAAACCTGCTGAATATCCTTTATCTGGGAGCCGGAGCCTCGGCTCTTTGCTTTGTGACCTGGAATTTTTCCGTAAAGAAGCTGGGAGCGGTAAAGACCAGCATTTATATCTATCTGGTGCCGGTGATCACTGTGGTCACCTCTGTTCTCATTTTACATGAGCAGATGGGTCTGATGTCGGCTCTGGGCGTTCTGCTTACCCTGGCCGGGCTGGGACTGTCGGAGATAAAATGGAAAAGAAAAAGTTCTCATTAGAGGAGGTAAAAATGGATATTTACGAAAAGGTCAAAGAAACTGCCATGCAGAGCGGTATGTGGCAGACGGGTTATATTAATACGCGGGATTTGCTGTTTTACCCGGAAATACGGAAAATCTGTAAAGAAAATAGTTGCCGCAATTACGGAACAACCTGGGCCTGTCCTCCTGCAGTTGGCACAATAGAGGAATGTGAAAAAAGAGTTATGCAATACGAGAAAATGCTCCTGTTCTCTATCAAATATAACTTGAAAGATTCCTATGATATTGAGGGGATGGGAAATGCCCTGTTTTCTTTTAAAGGCAGCGTAGATATTTTCGATGAAAAACTTAAACTGTTTTTGTCGGATTATCTGTTGCTTTCCAATGAAGGGTGTGGAAGATGTAAGAAATGCACCTATCCTGATTCGCCCTGCCGTTTCCCAGAGCATCTGCATCATTCTATAGAAGGTTATGGCTTTCAAATCTATGAACTTGCGAAGGCTGCCGGAATCAAGTACAACAACGGCGAAAATACAGTAACATTTTTCGGAGGATTACTTTTGGGAAAATAGGCCTGCTTTGTGCAAACCCAGTACAGGGCAGGCTTTTTTCAGGTTATAGTTGGAAATTTATTGTGTATGCCGGGGAGATTTGCTATTATCTTCCTAAAGATTAAAAAATGGTCAGAAGTATTTTGAAAGTTGTCTGCAGGAGGGAATATGGATCATAAGGCAGTGCAGGCCATAGGCAAAGCCACGATGGAATATATAAAAACCGTATTGAACATTTGAACCCCATATTTCCAGAAAAAATTCTCAGTATGGGTATAAGTGGGAAAATATTTATTGTCTGGAAAATGGAAAATTAAAGGAAGTGTAGATATGGTTCGGGAAGCAGTATATGAAGATTTAAAGGAGATATTGGAATTGTATCTGGATCTCCACGAGAAAGAGATTCCTGAGGAGTCGGAACATCTGGAATCTGTATGGAGACAGATGATAACAGATAAAAAACATCATTTAATTGTAAATGTGCAGCAGGATAGAATTGTATCTTCCTGTGTCTGTGTGATCATTCCTAATCTTACCAGTAACGTCAGGCCTTATGCGTTTATTGAAAATGTTGTGACTTTGTCAGGGTTCAGAGGCCGGGGACATGGTGCTGCCGGAGGAGATTGTCACAGCGGTGGAGGAATGCGGCTTCTTTGAGTCCATCCCTCTGTGGGCAGTGACGCTTATCGGCGGGCTGTTCATCACGGTGCTGTCCT
>DWUY01000051.1 GCA_019120515.1 Candidatus Blautia avicola | reverse complement strand
CGGGCAACGAGCCAAATGGACATGCCAGCATGTCCGCTTGGCTCGTTGCCCGCGGGAATAAAAAGGGGATGCCGCATTAGTTATATTTCAGGAATATTTATACATTTTATGCGAATTTGTCGAGCATAGCTTTGAGACTATAGGCTCAAAGCGGCGCAGACTGAGCAATAAAATGTATAAATATTCTCGATTTTGATTAATGCGACATCCCCAGAAAGCAAAGATAGAAATGAAAAATCAACAGGAGGAATGAAACCATGAAGATTACTTTAAAAGATGGTTCTGTAAAAGAATACGCAGAAGCAAAATCTGTTATCGAAATTGCCGCAGATATCAGCGAAGGACTGGCAAGAGCAGCCACAGCTGGAGAGATCGACGGGGAGATCGTGGATCTGAGAACGCCGGTGGACAAAGACTGCAATTTAAATATTCTTACATTCAATGATGAAAAAGGAAAAGGCGCTTTCCGTCATACAGCTTCCCATATCATGGCTCAGGCCATTAAGAGACTGTATCCGGAGACAAAACTGGCTATCGGACCTTCTGTGGCAGACGGTTTTTACTATGACGTAGACAGAGATACTCCATTTACAGCAGAAGATCTGGAAAAAATTGAAAAAGAAATGAAAAAGATCGTAAAGGAAAATCTTCCTCTTGTAAGATCTGAAAAGCCCAGAAACGAGGCAATCGAATATTTTAAAGAAAAAGACGAACCCTATAAGGTAGAGCTTATCGAAGATCTGCCGGAAGACGCAGTGATCAGTTTCTATACCCAGGGTGAATTTACCGATCTGTGCGCAGGTCCTCATCTGATGAGCACAAAATATGTAAAAGCTTTTAAGCTCACCAGCCTGGCAGGAGCCTACTGGAGAGGAAATGAAAAGAACAAAATGCTCCAGAGGATCTACGGAACTGCTTTTCCGAAGAAGGCAGAACTGGAAGAATACCTTCACATGCTGGAAGAGGCTAAAAAGCGTGACCACAGAAAACTGGGCAAAGAGCTGGGTCTGTTTATGATGAGAGAAGAAGGACCTGGATTCCCCTTCTTCCTGCCAAACGGCATGGTGCTGAAGAATCAGCTTTTGGACTTCTGGCGTGAGATCCACCGGAAAGCCGGATATGTGGAAATCTCCACTCCTATTATGTTAAGCCGTCATCTGTGGGAGACTTCCGGACACTGGGATCACTACAAAGAAAACATGTATACAACGGTTATCGACGGGGAAGATTTCGCCATCAAGCCAATGAACTGCCCCGGCGGTATCCTGGTTTACCAGTCAGAGCCCCGTTCCTATCGTGACCTTCCTATCCGTATGGGTGAGCTGGGGATCGTACACCGCCATGAAAAATCCGGACAGATGCACGGACTTATGCGTGTGCGCTGCTTTACCCAGGATGACGCCCACATTTTCATGACGCCGGAACAGATCAAAGACGAGATCAAAGGCGTGGCGGATCTGATCGACAGCGTTTACAAATTATTTGGATTTAAGTACCATGTGGAGCTTTCTACAAGACCGGAAGACAGCATGGGAAGCGATGAAGACTGGAATATGGCTACAGATGCCTTAAGAGGAGCTTTGGATGACCTGGGTCTTCCTTATGTTGTAAATGAGGGAGACGGCGCTTTCTACGGACCGAAGATCGACTTCCATCTGGAAGATTCCATCGGAAGAACCTGGCAGTGCGGTACCATCCAGCTTGACTTCCAGCTTCCTCTCCGCTTTAATCTGGAATATACAGGAGCAGACGGAGAGAAACACAGACCGATCATGATCCACCGTGTAGTATTCGGTTCCATCGAAAGATTTATCGGTATCCTGATCGAGCATTTCGCAGGAGCTTTCCCAACCTGGCTGGCGCCGGTACAGGTAAAGGTACTGCCGATTTCTGACAAACATCTGGAATACGGACAGAAAGTCCTGGAAAAACTCAGCGAAGCAGGAATCCGGGCAGAAATCGATACAAGAGCTGAAAAGATCGGATATAAGATCCGTGAAGCTCAGATGAAGAAGATCCCTTATATGCTGGTAGTAGGTGCGAAAGAGGAAGAAGAAGAGAAAGTTTCCGTAAGAAGCCGGTTCCAGGGTGATGAAGGACAGAAAGGCCTGGAGGAATTTATCGAAGACATCTTAAAAGAAATCGCTTCCAAAGAAATACGTAAGGTAGAACAGGAAGAAAAATAGAATTTTTCCCTGATGTATAAGAATTGAGAAAATGGCGCATATTATCTCTGGAAGATCAAATTTAAGGAGGTAATATGTATGCCATTATTAAGCTGTACAGCAAGAACCTGTCTGTATAATAAAAATGAGTACTGTTCTAAGGGAGACATCCAGGTAGACGGACCACAAGCTCAGAAAGCAGATGAAACCTGCTGCAGGAGTTTTGTGGAGAAAAAAGAAGGCGCTATGAACAGTATGGATACAGGCACAGCCTGTCAGACTATCCAGGTATCCTGCAAAGCCTGCGAGTGTACCTATAATGACAGTGAAAAATGCGACGCCGCAAAGATCACGATCGCGGGTACAAACGCCTGCAGATGTGATGAGACCATGTGCGGAAGCTTTTATAAAAAGTAAAGAAATGTAAAAATGAAAACAGCCCCGGAAATAGGGGCTGTCGCATTAGTCAATTTTGATTAATGCGGCAGCTCCAACATTTCCGGGACTGTTTTATTCATGGCCTGGAAGTTTGCCGAAGGCGCCTGCCAGGGATCACTTACAGAGGAGGTATACGGAAATCCGGATCGGAAGGCTGGTCCCCGGGATTTTCTGCTTTCCGGGTAATAAGTTCCCGATATTTGCTGGGGGTCATTCCCTTGGCCTTTTTAAAAAGCTTTGTAAAATACGTCAGATCGGGGATGCCGCACATGATCGCGATATCCTGTATAGAATCTACCTGGGTATTCAGCAGGTATACAGCTCTGTCAATACGTTTGCTGTTCACATAAGCGGTTAATGTGGAGCCTGTTTCTTTCTTAAACATGGCAGAAAGATAACTGCTGTTTAAGGAGAAGATCGAAGAAAGGTGTTTTAATGTCAGATCAGAAGCAAGATTCAGGGCAATGTAATTCAGGACCTTCTGAATGATGGGAGAAAAGCCCTTGGTAGAATAGGTCTTAACCAGGAAACAGTATTTCCTTACCATCTCTCTTCGGAGAGCATCTACCTGGGACAGAGACGTCAGATTTTCAATCTTAGCAGCCATCTTGCTGGACAGGTCATCCAGATAGATGGGATGGACTTTTCCTCTCTGGGCAGCCTTGCGGAATAAAGTGTTCCCGATGATCAGATAATTTTTCTGATCTCTGAGAGTATCCGGTACGCGCTGTTCCAGATCTGACAGATAGGCGGGGCGGTACAGATGCTGCTCGGCAGTCTCGTAATCTCCCCGTGCGATACATTCCATCAGTTCTTCTTCATTTTCATAGCGGCTTTCCATACTTTTAATAGTATTGGCGTTGGGCTCCGGCTCCATAACATCATCAAAATGAAAATCAAAGGTGTTCTGATTCTTTAAATAGAGAATCTCATAAGAATCTGCGCCAAAGATACGGTTTGCCAGGCATTTTATGTAAGTTCCCAGAACAACCTTGCTCTGCACCTTGGGAAGTGTGGAAAAATACTGCTTCACATAGGTGTGATATTTGCCGGAGATCTTTAACCGTTCGCAGAGATTCATCATGAACTCTACAGTAGGCGTTTCGCAGAGAAACGGTCCTGACAGCAGGATCTTTTCCCGGTCCAGAGGAAGCAGCAGGTAATTGCAGGCGAATAAGTCTTCACCAAAAATGATCTTTGTTTTCTCTCCGTGGAGAGTATCAAAATCTAAAAAAGTTTCCTGGATCAGAAAGTCTGACTTCCCTGTCAGGGTTTTTCTCAGTCCCAGATCAAACTGGTCGTCCCACTGCAGAGGAAGAGAAACTTCACGGATGGGAATCCTCAGTTCACTGAATAGTTCCTCAGTAAAATCTATCAGAATATTCGACATATACATATCTCCATTGGTAATATTTTTACCCATTATAGTATAATTTTTATCTGATTTCAACCCGCACAAAAATTATACCGAAAAACATAAAAAAAGTCTTAACGTTTTTATAAAAATTCAATATATAATATGCAGCAAGGACTTACACTTACATATGTAATGTAGAAGGAGGTAATTTTAATGAGTAACACTACGAACAAGGTCAGGCCTTTCGGTATGAGAGACAAAATCGGTTACATGTTCGGTGATTTCGGCAACGACTTTACTTTTATCCTCTCCTCAACATTCCTGATGAAATTCTACACGGATGTTATGGGAGTTTCCGCTTTTATCGTGGGAATTATGATGATGGTTGCCAGATTTGTGGACGCTGTTACCGATGTGACCATGGGACAGATCGCTGACCGGAGCCGTCCTACCGCAAAGGGAAAATTCCTGCCCTGGATCAAGAGAATGTGCGGACCGGTGGCCTTGGCATCTTTCCTGATGTATGCTGTGTGGTTTAAAGACATGCCTATGGGATTTAAGATCGTATGGATGTTTGGAACTTATCTGTTATGGGGCAGTATCTGTTATACCGGGATCAATATCCCTTACGGTTCCATGGCGTCTGCCATTTCTCCGGAGGCAAAGGATCGTTCTGAATTATCAAGCTGGAGAACTATCGGCGCAACACTGGCAAGTATGTTTATCGGCGTTGTTCTTCCTCTGATCGTGTACTATACGGATGCTTCAGGCAACACGCTGATCTCCGGCCCTAAAATGGCTATTGCAGGGGCTGTCTGCTCCATTTGCGCGATTATCTGTTACATGATCTGCTATAACCTGACAACAGAACGTGTAAAGATCGAGAAAAAAGAAGAAAAATTCAGCTTTATCGAATTACTGAAAACCCTGGTAACCAGCCGGGCTCTGATCGGTATCGTGCTGGCGGCCTTGCTGCTTCTGTTAGCGCAGCTTACTTTGAGCGCTATGGGTCAGTATGTATTCCCCAACTATTTCGGAAGTGCTACTGGCGTATCTATTTCAAACTTCTGTGCCAATATTCTGGTGATCGTATTGGCGTTTATCGTACCTGCTCTGGCGTCTAAATTTGGTAAGAAGGAGCTTTCCGCTTTCGGCGGCCTGTTAGGAGCGGCAGTTTTCTTTATCGCATTTGTCCTTCATACAGATAACCTGTATGTGTTTATTGCCCTTTATACTATCGGATATATGGGGATCGGTTTCTTCAATGTAAACTGCTGGGCAATGATCACAGACGTTATTGATGACGCAGAGGTGAGAGAAGGGGAGAGATCCGACGGTACCTTTTACTCGGTATATTCCTTTGCGCGTAAGCTTGGACAGGCGGCTTCTTCCGGACTTTCCGGAGCCCTTCTGACATTGGCAGGCTGGAACGCTACTGTTGCAAAGAGCCCTAACAGCTATCCGGAGGTATTGGACGGAGTATATAATATCTCCTGCCTGGTTCCCGCAGCAGGATTCCTGCTGATGGCTCTTGCTCTGATCTTTGTATATCCTCTGGGCAAGAAGAAAGTTGATCAGAACATCGCGACTCTGAAAGCAAGAAGAGAAGGAAAGAAATAAGAAAATATAATATCTATAAATAACAGATGTCACGGATCAGTGATGCGCAGTGCCGGCTTCCTATAATGACCTGAAAGAAGGCATTGATTTCAGAGATCATTACGGCTGGGTATTCTATCAGAGAAAGATTTCCATGCCTTCCTTTGTAAAGACCCAGAGAGTCATGCTCCGCTGTGCGGCCGTTACTCATTATGCAAAGATCTATCTGAACGGCGAACTGATCTGTGAACACAAAGGCGGCTTCCTTCCTTTCGAAGTGGAGATCACAGATAAGCTTCAGGATGGAGACAACCTTCTGACCATTGCAGTGAATAACGTCATCGATTATACGACGCTTCCTATCGGCGGAAAATCCAATATGATGAACGGTGTGGGAGGTTTCGGTTCTTCCAGCTCTGCAAAACCACAGAACAATCCTAACTTCGATTTCTTCAACTACTGCGGAATTACAAGACCGGTGAAGATCTACACTACGCCAAAGGACTATATCGAGGATATCTCTCTGGTTCCGGAAGTGACCGGCACTACCGCAAGAGTTTCCTATAAGGTAGACACTGTGGGAACCGGGGACTGCAAGGTGGAAGTTTTTGATAAAGAAGGAAACCTGGTAGCACAGTCTCAGGGAACCCAGGGCGTTCTGGAAATCGAGAATGTTCATCTGTGGCAGCCTCTGAAAGCATACCTTTATGATGTGAAAGTGACCTTCGGAGAAGATGTTTACACTCTGCCTTACGGTGTAAGAACTGTCCGCGTAGAGGGAAGCAGATTCTTGATCAATGAAAGACCTTTCTACTTTAAAGGTTACGGAAGACATGAGGATACTTTCCCCAACGGAAGAGGTATGAATCTGCCTATGAATACCAAGGATATGTCCCTGATGAAATGGCAGGGGGCCAACAGCTTCCGTACCAGC
>DWUY01000050.1 GCA_019120515.1 Candidatus Blautia avicola | reverse complement strand
ACCGGTAGAGCTCTGCCCTTTTCTTCCGTTTTCTCCTGTAAAAGAGTGTTCAAAGATCCTGGGAAGATCCGCTTTGGAGATCCCTATGCCGTTGTCCCGGACAGACAGGAGGATCCCCCGGGAAGTCCTTTCCGCAGAGAACCGGATACAGGCATCTTTCTCCTTTTTATATTTCACACTGTTGCTTAAGATCTGACCCAGAATAAAACTCAGCCATTTTTCATCGGTCCGGACGGGAATATCCTCCGTCTCCTGAAGGACCCGGATATGATTCAGGATCAGACTGTCACGGTTTCTGGAAATCACCTGATCTGTCACGTTTTTCAGAGAATACTCCCGGATCACGTAATCCTTCTCCGGCACCTGGCTCCTGAGATAGTAAAGGACCTGTTCTACATAACTATCCATCCGGGCCACCTGTTCTTTCATCACTCTGGAATTCTCTCCTTTGTCCTTATGGAGAAGAAGCCGCATACTGGCGATAGGAAGCTTCACCTCATGGATCCAGGCTTCCACATACTGTTTAAAAGCGTTATTTTTTCTCTGCTGGGCAAAGATCTGGTCGCTCATCGCCTTTCCCATCTGATCCGCCGTATCATACAGGATCCTTCCCTCCAGAAAATCCGGTGCTTTGATCATTTCCCGGATCAGATATTTTTCCTCCAGGTTCTCCAGTTTGTCTTCCAGTTCCCTGTAAAACCGGTTTTTTCGCATATACTCCCACAAAAGCGTCCCTGCAAGTCCCAGGATCTGGATTCCGGCCACAAGGATCATCAGCTCTTTCTTTACCTGGAAAAAGTACAGCACTGTCTGTATCAGTCCCCCGGTAAGAAGCCAGAGAAGGATCGGTCTCCAACAGTCTTTTATATAATCTGTTTTTTTCATAATAGTAAGTACCCCTGTCCTCTCCGGGTCTGTATAGCTCCCTGGATACCGGCCTCTTCCAGTTTCTTTCTGAGCCGGTTGATATTTACAGTCAGAGTATTGTCGTCAATAAAATCGTTGCAGTCCCAGAGATGATCCATCAGCTCATCTCTGGATACGATCCGTCCCTGATTCTTGATCAGATAATAAAGAATGGAAAACTCATTTTTAGACAGTACCCTCTCTTCTCCCTGATAGGTCATGGTACTGCGGAGAAGATTGAGAAGGATCCCTCTGTATTCTACTTCCTCCTGGGGCGTTCCCGGCTGGATCCGTCTGAACAAAGCCTCCATTTTCAGCAGAAGAAGGGTAGGATTATAGGGCTTGGTGATATAATCGTCCGCGCCGTAGCTCATAGCCAGGATCTGATCCATGTCGCCTTCCCTGCTGGTAACCATGATCACAGGCATCTGGGACTTCTGCCTTAAATTTCTCAGGATCTCCTGGCCGTTGGTCCCGGGAAGAAGGATATCCAGCAGTACCAGATCCGGCTCTGCACAGAGGATCTCCTCCTCCGCTTTATCAAATTTTTCCAGACAGACAGTCTCATACCCATTTTCTTTCAGAAGACTTTCCAAAGCCTGTCTCAGAACTTTGTCGTCCTCCACCACAGCAATTTTTTTCATTTATGTTCTACCTCTGCGCATCATATAAAGCTTCTGATCTTAGCTTTTGCTCTTAATTTCTTATCCTCAGTATATCCTATCCTCTGTTTTTTTCAAGGAAAAGAAAAAGACAGCCCCGAAACTGCCGCCGGAAATTTCCGATCCTGGTTTCGGGACTGTCTCTTCATATTCTTATACAAACTGATTTCTGGCCCTGTCATACTGGTAATCAATACCTGCCAGCTTTGTCTTGATCTCCTCCGGATTTAATCCTTTGTCTTCACACATGGAAGACAGGGAAGAATAAAAATCACGAAGCTGCGTATTCACATAGCTTAAAAGCATTACCGGGTCCTTAGGTATCATAATCTTCCTCCTCTGATTCCGGATCACTGCAGGCCAGTTTTCAGGATCCTGAAGATCAGCTTTGTACAGTATCCTCTACTGAAACTGTATGAGCCGTAAGCTGGCCGTTTTCCAGATCTATAATGATCCTGTCCTCTGCTCTTACATTACCGGAAAGGATCAGCCTTGCAGTAAGAGTCTCTACGTTCTTCTGCACGAACCTCTTCAGCGGACGGGCTCCGTAAACAGGATCATATCCGCCCTCAATAATATAATCTTTTGCGGCTTTTGTCAATTCTATAGACAACTCCTGATCTTTTAATCTCTTATTCAGGTCTGCCATAAGCAGGTCAACGATGCCGCCGATATTCTCTTTCGTCAGAGGCTTGAACATAATGATCTCATCTAACCGGTTCAAAAACTCCGGACGGAAGTGGGCTCTTAGATCTTTCTCTACCATGTCTCTGGCTTCCTGTTTGATCTCTCCGTTATCTTCAATACCTTCCAGCAGATAAGTGGAACCGATATTAGAAGTCATGATCAGGATAGTATTCTTAAAGTCTACGGTCCTTCCCTGGGAGTCGGTGATACGTCCATCATCCAGCACCTGGAGCAGAACATTGAACACATCCGGATGAGCCTTCTCGATCTCATCAAAAAGGACTACAGAGTAAGGTTTTCTCCTTACAGCTTCTGTAAGCTGACCCCCTTCCTCATATCCTACATATCCCGGAGGCGCTCCGATCAGTCTGGACACAGAATACTTCTCCATATACTCACTCATATCAATACGGACCATGTTCTGTTCATCATCAAACAGGGTGGCAGCCAGTGTCTTGGCCAGTTCTGTCTTACCTACGCCGGTAGGTCCAAGGAACAGGAAGGAACCGATGGGCTTGGTAGGATCTTTAATCCCGGCTTTGGAACGGATAATAGCGTCTGTTACTTTGGAAACGCCTTCGTCCTGTCCGATCACCCGTTTATGGAGTTCATCTTCCAGATGAAGGATCTTGGCACGCTCTCCTTCTGTAAGTTTTGCCACAGGAATGCCGGTCCACCGGGAAATGATCCTGGCGATCTCATCCTCCGTAACGCTTTGGTGGACCATAGACAGATCCTGATTCTTTGCCTTTTCTTCCTCTGCTTCCAGCTGTTTCTGCAGCTTGGGCAGTTCCCCGTACTGGAGCCTTGCGGCCTCATTCAGGTCGTAATCTCTCTGAGCCTTCTGGATCTGATTGTTCATATCCTCGATCTGCTCTCTCAGCTTCTGCAGATGTTCCACTGTAACCTTTTCATTATCCCACTGAGCCTTCTGAGCGTTGAATTTATCTTTCAGCTCTGCCATCTCTTTCTGAAGCTCTACCAGACGGTCTTGGCTGAGACGGTCATTTTCTTTCTTAAGGGCCGCTTCCTCAATTTCCATCTGCATGATCTTACGGCG
>DWUY01000049.1 GCA_019120515.1 Candidatus Blautia avicola | reverse complement strand
TCAGTAATCATTGTTATCTTTCTATTCTTTATATTTTGCAGTTGTTTCCACCCGCTAATTACTAATTTTCGGGTGGCTTGTTTGCCATACACTTTTTTGGTGGTTTACCTCTACTTCTTTGTTTCAAACTTCTTTATCTCCCTTTTTTATTTACCCTATGCCGCGGCGGATTTCCCCGCCCTCGCATCATTAATATAATTTATCCATAACTGCTTTTGAGGCGTTTTCTCTGTATGTTCTGCTGGTTTCATAATTTCTCCTCCAGTATTCCTGGTAAAGGAGATCTATAAGATACATCTGTCCGATCTTAGCAGATACAGAGCCTCCCTCCATAGGTCCTTCATTAGCCCCGCACTGAAGGACTACGTCACAGTAAGCACTCAGAGGCGATTTCTGGAACCGGGTGATACAGCCGATCCCCGCTCCTGCCTGCCGGGCGATCTTTGCTGTATAGATATTATCCTTGGTAGCCCCAGAATAAGAAAAGATCACAAGAAAATCTTCCTCTGTCATAGAGGCCGCCGTAACCGCCTGCATATGTGGATCTGATATACTGTATGCCTTTCCTGATATACTCATGAATTTATTTCCCGCTTCCTGGGCAATGAGCTGGCTGTCGCTGACGCCGAAGAAAAAGATCCGACGGGCCTTTTCCATTCTCTCCAGAAATCCCTCAAAACTCTCCTGGTTCAAAAGACGGTAGGTTTCCTCCAGGGCTTCCACATGCTTCTGGAGCAGGCTTTCCGCAGAATCCTTCAGAGACTTTTCCAGATTCCGGTTATCCGCACTGGGCGCCCATTCTTCGTCCTGGTCACTCATTCCCAGGGAAAGCTGCATTTTGAACTCCTGGTATCCCTGAAGGTTCATGGTCCTGCAGAACCGGTATACACTGGTCTCCCCTACCTGACAGGCATCTGCCAGATCTGTAATGGACATAAACAATACCTGACGGGGATTCTGGAGAACATAATCCGCCACCTTCTTCTCTACCTTTGTAAGAGAATGATAGGTTTCCTCAATACTCTGTATGAAATGATTCTGTTCCAAGTTTTCACCTCCTGCTATTGTATTCTGGTCATAGACTATCATAATCGGAAATTTTTTTCAATATTTTGCATAATAAAAATTTCTTTTATTTTCAATTACCTCTTTTTGCAGATTTCTTGCCATTTTCCCCCTGGTAATCTATACTGTTTCCAGATCCTCTGAAAACACAGAGAGCTGTTTGATTTTCAAAATAAGTTTACATAATCTATATCCAGATTAAGAAAGGAGCGTCTTATGGACGACAGACAAAAAACTCGGCAAAATATCCCTGTTCCTAAAAGTATCCGGATCCGCGGCGCAAAAGTCCACAACCTGAAAAATATAAATGTCGACGTCCCCCTGAACCAGATCGTGGGGATCGCCGGGGTCTCCGGTTCCGGGAAGTCTTCTCTGGCTCTGGGTGTCCTTTACGCGGAAGGCTCCCGCCGTTATCTGGAGTCTCTCTCCACCTACACCAGACGGAGAATGACCCAGGCAGCCAAAGCCCAGGTGGATGAAGTTCTTTATGTTCCCGCAGCTCTGGCTCTGAGGCAGCGGCCGGGAGTACCCGGGATCCGCAGCACCTTCGGCACCGGTACAGAACTGCTGAACAGTCTCAGGCTCATGTTCTCCAGACTGGCCAGCCATCGCTGTCCAGCCGGCCATTACCATCCGCCTACTCTGGAGGTGGCCGCCGGCCAGGAGCTGGTCTGCCCGGTATGCGGCGTCCGGTTTTATGCCCCTTCAGCAGAAGAACTGGCCTTTAACAGCCAGGGAGCCTGCCGCACCTGCGGCGGTACAGGCATGGTGCAGAAAGTAGACCGGTCTTCTCTTGTACCTGACGAATCCCTGACCATAGACCAGGGAGCTGTCGCGCCCTGGAATTCTCTTATGTGGTCTCTGATGACTGACGTCTGCCGAGCCATGGGCGTGCGGACGGATGTTCCATTCCGGGAACTGACTGAAAAAGAAAAGGCCATCGTCTATGACGGACCTGCCCAAAAAAAGCATATCCTCTACCGTCCGAAAAACTCGGAACAGACTACAGAACTGGATTTCACTTATTTTAACGCCGTCTATACGGTAGAAAACGCCCTGGCTAAGGTAAAAGATGAAAAGGGAATGAAGCGGGTAGAAAAATTTCTAAAGCAGGATATCTGTCCGGACTGCGGAGGCACCCGACTGTCTGAAGCTGCCAGAGCGCCGAAACTTTGTGGTATCTCCCTGGATCAGGCCTGCGAAATGACTCTGTCAGAGCTGATCAGATGGGTCACAGAGGTTCCAGCCTCTCTTCCAGAAGAAATGCGGCCTATGGCAGAAAGTATCTGCCAGTCTTTTCTGGATGCAGCAAAACGTCTGATGGATCTGGGTCTGGGGTATCTCACCCTTGACCGGGCTTCCTCAACCCTTTCCACCGGAGAACGCCAGCGGATGCAGCTTGCCCGGGCTGTACGGAACCGGACTACCGGAGTTTTGTATGTACTGGATGAACCTTCTATTGGACTTCATCCCTCAAATATCGTGGGCCTTACCGGAGTTATGGAAGATCTGGTGGCAGACGGAAATTCTGTGATCCTGGTGGATCACGACACCCAGGTGCTTTCCAACGCCCGGTGGATCATTGAAATGGGACCGGAAGCCGGATCCCAGGGCGGTCAGATCATCGCCCAGGGAACTGTCCGGGATCTTACCCAGGATCCTGCTTCAAAGATCGGCCCCTTTCTCTCGGGGAAAGCTATCTCTATAAGAGAAAGGGCCAAAGCTCAGGATCTTTTTGCCCTGGGCAGGATCCATCTTTCCACCTCTTCTATCCATACGGTAAGACCTCTGGAGGCGGACATTCCAAAGGGCAGGCTTACCCTGGTCACCGGAGTTTCCGGTTCCGGAAAGACCACCCTGGTACTGGAAAGTCTGGTCCCCGGTCTGGAAGCAGTAACCAAGAAAAAGAAACTGCCGGACCATGTGCTTTCTATAGAAGCTCCGGGTATCAAACAGGTAAAACTTATTGACGCCACGCCTATCGGCATTAATGTCCGTTCCACTGTGGCCACCTACGCCAACATACATGACGAACTGCGGAAAACTTTCGCCAGATCTGCGTCAGCTAAAGAAAGAGGCTGGAAAGCCGGGGCTTTCTCCTATAATACCGGAGCCCTCCGCTGTCCGGTCTGTGACGGGACCGGGGTGATCAGCCTGGACGTACAGTTTCTCCCTGACGTGGAGATCCCCTGCCCTCAGTGCCGGGGCTCCAGATATTCCAAAGAGGCAGAACAGATCCGGTATAAAAACAAAGAAGGCTCCTCCTATTCCCTGCCCCAGCTTATGTCCATGGACGTTTCCCAGGCACTGGAGGCCTGCAGGGATCTGAAATCTGTCCGTCAGCGTCTTCAGATCCTTCAGGATCTGGGCCTTGGCTATCTGACTTTGGGGGAAGAGACTCCCAGCCTATCCGGAGGAGAAGCCCAGCGTCTGAAGCTGGCCAGTGAAATGGGAAAACCTCAGGCTGACTCGGTGTTTGTTTTCGATGAACCAACCATCGGTCTTCATCCTCTTGACGTACAGACCCTGCTTGGGGTGTTCCAGACACTGATCAGCCAGGGCGCCACAGTCATTGTCATTGAACATGACCTGGACGTAATAAGAAATGCCGACTATATCATAGATATGGGGCCCGGCGGCGGACTGGACGGAGGACAGATCGTGGCCGCCGGCACTTTAGAAGACATAAAAAAATGCTCCCGGAGCCGAACCGGAAGCTTTCTGTAAAATATTTTATAACGGGACAGGACAGACCGCGATTTTTATAAATCCTGATCTGTCCTGTTTCAGACATTCTGGCTTCTTACCGCCTCCTGTCATTTTGCTGTTTTTTCTCCCACATTCTTCTTCATAGACCCCAGGATCTTTTTAAACTGGATCCCAAAGAGAACTGCGGTAAATGTAACAGCCAGCAGATCTGCAATAGGCTCCGCCATATAGACCGCCATAGTCTGATCGGAACGGAGGATCTGAGGCATGATATAGATCAAAGGGATCAGAAGGACAAATTTTCTCATAACCGCCACTACAATGGATTCTTTCGCTTTTCCCAGGGCATTAAAGGTCATCTGACAGGCCATCTGGATCCCGAACAGGAACATGGATCCCATATAGATCCGCAGGGCTGTCCTGGTATATTCCATCAGCCGGGCGTCAGAAGTGAACATTGCCGCGAATCCTCCCGGAAGTGCCATGACCAGGAGCCAAAGGAATACCGAGTATCCCAGGCTGACTTTCAGAAGAAGCTTAAAGGCCGCTCTCACCCTGTCCTGATCTCCCGCACCGTAACTGTAGCTGATAATAGGCTGGGCCCCCTGCCCCAGTCCCTGAAGCGGCAACATGGCAAACTGCATAACGCTGGTAAGTATAGTCATAGCCCCTACTGCGATATCCCCTCCATATTTCTGAAGAGAACTGTTAAAGCATACAGAGATCACGCTTTCGCTGGCCTGCATGATAAAAGTAGCGACTCCCAGAGCCAGGCATGGCAGTATGATCTTTGGAACAAGCCTGAGATTCTTTCTCCGGATTTTCAGGAAGGTCTTTTTTCCGCAGAGGAAACTGACTACCCAGATACAGGAAAGCGCCTGCGAGATAATGGTAGCCAGAGCTGCTCCCCGCACATCCATATGAAAACCAAAGATAAAGACCGGATCCAGGATAATGTTGGCTACTGCGCCGATGAGCACAGAAAGCATACCTGTCTTGGCAAATCCCTGGGCAGTGATAAAAGCGTTCATTCCCAGAGTGATCTCTACAAAGATCGTTCCCAGGGCATAGATGTTCATATAATTAACGCCGTATTCAATGGTATTTTCGCTGGCCCCGAATGCCATAAGAAAATCCCGGTTCCAGATCAGCAGCACAACGGTCAGCACAACAGAAATAAGTATCTGAAGCACAAAACAGTTTCCCAGGGTCTTTTCCGCAGATTCTTTATCCTGCTTTCCCATAAAGATAGAAGCTCTTGGCGCTCCGCCGTACCCCACCAGGGCCGCAAAGGCGGAAACGATCATGATCAGGGGCATGCACACGCCTACGCCTGTCAGCGCGGTTGCTCCGATCTCCGGAATATGGCCGATGTAGATCCTGTCCACAATGTTATACAGCATATTGATCAACTGGGCCGCCACTGTAGGCAGCGCCAACTTAAGAAGCAGCCGTCCCAGCGGCTCCGTCCGAAGAAATTCTTTATCTGCGTTCCTTTCTGTACTCTGTTCTTTATGTCTCATGATTGATTTCTTCCTTCCATTGCGTTTTTCGTGTTTTTGAACAGTCTCTGAAAAAAACTGCTATAGATTTCCAGCTCTTCTTTTGTAAAGCCTTCCAGTACGGTTTCCAGAAACTCTTCTCGCACTTTATCAATACTTTCTGTCACCGGTTCCGCTAGGGGCCTCAGTTTCAGATGGATCTTTCTCCGATCTTCCATATCCGGGATCCGTTCCAGCAATGATTTCTGTATCAACGCCTCTACGCCCTTGGATACTGCTCCTTTAGAAAGCATCCTCAACTCCACAATGTCGGCCGCTGTATCTTTTTCCGGATTATTCCGCAGAAAACTGATAATATCCGCTTCCACCAGGGTAAGATCATGCTCTGTGCAGACCCTTTTGAGCATCTTATCATACAGACGGAACAGACTCCGCAGTCCTATAAACAATTCTGTAGTCCTTCCCATTTTCCTCTCCCTTTCTTTAATATCCTTGAACGGGTTCTCCTATATTTAAAATAGTTTCTATAGAAACTGTTTCTATAGAAACTATTTTATCACAATATATGGCTCCGTCAAGGACTGAAAAGGGATTTCCAGAAGCTCCTGCCCGATCTCCCTGCCAGTTTCCCACCTCGCTGGTGCGCACTGCAGCATAAGCTTCATTGATTTTCCAGTCTTCTGCGCATCTATCACATTTTGCACATAGATGTTCCACAGATTCCGAAGACGGAAGGTCTGTAGAAATTCCGAAAATTTCAAAAATCCTGCAGCCCCGGCCGGATCAACTGTTATTCTACGGCTGGGAAATTCCTTCGTAAGTCCAGGTTGCCCCCTGGTCCGAGGACTGAAACAGGATCCCCTCCTGTTCTCCGGCCCCTGTTGTCACCAGAACTGTAAGAGTTCCATCCTGTTCTTCGGGCATACCTATATAATCATAATCATTCACCGTAAGTCCATATTTTGTTCCTTCCTCCGGTATCTGAGAAACGGAGTCCATAGGAAGCTGTACCTGAGTAAAAGACGCTCCTCCGTCTCTGGTCATATACAGGCTGGAAAAAGACTGGGATGCTCCCGTAAGACCTGCAAAACCAAAGTTTTCATCAAAGAATATAAGTCCTTCTGTGACGCCGATCTGTCCTCCGAAAGGATCTTTATTGGCCATTTCCCAGGAAGTTCCGCCGTTTTCCGTCTTTTCCATCTGGTAAAATCTGCTGCCTGCCGCAGCGTCCGCCACCACCAGCCGCCAGCCCAGATCATCATTCAGAAAGAAATACATGGTCCCATCTGTATTATCCACACTCCAGGTCTCCGCCTCTTTGGCAGACTCTGTCTGCTGCTGTTCCTGCTCCTGATTCAAAGTTTCCCGGCTTATATACACTGGTTCCATAATATACCGGACAGGGATGACATAATCTGCAGCCGGGATATGGAGAGACACCTCAAATCCCTGGATCTCCCCGCCTGCCTGCATCTGTTGCATAGCCTTGTCACCAAAAGTTATGCCGTCTCCGTCCACATCTCCGGGGAGATATTCCAGCCCTTCCAGAGAATCGAAAGACCGCTTTCCCATATACAGGATTTCAAATTCATCTCCCATATCAGCCTGGGCCCAGGCCTTTACCGTCTCTTCACAGGAAGCATTTTCAAGGATCGTCAGCATAGGGGCCAGACGTTTATCTTCATCAAAATCTGTCTCTGCGTTTCCATTGATCCTGACGGTCATATCCCGGCCTCTGCTCTCCTCATAGTCGATGAGAAAGGTCCTGGTCTTTCCATTCTTATCTTTTCCATATAGGAATGTATAAATAGATCTGGTCTTTCCATTCTCATCAAAAGTCATCTGATATTGATTGACAATGTAAAGGTCCTCCGGCAAATCCAGAGCCTTATCCAGATCCTCCAGGACTCCTTCCATGCCGTCCGCAAAGAAATTGTCATGTTCCAGGACCACTTCCTTCTGGTTTCTCCATTGATCCAGTTCCCAGGACAGGGCGCCATTATAGGGAATCCCAGCGTAGATGATCCGGCCGATGAGATAAGCCGTAGCAATAGACGCCACAATCCCTTCCGCCCACAGAAACTTCCTCTGCATAGGGCTTCTTTTCTTCCCTGTTCCTATGTATTTTCTGGAGATCAGCCACAAAACAAAACTGACCAGAAACACAGCTCCCACCGGCACAAGCACCGCCAGGTGCATTCTGATCCCCCCGAACTGGCACAAATGCCATATCTGGTACAATATGAATATATAGCAGAGCAGACTGATCTTTCCGCAGAGATGATAAATGGCTTTCATCTGCTTTCTCCTCCCCTTTCCTGTTTTCCTCACTGCAGCGGAGAATGTTTCCTTAAAGGAAGCTTCTATCCCAAAAGCTTCCTCACCATCTCTCCATCAAAGGTCACCGTCTTCACATGATCCACTTCGATCTGATACAGGGCATTCGCCGCAATATGTTCTGCCGCCTGTTCCAGATCACGGATACCGCTGGTATTCTTATGCAGCTCGATCACTGCCTCCAGTCCCTCCGGGGTCAGGGTACACTCCTTCTCCTCCATGCCGATCCGCCTTAACACCTTTGGAAGGGCATATTTTGAGAAGATCACTTTTTTCTCCTCTGCCGTATAATCCGGGATCTCGATCACTGCAAACCTGGACATCAGAGGGGCGCTGATCTGATCCTTGTCATTCGCTGTAGCAATAGGATAAACTCCCGATGTAGGGATCATACATTCCATATAGTTGTCGGTAAAGCCCAGATTATCCAGAAGAGTCAGGAGCACATCTGCCGGATTGCCGTTTCCTTTTCCTGAAGCCGCCTTATCCAGCTCATTGATGATAAAGACCAGATTGGACTCTCCTGCCATGGAAAAGGCTTCCATGATGATCCCCGGCTTTGCGTTGGCATAGATCCTGGAGCTTCCGGTAAGCTGTTCCGGATCGTTAATGGAACTCATATCCAAAGTAGTCCAGGGCAGTTTCAGGATCCGGGCCACTGCATAGGCGATCTGGGATTTTCCTGTTCCTGCGGGACCGATGAGCAGAAGACCATAGGCAGGCAGTGTGTGGGTACGATTGATCTGGATGATGGTCTCAATGATCCTCTGTTTTACAGATTCCATACCGTAAAGCTCTTCGTCCAGGATCCGCCTTGCCTCATCGGGATCAATGGCTTCAAAATAGTTTCCCTTCCACTGAATGTTCATCATAATGGAAAGAGCTCTCTGAGCATGGCGCCTCTCCTCGGGAGATACCTCATTGGACTTGGCAACTGCCAGATTCCTTCTGGCCCAGAGACGGATATTATCCGGCAGAGTCCTTCCCGCACAGGTGATAAAATCCGTAATACTCTGGATACTGGTCAGCTTCATGCTGTCTCCTGTTTCTTCCTCATCTTCATCGGGGACTTCCTGCGAAGGAGCGTCGCTGGACAGCAGCCGCTCGATCATAAACTGAAGAAATCCATCCTCTGCGGAAAGCTTTGCTCCTCCTCCAAAGGCGATCTCGCGAATCTTGTATACTGCATACTTACCTTCTTTTACCGCTCCGGAAAGCCGTACATTAATATGGTTTTCTCCCAGCCATTTCAGAAGGCTGACAAACCGGGCATCAATCTCCAGAATGTCCTCGCTGACAGTTCCTTCCTCTCCTTTAAACTCAAAAGCTGTCCGCCGGATAGGGTTGGTAAAAATCCCGTTGGAATGGTGGACAAGCTTTCCCGCCTTATTGTCCAGGATCAGGATGGGGTGCTCCGGAGAACTTTCCGGGCAGTTGGTGTAAAATACTTTATAGGTACATTCAGGGACCTTAGAGTCCTGTGGTGAATTGTTAAAATCAAAAACTGGCATAGTATACTCCTTATCATTATTTTGTATCTCCGTGATACAGCTTATTATAATACTCCAGGGAATCATGGTAAAGTTCATCCTTTTTCTTACTTTCATTTTCCCTGAAGCTATATCTATATCTTACCATATCCAAATCGTTATTCCAGAAATATTATAAAAATATTGCCGGATTATTTACCGGAAAAAATTGCAAACTTTCACTGAGTATGATAGAGTGTTGTCACTGCCTCTCCTGGCCTGCCGTCAGGAGAACTCATAGACAACAGGAGCTTATGAAAATGAAAAAGATGAAACTTTTCAGTGACAAAGAATTTTATTCCAAGCTGTGGAATCTTGCTCTGCCCATTGCCCTTCAGAACCTGATGCTGGCTCTGGTGGCGGCGGCAGACGCCCTTATGCTTGGACGGGTAGACCAGAATACTATGTCTGCTGTTTCCCTGGCTACTCAGATCCAGTTTATCCAGAACATGGTCCTGTCCTCCATCGTAGCCGGAATCGTGGTGCTGGGCGCCCAGTACTGGGGAAAAGGAGACAAAAAGACCATCAACGACTTATTCTGTATGGGACTTAGACTGGCGGGAATGGTCAGCCTGCTGTTTTTCATCGGCTGTGTCTTCTTTCCCAGATATCTGATGCTGATCTTCACCGATGAAGAGGTGCTGATCCAGATCGGTATCCGTTATCTGCAGATCGCCGGCTGGTCTTATCTTCTTACAGGGATCTCCCAGTGTTATCTGGCCATCATGAAGGTTACGGAACACGCCGCCCAGGCAGCCAGGGTAAGCACCGGCGCCGTGCTGAGCAATATTATCCTCAATGCAGTCTTTATCTACGGGCTGTTGGGATTTCCGGCAATGAATGAACAAGGCGCCGCCCTTGCCACATTGCTTTCCAGGATCCTGGAACTGGGCTGGGTAGTGATCTGCTCTTACCGGAAAGGCTACATACATCCTCAATGGAAACGGCTGCTTCACAGGGAGGGGTGGCTGGAAAAGGATTTCTTCCGCTATTCCCTGCCTATTCTGGGGGCTTCCCTGGCCTGGGGCATCGGCTTTACTTCTTACTCGGCATTTATGGGCCATCTGGGAACAGACGCCACAGCGGCAAACTCTGTAGCCGCCGTAGTAAGAGACCTGGTATGCTGCCTGTGCAACGGACTGGCCAGCGGCGGGGGTATTCTGGTCGGAAATGAACTGGGAGCCGGAGATCTGAAGAAGGGAAAACTCTATGGAGATCGGCTGGTGAAGCTGGCCTTTCTCACAGGAGGCCTTTCCACCGCCATCATGCTGGTGCTGACTCCGGTGATCATGAGTTTTGTAAAGCTCACTCCCGGAGCTCAGAAATATCTTCTTGGAATGATGCTGATCATGGCTTTCTATATGATCGGACGGGCAGTAAACTCCATTATCATCAACGGAATCTTTGCCGCAGGGGGAGATACCATGTTTGATATGTACAGTCTGGGAGTAACCATGTGGTGTATCGCCGTTCCCCTGGCCGCCGCAGGGACTTTCCTGCTGCACTGGCCGGTCCTGGTGGTATACGCCTGCACCTGTCTGGACGAGGTAGGCAAGATTCCCTGGGTACTGCACCATTACAGGAAAAACAAATGGGTCCGGGATCTGACCCGGAAGACCATCGACAGAGAGCCTGTCTGAACTAATTTCAGGAGCCATGCCTTATAGACCGACAATGCAGAAATGTACAGGAGGTTCAGACAAATAAGGGTCGGAACACTAAACTTGTCTCTGTTTAATGTTCCGGCCCATGCTGTTCCTGCAAAGTATTTATATACTTCTTCAACTATTTGTCACTGTCAGAATCTTATCCATAACTTCTGCCGGCCCTGTCTTTTCCACATTGACAGAAGCGTAGTCAAAGCTGTTAGTGACGGCCACTACCGTAATATCCGGATGACCTGCCCTGCGGATCGCTTCCGGGTCAAAGCTGAGCAGAAGCTGTCCCCGTTTTACTTCATCTCCTTCGTTACATTTCAGATCAAAGCCTTCTCCATTCATATCCACAGTATCAATTCCCACATGGATCAGGACTTCCATACCGTCCTTTGACTGAAGCCCTACTGCATGTTTGGAATCCATG
>DWUY01000048.1 GCA_019120515.1 Candidatus Blautia avicola | reverse complement strand
GGTCCTGATCATTCAGAATGATGTAGGCAATAAACACAGCCCTACGGTGATCTGCGCAGCTATTACTTCCAGGATGAATAAAGCGAAACTGCCTACCCACATAGAGATCGATGCGTCTTCCTATGCTATTGTAAAAGACTCTGTGATCTTGCTGGAGCAGCTGCGTACCATTGACAAAAGGAGACTGAAGGATAAAGTATGCCATTTAGATGCGGAAATACTGCAGAAAGTCAATCATGCCCTTTGCATAAGCCTGGAGCTTCCTACATAATCTGATCCCTGGCGGTCTTTTTGACGGGAAATCTTGACGAATGTAAGAGAAAATGGTATTTTAATTGCAGGTGTGCGCAAAAATTCAGACGGCCAAAAGGCTGCCCGGCACCCTGACAGGAGGAGCCATAAGCTTACCGGAAGTTCCAGAAGCTGCAGGCTCTTTACGAAAAACAGAGGAAGAAAGAAGGAATAGAAAAAGTTTATGGACGACAGCAGCGGCCCTTTAGGGGCTCTCATATTTTTTGTCTTGTTTATCATCATTAACGGAGTTTTATACGGATTCGGTTCTGCGGTGCAGAAAGTCAGCGAAAACGATATTGAAAAGAGAGCAGAAGAAGAGGGAGACAAGAAATCTCTCTGGCTGTTAAAAGCAATGAACCATCCGGTCCCTATCGTGAATACAATCCTGACTACGGCTACTCTTCTGAGTATCCTTACCGGATATATAGGGATCAGAGGTATCAGCCCATATGTGTATGCCGGCTGCAGACAGGCGGCGGCCCTTACGGGGCTGGATATCCCGTCCCCGGCGATCATGACCGTTTCTGTTATCATAGTCGTGATCTTTGCGCTGATACTCCTGGTATCTCTGGGAGTGGTCTCAGCCAAAAAGATCTTTAGCAGCAATCCGGACAGATGGGTGTACCGCACGGCGGGGATCGTAAGATTTTTTGTAGGACTTTTCAGCCCGCTGACATTTGTTATCATGAAGCTTTCTAATGGCGTGGTCCGCCTGTTCGGTGTGGATCCCCACAGTCATGAGGATCAGGTAACAGAAGAAGAGATCATTTCTATGGTAGATGACGCCCATGAGAAAGGCGTTATAGAAGAAAATGAAGCGGAGATGATCCAGAATATCATGGAGTTTTCTGAGACAGAAGCCCAGGATATCATGACCCACAGAAAGAACATCAATGCTATAGAGGAAAATACCGCTTTAGAGAAAGCCCTGGAATTTATGCTGGAGAACAGCAATTCCAGATACCCGGTGTACAGGGAAGATATCGACCATATCGTAGGGATCCTCCATTTAAAGGACGCCATGCGCCAGATGGCGGTCTTCGACTGCAAAGAGCTTCCTATAAAGCGCATCCCTAATCTGATCCGGGAGGCCTCCTATATACCGGAGACCAGGAGTATCAATGATTTGTTTAAAGCTATGCAGGCCAAAAAGATACATATGACCATAGTGGTAGATGAGTACGGACAGACTTCTGGTCTTGTGACCATGGAAGATATCCTGGAAGAGATCGTAGGAAATATTCTGGATGAGTATGATGAAGAAGAACAGTTTATCCATGTACAGACAGACGATTCGCTGATCATGGAAGGATTTACTCCCTTGGAACAGGTAGATGAAGTACTGGGATCGGACTTTGATGAAAGTGAAGAATTCGATACGCTCAACGGTTACCTTACTTCTGTGCTGGGTCATGTGCCGGATATGGCGGAAGATAAAGAGATCAAGGCAAAAGGTTATTTATTTACCATTCTTGCAGTGGAGAATAATACAATACAAAAAGTCAGGGTAGAAAAGCTGCCCGAGGAAGAAAAAGGAGAAGAAACATGTCAGGACATTCAAAATTCGCAAACATAAAGCATAAAAAGGAAAAAAACGATGCAAAAAAAGGTAAGATCTTTACCGTTATCGGAAGAGAAATCGTAGTCGCTGTAAAGGAGGGAGGACCGGATCCGGCCAACAACAGCAAGCTGAGAGACGTGATCGCAAAGGCAAAGGCAAATAACATGCCCAACGATACCATTGAAAGAGGTATCAAAAAGGCAGCCGGAGACGCCAATGCAGATAACTTTGAAAAACTTACCTATGAAGGATACGGCCCCAGCGGCGTAGCAATTATCGTAGAGACTCTTACAGATAATAAAAACCGTACAGCCGGAAACGTAAGAAGCGCTTTTACAAAGGGAAGCGGAAATATCGGAACTCCCGGTTCTGTATCCTTTATGTTTGATAAAAAAGGCCAGATCATCATTGATAAAGAAGAGTGTGAGATGGATCCTGATGATCTGATGATGACTGCGCTGGATGCAGGCGCAGAGGACTTCCAGGAAGAGGAAGACAGCTATGAGGTCCTTACAGATCCGGACGAATTCAGCAAGGTTAGAGAAGCTCTTGAGGCTGCAGGCATCCCAATGGCAGAGGCTCAGGTAGCCATGATCCCTCAGACTTATGTGACTCTTACAGATGAACAGGATATCAAAAACCTTCAGAAAACATTGGATCTTCTTGAAGATGACGACGACGTTACAGATGTATGGAACAACTGGGACGGAGAATAAAATCGATAAGGATACACATAATACCTCCAGAAATCAAACTGGAGGTATTTTTTATGTCTGAAGAGAAAGAAGAGAAACTGGAGGCTGTCAGGGAACAGAATCAGCAGATCCGGGATCTGGGAGAGGCAATGCTGGAAGAAAATGAGAAGAAATATCATATCCAGCTTTTGACCATTATCGGAGAGGTGGAAGGACACGAATGTCTCCCTAATAACAGCAAAACAACAAAATACGAACATATCCTTCCAAAGCTTGCGGTGATCGAAGACAGCCGGGAAACCGACGGACTTCTGATCCTGCTAAACACCGTAGGAGGGGATGTGGAAGCGGGCCTGGCGATTGCGGAGATGATCGCCTCACTCAGTAAGCCTACAGTTTCCCTGGTACTTGGGGGCGGTCATTCCATCGGCGTGCCCATGGCTGTGTCTGCAGACTATTCTTTTATCGTTCCAAGCGCAACTATGGTCATTCATCCGGTCCGGAGCAACGGCATGTTTATCGGCGTTATGCAGACTTACCGGAATATGGAAAAGATCCAGGACCGGATTACCAGATTTATCGCAGATCATTCCAATATGAAAAGAGAGCGCATAGAAGAACTGATGCTGGATACCTCCCAGCTGGTGAAGGATGTAGGGACAATGCTGGAGGGAGAGGAGGCCGTACGGGAAGGACTGATCGACGAGACCGGAGGGATCCGGCAGGCTATGGAGAAGCTCTATGAATTGATTGAAAAAAAAAATAACATATGCTAAAATAAACTGTTGATATAAAAATACAAATGAAGAGGTTAGAAAAATGACAATACTCGAAGCACTGCTTCTTGGACTGATCCAGGGGATCACAGCATTTATTCCGGTGAGCAGTTCCGGTCATCTGGCAATTATAGAGAATCTGCTGCATATAAACAGCGAAACTGCCCTGCCCTATGAGGCTTTCGTCCATCTGGCCATGCTGGTTGCTGTAATAGGCGCTCTTCGCAGAGAAATAAAAAAGCTTCTTATGGAATTTTGCAGAAGTATTTATGATATATATGGAAACATTAAGATTTATTTCCATAACAGAGACAAAAAGGATGCCAGAAGATATAAAAAGATCGTATCCAATAATTACAGAAAATTATTTCTGCTTCTGGTTATTGCTTCGTTTCCCTCGGTTTTGGAGGAGTGGTTTCTTCAGGGAATGGCAAAGCTGGCAGGAGAGAACCTGCTGGCGCCGGGCATGGGATTATTTGTTACAGGAATCGTGCTGCTGGTGGCAGACTTTTTCCCGAGAGGAAAAAAGATACCCAGAGATATCAGTTATTCTGCGGCCTTAGTCATCGGCATTATCCAGGGATTTACAGTGATCCCGGGAGTTTCACGTCTGGGGATCACGCTGGCAGTTTGTCTGGCTTATGGATTTCAGAGAAAATTTGCGGTTAAGTATGCTTTCCTGCTGGCAGTGCCTGTTTTTATCGGAAACTTTATTACAGAGTGTGTCCATATGGGGAGTGTTTCTTTTGGCTGGCAGATCTGGGGCGGATATGCGGCAGGCGCACTGGCAGCGGGGATCACAGCCTATTTTTGTATTAGGAAAGTGGCGAAGATATTGCAGAATAAAAGATTTTACGGCTTTTCCGTTTACTGCTTCCTCATAGGAACGGCGGCAGTTGCAGGAAGTTTTTATCTTGCGTAGGAAAATATACCGTGGTGATATAAGAGATTAGAGGGAGAAATAAATATGGCAGCAAAAAAAGGGGCTACGGGAAGAAAAAGAAGAGCATCTTCAGGAAGAAAAAGTGGGACAAAAAAAAGGAATGAAACGGATAGGAGCATGGAGACAGAGATCCTTCTCTGGATCGTTCTTGCCGTGTCTGCGGTTCTCCTGATCAGCAATTTTGGCCTGGGAGGAGCTGTAGGTAACGCCATCAGCAGTTTCTTTTTCGGCCTGGTCGGGCTGGTATGTTATCCCCTTCCTTTTTTTCTTTTTCTGGGAACAGCTTTTGTGATCTCAAACAGCGGAAATGTCAGGGCTTACCGCAAAATGAGCGGATTTGTCCTGCTTTTTGTTACAGCATGTATGCTTATGCAGATGGTGACAGAAGGGGCGGTTCTGGAAGATGATCTGGGAGCTTACTTTAATATTTCAGCGGAATATAAAACAGGAGGAGGCGTCCTTGGGGGTACATTGTGCCGGTTATGTGTGATCGCTTTCGGAACGGCAGGTACCTATGCGATCATCCTGGCAGCATTGATGATCTCTCTGGTACTTATTACTCAGAGATCGATATTTGATATGATCCGGAAATTCAGCCAGTATCTCTATGATTCAGCGGCAAGGCGGCAGGAAGAGAGAAGAGAAGCGGCAAGACTTCAAAGGGAAGAAGAGGAAAAGCAGGAAGAACTGGAAGAGAAGCGGAGACACCGCAGGGAAAGAACAGCGGAGGAAAAGGATAAAAATCCGGGGGCAGGAAGAAGAAAAAAGAAAAAAGAACTGGTTTCCCGGGGAGAAAAAACTCCAGCTGTCCAGGAAGAAAAATCTGCTGGAATTTCCGCAGAGGAACCGGAGGAAGAACTGCCTTTTGTTCCTGAAAAAGCGTTTCCTATCCACAGAGGCGACCATCTGGTCCAGGATCTGGAGGAGATCGCCGTAGCAGAGGAAGAGACGGCAGAAGAAAAAGAAGAAAAAAGCAGAAAAAATCCAAAGTCCTCCCCGGAAGAGATCCGTCAGGGGGTAGATGAAGTAAAAAACCAGATCGCCAATAAGGAAGAGGTCAAGAAAAAAGAATATAAGTTTCCGCCGATCTCTCTTCTGAAAAAAGGGAAAAATACAGGGGGAGATTCTAATGCCCATCTTCGGGAAACAGCCAGAAAGCTTCAGGATACGCTACATAACTTCGGCGTTAATGTGACCATTACCGATGTAAGCTGCGGACCTACGGTCACACGATATGAAATGCAGCCGGAGCAGGGTGTAAAGGTCAGCAAGATCGTCAGTCTTACAGACGACATCAAGCTGAACCTGGCGGCTACAGATATCCGGATCGAGGCCCCTATTCCTGGAAAAGCAGCGGTAGGGATCGAAGTGCCTAATGAGAATAACAGTACGGTCATGCTCCGGGATCTGATCCAGTCCGACGCTTTTAAGAACTGTCCTTCCAAGCTGGCTTTTGCTGCCGGAAAGGATATCGGAGGACGGCCGGTGATCGCCGATATTGCCAAAATGCCCCATCTCCTAATCGCAGGGGCCACTGGTTCCGGTAAATCTGTATGTATTAATACGATTATTGTCAGCCTCCTTTACAAAGCCACCCCAGATGAGGTAAAATTAATCATGATAGACCCGAAAGTGGTGGAATTAAGCGCATACAACGGAATCCCTCACCTGTTTATACCTGTGGTGACGGACCCCAAGAAAGCCGCAGGCGCCCTGAACTGGGCGGTGGCGGAAATGATGGAGCGTTATGATAAATTTGCCCAGTATAATGTAAGAGATCTGAAAGGCTATAATGCCAAGGTGGAGGCTTTAGAAGGCATTGAAGATGAAAATAAGCCGAAGAAGCTGCCTCAGATCGTAATTATCGTAGATGAATTAGCAGACCTGATGATGGTAGCGCCGGGAGAAGTGGAAGATGCGATCTGCCGTCTGGCTCAGCTTGCCAGAGCGGCGGGGATCCATTTGATCATTGCTACCCAGCGACCTTCCGTAAACGTTATTACAGGGCTGATCAAGGCCAATATGCCTTCCAGGATCGCTTTTTCTGTGTCTTCCGGCGTGGATTCCAGAACGATCCTGGATATGAATGGAGCGGAAAAACTTCTTGGAAAGGGCGATATGCTGTTTTATCCTCAGGGCTATCAGAAACCGGCCAGAGTCCAGGGGGCTTTTGTATCGGATCAGGAAGTAAGCGCGATCGTGAATTTCCTGTCTTCCCAGCACCCCGAGACAGGATATGACCGGGAAATCCAGCAGAAGATCGAGGCGGCAAAGGACGCAGGAGGGGCGAGCCCTCAGAGCGGTTCTGAAAGAGACGCTTACTTTGCCGACGCAGGAAAGTTTATCATTGAAAAGGACAAGGCTTCTATCGGTATGCTCCAGAGAGCCTTCAAGATCGGCTTTAACCGGGCTGCCCGGATCATGGATCAGCTCTGCGAGGCAGGAGTCGTAGGCGAAGAAGAAGGAACAAAACCAAGGAAGGTCCTGATGTCCATGGAACAATTTGAACAATATATAGATGAGTATTTATAAAAAGAATGAGGATTTGATATAGATGAAGTGTAGAAACTGTGGTGCAGATTTGGAAGAAGGAACCCTGTTTTGTCCTGTATGCGGAAAAGAAGTCCAGTGGGTGCCGGAGTACAATACACTGGAGACTCTCATAAAACAGAGAGAAATTGAAGAGCAGGAAAAAAAGCGCAGGGAAATGGAGGCGAGAAAGGAAAGAGAAAAAGAGGAGAGAAAAGCGGAACAGGAAAGAAAAAAGAAAAGACATAAAAGGCGGCTGATCATCGGCACGATAGGGGCTGTGATCGTCCTGGGAGCGGCTGCATTTCTGTTTGTCTATCAGGCACAGACAAATTCTTTTTCTTATCAGATGAACCAGGCGGAGACCGCTTACGGACAGGGGGATTACGAAAGCGCCCTATCCTATGTGGGCAGGGCCAGGGAACTGGAGCCGGATAATGAGCAGGTCCAGATCCTGGAAGCCAGGATCTATGTAAAGGACAATAATCTGTCCGCGGCAGAATCCATACTGAATTCTGTAATAGAAGCAGATCCGGAAAACACGACTGCTTATGGAGAACTTTTGAGGCTGTATGAACAGCAGGAAAAGTATACGGAGATCCGGGATCTGATGGATAGCGCCAGTGATGATATGCGGGAAATCTATCATAATTATGTCTGTACGCTGCCGGAAATCTCCCAGAAAGGCGGTTCTTTCACTGAGACGGTCCGTATTGAATTTACCGATGTTCCCGCAGGGACTGAAATATATTATACCCTGGATGGCTCGGATCCGGATCAAAACAGCGAGAAGTATCAGGATCCGGTAGAACTGACGGAAGAAGGGACTACTACCTTTAAGTATATTGCATACAATCAAAAATCTATCCCCAGCGATATAGGGGAAGAAGAATATGTGATCAGATTTGACGCGCCGGACCGGCCTCTTATCGCTCCGGTATCCGGAAAATATGATTATCAGGAAAATATAATCGTGACTGTGCCTGAGGGATGCACGGTATATTATGCGTTTGATGAGACCCCTACCATTGAAAGTACAAAGTACACAGACCCGGTACCTATGCCGGAAGGAGAGCATACCTTTTCCGCGATCGCTGTGGACAGCAGGGGCAAGATCAGTCCTGTAGCCAGCGAGGTATATGTATATTACGGATCCTGAAATAAAACAATATCGTGGCAGATTGCACAAAATTCATCACTTTAATCAGAAAGTGGATTGAATTTTTATGCGGTTTGTCTTATACTTACATTTAGCAATCATAACAAATATATCGACAAAAGCCAAAAGAAAGCTGTGTTCCTGCTGGCTGATCAGCAGATAAGCCGATATTTTGTAAGAATATGAGGAGGAAACTATGTATAAGATTCTAAAAGCACAACAGCTCAATGAGGTTGTTTATCTCATGGATGTAGAAGCGCCTATGGTTGCAAAACACTGCATGCCGGGCCAGTTTGTCATTGTAAAATTAGATGATAAAGGGGAGAGGATCCCTTTAACGATCTGTGATTATGACAGAGAGGCAGGGACGATCACTATCGTATTCCAGCCGGTGGGGGCTTCCACAGAAAAATTTACAAAACTTAAGGCAGGAGACGCTTTCGAGGATTTTGTTGGTCCTCTGGGATGTCCATCTGAACTTGTAAATGAAGATTTAGAGGATTTAAAGAAAGAAAAACTTTTATTTGTTGCCGGCGGCGTTGGTACCGCGCCTGTTTATCCTCAGGTAAAATGGCTCCACGAACATGGAATTGACGCTGACGTTATCGTAGGCGCCAAGACCAAAGACCTGATCATCCTGGAAAAAGAAATGGAAGCTGTAGCAGGCAACTTATATATCACCACAGACGACGGTTCCTACGGCCGCAGCGGTATGGTCACAAAAGTGATCGAAGACCTTATGGCAGAGGGAAAGACTTACACAAAATGTGTATCCATCGGCCCTATGATCATGATGAAGTTCTGCTGCCTGACAACTCAGAAATACAATATCCCTACGATCGTGTCCATGAACCCGATCATGGTAGACGGAACAGGTATGTGCGGCGCCTGTCGTGTGATCGTAGGCGGCGAAGTGAAATTTGCCTGTGTAGACGGACCGGAGTTTGACGGTCATAAGATCGACTGGGATCTGGCTATGAAGAGACAGCAGATGTATAAGACTGAAGAAGGAAGAGCATTGCTGAAAGAACGTGAGGGAGATACTCATCACGGCGGATGCGGAAACTGCGGAGGTGACAAATAATGGGTAACGTATTAGAAAAAGTTCCTGTAAGAGAACAGGATCCGAAGGTAAGAGCAACAAACTTTGAAGAGGTTTGTCTTGGATATAATAAAGAAGAAGCCATGGAAGAGGCTTCCCGCTGCTTAAACTGCAAAAATGCGAAATGCGTTAAGGGATGTCCTGTTTCTATCAATATCCCGGCTTTTGTTCATGAAGTGAAGGAAGGCAATTTTGCAGAAGCCTATAAGATCATCAGCCAGTCTAGCGCCCTTCCTGCTGTATGCGGACGTGTTTGTCCTCAGGAAACCCAGTGTGAAGGCGTTTGTATCAGAGGCGTGAAAGGCGAAGCCGTTTCTATCGGTAAACTGGAGCGTTTTGTCGCTGACTGGGCAAAAGAAAACGGCATTAAGCCGGAAGCTCCTGCCGAGAAGAACGGCCATAAGATCGCGGTGATCGGTTCCGGTCCTTCCGGACTGACCTGTGCAGGTGATCTGGCAAAAATGGGCTATGATGTAACGATCTTTGAAGCCCTTCATCAGCCAGGCGGCGTGCTGGTATACGGTATCCCGGAATTCCGTCTTCCAAAAGATAAAGTAGTAAAAGAAGAAGTGGAAAATGTAAAATCCCTGGGCGTTAAGATCGAGACAAACGTGATCATCGGTAAATCTACTACCATCGACGAACTGCTGGAAAAAGGCGGTTTTGAGGCTGTATTTATCGGATCCGGCGCAGGTCTCCCAATGTTTATGGGAATCCCCGGAGAAGTGTCAAACGGTGTCTTCTCTGCCAACGAGTACCTGACAAGAAGCAACCTGATGAAGGCTTTCCGTGAAGATTATGATACGCCGATCAAGACAGGCAAGAAAGTTATCGTAGTAGGCGGCGGAAACGTTGCGATGGACGCTGCAAGAACAGCTCTCCGTCTTGGCGCAGAGGTACATATCGTATACAGAAGAAGCGAAGAAGAACTTCCTGCCAGAAGAGAAGAAGTACATCACGCAAAAGAAGAAGGCGTTATCTTCGACCTTCTTACCAATCCGGTAGAGATCATCCCGGATGAAAATGGCTGGGTAAAAGAAGTAAAATGTGTGCGTATGGAACTTGGCGAGCCGGATGCTTCAGGAAGAAGACGTCCTGTTGTTATCGAAGGTTCTGAGTTCACCATGGAAGCAGACACAGTGATCATGTCTCTGGGAACTTCACCAAATCCGCTGATCTCTTCTACAACTATCGGTTTGGATACCAACAGAAGAAAATGTATCATCGCCGATGAAGAGAACGGACAGACCTCCAAAGAGGGCGTATTCGCAGGGGGTGACGCCGTAACAGGAGCTGCTACGGTTATCCTGGCTATGGGCGCGGGAAAAGCTGCTGCGAAAGGAATCGACGAGTTTATCAAAAACAGAAAATAAAACAGATTAAATGCAGGAACTAAAGAACTGCCTGGGGCTCAGGATCAAAAACAGATCCGGTCCAGGCGGTTCTTTTTGTTTGCGGGATACGCCGGTCGGGCGGCCACCGTGCTCGCGCGAGCGGACATCCGACCGGCAACGGTCATCGATACGTCCGGCAAGCGACTGCCGTGCTTGCACGTGCAGGCCTTCACTTCGCTACGGTCCGTGCTGGACGCGTGCCACTGGTACGCAGCGCCATTTGCCGGGCAACGGATAAATACGTGTAAGTCAAATACCCTCTGTATGGGGAAGTTTGGACAATCCAGACAATTCCAGCATATAGAGGGTATTTTTGACTGTAAGCAAGAATATTTTGACACAACTACAACAATTTATAAATATACATCAAAATGAATAAAAGATTAGTATAAATATGAATTGCATATATCGAAGAAATAATTTAGAATATAGGAAAGATTTTCAGATAAAAATTGGAGAAAATAGAGGATAAAGGAGAAAAGATATGCCAGAAAACAGGAGTGATAAGGTTTCCGCTGTCACCGAATGGGTCCGGGAGGAACTGGAGAAAAATGCGGATCCTTCTTATCGGGAGTTTCACAGATCTCTGGTTCCGGGATTGGAAAACTTTCTGGGCGTCCGTGTGCCAAAGCTCCGGGAGATCAGCAGAAAAGCTGCCAGAGAAGACTACTGGAGTTTTGCCAGAGAGGCGGACAGAGAGACGTATGAAGAGCTTATGATCCGCGGCATGATGATCGGGTACGCCAGATTGACCAGGGAAGAGCAGCGCCGGGAGCTGGAAAATTTCGTGCCTTTGATCAACAACTGGGCGGTGTGCGACTGCTGTTGTTCTACTTACAAATTTATGAAAAAAGACCAGGAGGAGTGGTTTGCCTTTTTGAGAACCTATGCAGCCAGCGACAAAGAATATGAAATCCGTTTTGCCCTGGTTTCCATGCTGGATTTTTTCATCAATGAAGATTACATAGATCAGGTACTGGAAATTCTGGGGCAGGTACGGCATGAAGGCTATTATGTGAAAATGGCGGCAGCCTGGGCAGTTTCCATCTGTTATGTGAAGTTTCCGGAAAAGACAGAGGAATTTCTGAGAAAAAATCTGCTGGACGATTTTACCCATAATAAGTCCATTCAGAAGATCCGGGAGTCTTACCGGGTTTCTAAAGAAGATAAGGAGAGACTGAAAACCCTGCGGAGAAATCCCGGGTGATATATGGATTTTTTGCCCGCAGTGTACAAGGCGTTAGGTCCCTTGTACACTGCGGGTAAGCGGACAGGAAAGGGGAAACAGAAAAAAATGAAGATAACGATTGTTACAGTAGGGAAGATCAAAGAAAAGTATCTCCGGGACGCCATAGAAGAATATACAAAGAGGCTGAGCAAATACTGTAAACTGGAGATCATCCAGGTAGCAGATGAGAAGACTCCAGAGAACGCCAGCCAGACTGTGGAGGACCAGATCCGCCAGAAAGAAGGAGAGCGGATCCTGAAATATCTGAAGGACGACGCCTATGTGATCACCCTGGAAATCGGCGGCAATATGCTGGATTCCGTAGAGTTCTCAAAGAAAATAGAAAACCTGGGGATCCAGGGCAAAAGCCATATCATCTTTGTGATCGGAGGTTCCATCGGCCTGGGCCGGGAAGTGCTGAAGCGCTCCGACTATGCACTGAGTTTTTCCAAAATGACATTTCCCCATCAGTTGATGAGGGTGATACTGTTGGAGCAGATCTACAGAGGGTATCGGATTATGGCGGGAGAACCATATCACAAGTAAGGACGGTTTGTAAGAGAGTGGGCAGATGATGTTCCGCTCTCTTTTTTGTAGGAGCAAAAATAGAATGACAGGGAAATATTTAGGGTGTTATAATAGACAAAACAGCTTGATAACTTGGAATTTTCCGGAGGGGCAATTTATGGATAAGAAACGGTTGAAACGAGCGTTGGGAGGCGCAATTCCTCTTGCCATCCTTATAATTGGTATAAGTTATAACAGCTATGTTAAGATGCACACTGTCACCCTTTCAGGAAACGAGAGAGTGAAAAGTGAAGAGATTCAGCCTGTTAGCGGAAGCGTAAAAGTTACCGGTACTGCTGATACCGATGTAGTATTTACGGATACCGAAAGCGGAGAAACTTATGTAATAGGTTATATTACTTCTGGAGCAGGAGAAACAATTAAACTTGAACGAGGAAAATGGTACAGGGTTGAAGGGGATGGAGAACTTACAGTGAGACCAGTCAATGTTCGTATAGAATAACATATGATATTGTCGAAAATTTTTCCCGGAAGAGCAAATAACCGAGAATGATCTTTACTTTCTGTGTTATATGATAGAATCCATAGTAAGGAAATTACATCAGGAAAACAAAAGTCTATGCCAAAGTAAATTGCAGTGGCGGCGATAGCAGGGGGGCCGCCCGCCCCGCTGCCTATGGCCGGTATGAAAATATCATTCTTTCGCAATCAGAACTGGACAGGTTGAAAGCAGCGGGGAGCGCGGCTGCAAATAATATAGAGAACGTTTTCTCTAAGACACAAGAGATTAGATGACTTTATACCCGGCGGAGGAAAGGATCTTTAACGCCTGTTCATACTTATCTTGCTTTATCAGAATATAGTCCGTGTTATAAGTTGATACAGCAAAAATACTTATGGCGTTTTCAGCCAGCAATGCTGCCAGCTTTGCCAGAATTCCAATTAGGGAAAAATCCAAAATGCCTTGAATACGAAATGCCTTCCAACCGTCATCTCGTTCAATGACATTTTCGGGTGTATTTTCGGTAATGCAAACAAGGGAGTTTTCTTCGTCTGTTTTGCCAATAAAGCAGTATTCACAGTTGAAATCAACGAACGAATAATCTTTTACTTTACATACAGAAAAATCATAGTTTATTGTTTGTATTTCCATGAATATACCCACTTTCTATTTGTTTTAGATAAAGTATATCACAAACTCACAAATTTTCATATTCAATATTCATACAGCCCTTTATCCGAGATTGTTTTATGAGGAGGAGATGCAAAATATGTGTATCTTACAGAAACAGTAGATGCTGCAATTTGGGGAGCTGAATTGGCAAGAGGAGATGCGAAAGAACGAATTTATATAGTAGAACCTACTGGTGATTTTGAGGATGACCCGAATGTAACAGATAAAAAATTTAAAGGTAATCCTACAAAATCATATCGAACCAAACAACCATTAAAAATTGTTGCAGAAGCAATTAATTGGAATGGGCATTCTCCAGAAGTATTGCAGGCAATGTTAGATAATCTGAAAAAATTAGAAAAAGCCGGAATTAAGGCTATTGAATAGGGTCAGACGCTATGATCATGGTCTTCCATCACGTCAGTTTAAGTTCGTTTTGATGTGATGCGTGATTCGTCAAGAGGATTAAACAGGACGAACCCTCTGGTTTAAAATGAGAGATGATATAAATGCCTGATTATATAGAGAGTAGGTGCTCTCTTTTTGTATGAGCAACGAGAAATAAAATGACAGAGAAATAAACGAATGGTATAATGGAAAAAATAAAGGTGGCAGATTGGAATTTATGTGAGGCAGATAATAGGGTAGAAAATATGATATTACAGAACGATATTTGTAATGTAAATATCTCCATAGATACAACATATACTGTTGAATCAACGGATAATAAACCATATGATTTGGTGATAAATCCAAAGCACTTAAGGCACAGTGATATGTACAAGGTTTTCGCTGTACAAATAAATTTGTATAGCAAAACAATCAGCATTGCATTGATAGGTGATTTTTATAGCTATGATAAAGATTGTGCTGTGCTTGAGGATAAAATTTTAACTATTTTACTAAATGACGCTATTGTTCAGTTGAAGATAAATGATGGTACTATGATAAATTTCAAAGAATTTGATTGTTCTGGCTGTAATTACGGAATATACAGATTACAGAACGGTTATATCGTTTATCTTCAACTGAACAATAG
>DWUY01000047.1 GCA_019120515.1 Candidatus Blautia avicola | reverse complement strand
GCAAGGCTGCTGGATAAGGTGGTCGGCGGGGAATAAAAAGTTGCCCTTGTTTCGGCTCGTAAGGGCAAAAACAAGGGCAAACAGATAAGGTTTGAATGAAAAACAGGCGTGAAGCCTTGAAAAATCAATGGTTTTTGAGGATTAGATAGTTAAATCGTAATTTAAAATTCCAAAAGCCTAAAAATAAGAAAAACTCTATGCAAATGGTTCACCTATTCACATAGAGTTTTCTTATTTCCCGCTCACTTGGCATAGGTCAGTGTTTTTGCAATACTTCTTTATGCTCCTCCACCTTTACACCGGTATTGCCTTTTTAAGATAAAAGGAATAAATATATTTTTCTTTTACTTTTTTACCAGTCATCCGTTCCAGAGCTTCCTGATAGTACAGAAGCTGGATCTTATACCTCTCTGTCAGTTCCCTAGGATCTCCTGAGGGAATACGGTCTGTTTTGTAATCTACCAGCACCAGTTTCCCCTCTTCCTCAAAACAGGCATCAATGATCCCCTGGACCAGGATCTCTTCCTCTGACCGATAGTCTTCCTTTACCGAGGAAGCCGGCACAGCTATAACAAAGGGCTGCTCTCTTTTAAGAAGTCCTTCTGCCGCCGCCTTCTTCATTCTCTGTCCCAGGCTGCCTACTGCAAAATCGTAGATATCTTTTGGCCATACGGAGTTTTTCACTGCTTCTGAAATCTTTCCCTGGAAACAAAGCTCCCGGATCTGGTCCTGCACCTCTTTTGGACTGTTTGTCTTTTCATAATCCAGCCGCTCCAGAACTGCGTGATAGGCAGTTCCTCTCTCCGCCCCTTTCAGCTCCTCCTGCTCCGGTCTCATAAATGAGGGAACATATCCTTCCTCCGGAACCTCCTGACCCAGAGTATTCTCATGAGAAAGGGACAATTCTGCGGCGGTCTCCTGTGTTTCTCCGACTGATTCCTGTATTTCTCTGACCGGCTTCCCTGTCTCTGGGGCTGTTTCCCGGGATTTTCGGACTGCCGGATACAATTCCAGGCTTTCTTCCTCTTCTGCCTGAAGCCGTTTTACTTCCGACACCGTCACTTTTGCCGGGATCCTTCCCAGATCTTCATAGGGATATACATAGGCCAAGCTTTCTTCCAGCTCTTTTCTGGTATCCGGATCATAAACCTTTTGTGTATCCCAGCGAAGGTAAACTTCCTTTTCTTCCAGCTCTCTGTTCCTGGCATTCAGTTCTCCCATTACCAGTTCCAGAGGAGAGACTTTCCTTATCCTGAAATCTCCAGGTCCTTCATAGAGAGGATTCAGCGGATAGACTCCCAGATTCACAGACTGGTACAATTCCTTCATAGACCTGTGTCTGGCCAGAGCCGACAGGATCCAGTCCAGGTAGCTTTTTCCATTCGCCCGCACCCCGTAGGGAAGGCGTCTCTGGCTCCGCCGTTTCAGCATTTCCTGCTGGGAAAGCCGTTCCGGCAGTTTTGTGAGAGTCCCTGTAAGGATCAGCTTCTCTCTTGCCCTTGTAAGAGCCACGTAAAGGATCCGGAGTTCTTCTCCCAGGCTTTCCAGGGTGAGCTCCTGCTGGATCCCCCGCTGGAGAATAGTCCTGGTCCGGATCCGCAGTTTTTCATCTACACAGGGAGCGCCGATGCCCAGATCCGGGTGAAGCACGATACTCTCTCTGGCATCCTGCAGATTTATCTGTTTCCCCATACCTGCCACAAATACCACAGGAAATTCCAGGCCCTTGCTGCCGTGGATACTCATGATCTTTACGGTGTCTTCCTTTTCGGAAAGAATATTGGCCTCTCCGAAATCCACCTGGTATTTTTTCAGATTTTCAATATACCGGACAAAGTTAAACAGTCCCCGGTAACTGGTGCTCTCATAATCCCTGGCTTTTTCCAGGAGCATGAGAAGGTTTGCCTTTCTCTGCTCTCCTGAAACAAAAGCCTGCTGCCAGAGGAGAAATCCTGTTTTATCAAAGAAATCCCAGATCAGCTGATGGATAGGAGTATAAGGCACTTCCCGCCTCAGTTCCCGATAGGTTTTTAAAAATTCCCGGACTTTCTCCCCCAGGGGCTCCCGGATCTTTTCCGTCTCCAGCAGAGCCTCATAAAGGCTGGTCCTTTCCCCGGCGTTTCCAATATTTCGGATCCGGGCCAGTTCCTCAAAGGTAAATCCCCGGGGCTGGTTTTTCAGAGCTCCGGCCAGGGGAATGTCCTGAAAAGGATTATCCAGGATCTGGAGATAATCCAGCACCGCCGCCACCTCAGGGGCAGAGAAATATCCGGTCTTTGTCGTAACGCTGGCAGGGATATTACAGGAATTCAGGATCTTTTTAAAAGTCTCTGACCATCCTGACATGGTCCTGAGCAAAATGGTAATATCTGAATACTTTACCTTTCTCAGCTCTCCGGTCTCCTTATCCGTTACCTGTCCTAAATCCATCAGTTCCCGGATCCTCATGGCGATCATCCTGGCTTCCAGCTCCCTGGCAGTTTCCGGACTGTCCTGCTCCTGCCACAGAGGATCGTCCTCTTCCAGAAGGAGAACCTCCGCCGCCGGTTCTGTTTCATCAGGCAGCTTTGGAAACTGGCCCTTGGGATAAAGGGCCGCGTCCTCGTCATATTCCACCCCTCCCAGATCTTCTCCCATGATCTGATAGAAAAGATAATTCACACTGTCCAGCACCGTACCCCGGCTGCGGAAGTTTTTGTGAAGGTCGATCCGGTAAGTTTTCCCCCCGGGAGTTGTGGGATAGCTGCGGAATTTTTCCATAAACAGATCCGGCCGGGCCAGGCGGAACCGGTAAATACTCTGTTTCACATCTCCCACCATGAAAATATTGTATTCTCCCTCTTCCACCCGGGAGACAGAGGTCAGGATCTTCTCCTGGACCAGGTTGCTGTCCTGATACTCATCGATCATAATTTCCGCAAACTGATCTGCCAGTTCTCTGGCAGCCTGGGTCCGTTCATCCTTTTGGGGGCTGTGCTCTACCAGGATCTCCAGGGCATAGTGCTCCAGATCGGAAAAATCCAGGATATTTTTCTCCTGTTTTTTCTTTTTATAGGCCTCCATAAAAGCCAGAGTCAGATCCACCAGGACCCCTACGGGACGGGCTGCCCCCTGGAGGTGCTCCAGCATTTCTTCCGCTGATTCCTGAAAATACTTTCCTTTCAGATCGTTCAGAAGATCTTTTGCCTGGCTGCGCAGGTTCTTTGCCAGCTCCTGTTTCTCCTCGGTGACCTGCTCCTTCTCTGCCTTTTTCCCTGGAGGAAGGCGCTTAAATTCCAGATGGTCCATAGCTTCCTTCCACTGAAAAAATTTCTCCATGGAAAGCAGGTTCTCCACGGATTTTTTTTCTTCCTCCAGAAGGGGAATATAAAATCCAGGGCCATCTCCTTCCCCGGCGATTTCCAGGGCCTGGGAAAGGAGCTCCCCTGCCTCTTCCATCTGTTTCCGAAGTTCTCCTTTTATAGCTTCCATCCAGGGGGCATTTTCCAACTCCTCCCGGCTTTTTACCTGGTAAGCTCTGCGGCACTCCTCCAGCCATTCTTTTGGATAAGGATAACTCATGGAAAACTCATAGAGCTTCCGTACCAGGTCTTCAATATTTTCATCGGATTTTCCCTGGGCAAATCCTTCTACAAAGGAAGAAAACTCCTCATAGTCTTCCCGTCCATAGGCTTCTTCCAGGATCTTTTCCGCTACGTCCCCTTTCATCAGCCGCATTTCCCCTTCATCTCCCATACGGAAGGAAGGGTCCAGATCAATAAGATGAAAATAATTTTTTACCACATAGGCGCAGAAGCTGTCTATGGTGGTGATCTGAGCATGGTGGACCAGGGTGCTCTGCCGCTGAAGGTGTTCATTTTCGCTGTCTTCCTCCAGCCGCTTCTCAATGGCTCTGGCAATCCGCTCTTTCATCTCTCCCGCCGCAGCTCTGGTAAAAGTCACCACCAGCAGCCGGTCAATATCCACCGGCCGGTTTTTATCCAGGATCCGCTCCAGGATCCTCTCTACCAGCACCGCAGTTTTTCCGCTTCCTGCCGCGGCGCTTACCAAAATGTTGCAGTCTCTGGTATCTATGACCTTCTGCTGTTCTTTTGTCCATGAAACTGCCATCTTTATTCCTCCTCCCCAGTGGATACTTTTTTCAAAGCTGCCTTCATCTTTTCCCAGATTTCCTCCGGCTTACAGGTTCCCAGTCTCCGGAAGGAATATCCGGGGATCTTCTCGTCAAAACCGCAGACATTCCGGTAAGGACAGTAATCGCAGGCACTTTCTTTCTGATAGGCGAAAGGATTTACCTCTACATTTCCACCAAGGATCTCCTGCCCGATCTCCCTGGCCTTATAGTTTACATAATTCATGATCGTTGAAAACTGTTCCTGATCCGCCACCTTGGAATTTCCCGCAAGAGTTCCCTTAGCCGTATACTTTACCGGAATTGCCAGGGATTCTACACTTTTTCGCAAAGCCAGATCCTTGTCCAGCCGCTCCAGGATCTCCGGTTCTCCTCCTGCCAGACCGTCCATTTTCAGTTTTTTCAGGATCTCCCGGTCCGCATGTTCCGGATCTTTCACATCTTCCCGGTTCAGCATGGGATCTTTGATATTATAGTAAAAGATCCCTGCAGGAACGATTTTCTCTTTTGGAAAACGCCGCTGTTCCAGTTCCACTGCCGCATTTAGATACAGGGCCAGCTGAAGCTGAAGGCCATAGTACATCTTTACCGGATCCAGCTGGGTATTTCCTGATTTGTAATCAATGACCTT
>DWUY01000046.1 GCA_019120515.1 Candidatus Blautia avicola | reverse complement strand
AGGAATGAATCCGATTATTGCTCATGAATATCTGGGAGAAGATGTAAAGGGAAAAATACTGGCAGGAATTCTTATAGTATTTATGATCCTGTATCCTTTTTTGTCCTATTTTCACGCAGCCAGGCCAGAGGGGATGGAGCTGATCTATTTTGCTAAAAAATCAAAACTTATCGTAGACCTTTTTTACTATAATAAAGAGGTGATTCTATTTGTTTTCGCCCTGCTTCTGCTGGCGGCTATGGGGATGGGATTTTTGGCTTACTGGATCTTGGCGGATAAACTGCCGGATGATCTTTTGAAAGGCGGGAAACTCTGGGCAGCCCTTGGCCTTTACTTTTTACTGAACGTGCTGTCCTGTATATTTTCCAAGTACAGAGAGTACGGATTTAAGGGACTGAGTATTGATTATGAGGGACTGGCAGCAATTTTCGGATATATGGTGCTGTTCATTGGAGGATTTTTCCTTTTTCGTGGTAAATGGGGAGAAAAGCTTCTGATCTGGGGCGTCCGGTTACTGAGCCTGCTTCTTACCATCGGCGCGGCGGCAGAACTGATCTGGGGACCGGCTTTCAATACAGAAACTGTTCAGAAATTTCTTGCGCCGGAAAGATACTGGCATCTTCTGGAAAATATATATCTGGATTATAATGGCAGTGTTTCCCTTACTTTTGGAAATCCCGGATTTTTTGGAGGGTTCTGTTCTCTGCTCTTTGGAATACTGGCGGCTTCTGCTCTGACAGGAGGACTTGTCAGAACAAGAGTTATGGACGGTATTCTGGCAGGAGGACTTCTTTTTGATATTTTTGCATCGGATTCTTCCGGAGCGTTTTATGCTGCTGCGGTTACCCTTTTCGCAGAGGGAATTCTGTTGTTTCGCAGGAAACTCTGGAAAAATTATCTCCAGGCCATAGGGGTCGGCCTTGTCTTTGTGCTGATCCTTTTGACCGGGGCAGGAAGTCTGGCTCAGGGAGGAACTCTTTTAGGTGACATAAAAGGGTCTGTGGTGAATCGTCAGTATGAAAAAGGCAAGGATGTATTCACTGTGGAAAAGATACAACTGAACCAGGGAATCTTGTCAGTGCAGGGACAGGAAGGCGATTTTCAGGTGGAAGTTTTAAAGGATGGATCAGATCTTACGGTGGAGGATTTTCGCTTTACAGATGAAAACGGAGAAGAAATCCCCCTGGAGAAAGGTCTGGAAGAAGCCAGACTTTCTGGAAATTATGAAAAAATATCACTGACCGTAATGGGGAGGCTCCTGTCTCTGGACTTAGGGTACCAGGATCCGGTGGAATTTTATGTACAGGATGGACTTTTGTATTATGTGGATTTTAATGGTTCCCTTCTTTCCAGGATCCCTCAGCCAGTTATGAAAGGACTGGAAAAGTTGTATCCCTTGTTTACAGGCAGAGGTTATATCTGGGTATCATCTATCCCTCTTCTCTGGGATGTGGTGGTCCTTGGCAAAGGGATCGGAACATTTCCTTTCTACTATCCACAGTCGGAAGTGGCAGGTATGCTGAATGTCCATGGAAGCGCCGATTACTGTATCGAACAGGCACATAGCTGGTACCTGCAGACGGCCGTAAGTAGCGGACTGATTTCTCTTTTTTGTATGCTGTATATTTTTGCATGGTGTTTTTTGAAGGGAGCAGGAAAACTGGTTAAGAAGAAAGTACCGTCAGGCAATCCGGAATATTTGTTCCTTTTTGGACTGTTGGCCTATGAGATCGCCGGTCTGGTAAACAATAGCTGCGTCGCAGCAACGCCTTTTTTCTGGCTTATTCTGGGATACACGGCGGGAAAATTGCTAAAAGGATAGATGTTACAGTTTGCAGTATGATATGGCCGTGTTTTTGCAGAGTATTACATTTTAAGATTTTTCATCTGGAGCAGGAAGTGGCCGCTATTAAGAAAAAGATTGGTATGGCATGGATTTTTCCCTTTACAACCTAATTTTCGTATGCTATACTCAAAACGTTGGAAACAGCCGTGGTTCAGGAATTGGAATCTCCAACCGTTTCTTAATCACCGGCGATCATAAAAAAAGTATTATGGAGGAAAACAAAATGATTTCTAAAGAAAAGAAACAGGCTATCATGGCAGAATATGCAAGAACACCTGGAGACACAGGTTCACCTGAAGTACAGGTTGCAGTCCTTACAGCAAGGATCAATGAGCTGACAGAGCATTTAAAAGTGAATCACAAAGATCATCATTCCAGAAGAGGTCTTCTGAAAATGGTAGGTCAGAGACGTGGTTTACTTGCATACCTGAAGAAAAAAGACATTGAGAGATATCGTTCTTTAATTGAAAGATTAGGTCTCAGAAAGTAATCAAGATCAGGGTTGACGGGGCGGGAGAGATTCCGCCCTGTTTTGTGCTTGATACGCCCGGTAAGGGACTGCCGTGTTTGCACGAGCAGATATTTGCCGGACAACGGACACCGAAGGGCTTTGCCATGAGCTGCCCTGTGGTATTGCGCGGAACGGATAGGGAGATGGATTTTCCCATCCGATCTATGAAGAAATGAAAAGGTCCGTGCGCCTTATGCCGAGACCACTGAAAAGAACATTTCCGGGAAATTCCGGGAAGTGCTTTTTTCAGTTGTTTCGGAGAAAGCAGCAGGACCTTACCAAGAAAAAAGGAGAAAAGACATGTATAAAAGTTTTTCAATGGAGCTTGCAGGCAGAACACTGACAGTAGACATTGACCGTGTGGCTAAGCAGGCAAACGGTGCGGCATTTATGCACTATGGAGATACAACTGTATTATCTACAGCTACAGCTTCCGACAAACCAAGAGAGGGGATTGATTTCTTCCCATTAAGCGTAGAGTATGAAGAAAAAATGTATGCAGTAGGAAAGATCCCAGGAGGATTTAATAAGAGAGAGGGAAAGGCCAGTGAGCATGCGATCCTGACCTCCCGTGTTATCGACCGTCCTATGCGTCCTCTGTTTCCAAAGGATTACAGAAATGATGTAACTTTGAATAACATGGTTATGTCTGTAGATCCGGAATGCAACCCTGAGGTTGTGGCTATGCTGGGATCTTCTATCGCAACCTGCATTTCCGACATCCCCTTTGACGGTCCCTGTGCGGCGACCCAGATGGGATTGATAGGCGGAGAATTTGTGGTAAATCCATCTCTGGCTCAGAAAGAGATCTCTGATCTTCAGCTTACGGTAGCTTCTACCAGGGAAAAGGTCATCATGATCGAGGCCGGCGCCAACGAAGTGCCGGAAGCTCAGATGATCGAGGCAATCTTCAAAGCCCACGAAGTAAATCAGGAGATCATTGCTTTCATTGACAAGATCGTAGCAGAATGCGGAAAAGAAAAACATTCTTACGAGAGCTGCGCTGTGCCGGAAGAATTATTTGCCGCTATCAAAGAGATCGTTACTCCGGAAGAGATGGAGGAAGCTGTTTTCACAGATGAGAAGCAGGTAAGAGAAGAAAATATCCGTCAGATCACAGAAAAACTGGAAGAAGCTTTTGCTGATAATGAAGAGTGGCTGGCTGTATCATTGGTTCTCGGTACGGTAATAAAACGAATACGGTCGCGATAATTTCCCGAGTTCAGCAGCGTTTCAAGTGAGTGGTCAATGGGTTGTGCTGCATTTCCCATCATACGCATTTCCATGTTCGACTGTCCGGAGCAGATCCAC
>DWUY01000045.1 GCA_019120515.1 Candidatus Blautia avicola | reverse complement strand
GAAGATGGAAATGCCTGTATTATATACGGCTGCCCCTTCTGGGGCCTATGATCCTGTTTACAGCCCTGATTTCTCTGCTGAATGCTTTTAAGTGCTTTCGAGAAGCGATACTTATCGGGGGAAATTATCCTCATGAGAGTATTTATATGCTCCAGCACTACATGACCAATAACTTTAACAACATGAATTACATGGAAATCTCAGTAACTTCCACGTTTATTTTTCTTGTTATCTTTATAGCAGCCTGTATCCTGGGCCGAAGTTTCTTTGCAGGGAAGGGAGGAAAAAGAGGAAGTGAAAACAAAAAGAAATCCGCTCATTTACGTTAAGACGTTGTGCTTTCTCCTGCTTTCGCTGGTGATCCTGTTTCCAGTCCTCTATTCTTTTACCAATTCCTTTATGGGGCAGGAAGAGATCACAGAAGCCTACAGCGGGATCCTGGGCGTAGGAGCTGACGTAGGCTTTCATATGTTTCCGGAGCATTTTACCCTGGAAGCCTATGGAAACGTAATGCTGGACACGCCGGAATACTGGCTGAAATTCTGGAAGAGCCTGGGAATGGCCGGAGTGATCGCAATGGGACAACTCCTTATAGGCGGCATGTGCGGCATGGCTTTTGCAAAGTATCATTTCCCGGGATGGAAGATCTTTTTCTTTCTCTTTGTGATCTTTCTTCTGCTGCCGGTACAGGTTACCTTGTTCCCTAATTTCCTGGTCCTTTCCTGGCTGAAGCTGACCGGGACCTGGTGGGCCCTGATCCTGCCGGGAATCTTTTCTCCTTTTGGGGTGTTCCTTATGACGCTGATCTTTCAGAATGTCCCTACAGAGATCCTGGAGGCGGCCAGACTGGACGGCGCCGGGACGCTGAGGATTTTTGCAAATATGATGCTGCCTGTGGCAAAGCCGGGAGCTATCAGTCTGCTGATCCTGGTGTTTGTAGACAACTGGAACATGGTGGAACAGCCTATGGTCCTTCTCCAGTATCCCTGGCAGTATCCCCTGTCCGTCTTTCTGGCCAGTGTAAATACCGAGAATTTTGCCCTGCAGTTTGTCTGCGGTATCCTGAGTCTTGTGCCGGTGACCCTCCTTTTCCTGTTCTTTCATGAGGAGCTGGCAGAGGGGATTTCGGTGTCTGTTTCCAGATAGGCGTATGCTGTAAGGAGGGTGCTTATGAAGAAAAAAATATTAAAGATCAGCCTGGGGATTTTCTTTGTCTTCGGTTTCTGCACAGTGACTTCTATTCGTGCAGAAGAGGTATTAGTGCCTCAGGTGTCACTAGTCCGGGCGAATTATCAGGACGAAATGTTCAGCGTGGCAAATCTGCCGGCCAGCTGTCTGTGGACAGACGAACAGCGGGGAAAAGGAGTCTGGGTAGTACTGGATAAGGAAAGTATCTGGGGCGGAACGGAATACCGGGCCGTGTTCTTATCAGGCTGTATTTTGGAAGAATATAAAGATTATATCGTGGTAAAGGACTGCCCGACTTTCGTGATCCAGGATTCCCTGAAGCCTCTCCAGGAAGGGGAGAAAGTGAAGGTGATAGAATGAAAGTATTAAGAAATATATGTCCCTTGCTTTTTCTTCTTTTGTCATTGGCCTGTGCTGCTTATACCACGGTTCAGATAAGAGAGTATCAGAGGAATCTCCCGGGAGGAGTCCTGGCAGTATTGGATAAAGAAGAGGGAGCAGAGCAGGATTTCCTCATTGTGGAGAAAGAAGACGGCAGCCCTTTGTATAAGAATGGAGCTGTTGAGGAGATCAAAAAGAAATACGGCATAACCGTTTCAGAGGATAACCTGACAGAACTGGATCCTGTAAAGAGCCTTTTATCCCAGAGCTGGAAGCTTTATCTTGCAGGTGTCTATTTTCTGGTCATGCTGTGTATATGGAAGGCAGCTATGGGATGTATTGTCAGAGGGTATACAGAATGTAAGAACCAGAAAATTATAAAGACAGCGGTAAGAATATGTTCAGGGGCTTTTCTGTATCTGGTCTCTGTTGGAATCTGGTATCTTTTGATCTGTTTTATTGATATCCCCCAGCAGTATCTTCCCATAGCCGGGATCTGGGATGTGGGGTACGTTGTGGATGAAATCAGAGAATTTTATAGAGAGAGTGAGGATATAGCGGGGACGATTTCCTATATTGGGGAAATAAGAACGGCGGGGAGTTTTGCTTTGAGGGGGTACCTAATAGCAATTATACTATTTATACCGTTTTGGATAAGAATATTATTTTTTAAAGTAAAACGAAAGGTTGTTATGAATGAGAAAATATATTGGAAAAAATGAACTTAAAATATTAAATATTTTATGGGAAAAGAGTCCATTATTAGTATCAGAAATCGTAGAGATGGATAAAAGCCTGAAAATTCCCACAGTCCAAAGACTTATAAATAAGCTTCACGAGGAGAGAATTGTAGAAGTTGCAGATATTGTACAGAGCGGGAAGGTTCTTGCCAGAAGATACAAACCAGTTCTGAAATCGGAAGACTATTTGATGGATGAGCTCAAAGAAGGGCTCCCTACGGTAGACAATAAAAATAGATTTTACAAAAATGTCGTAGGCGCTTTACTTAATGGATCAGACGACGCTAGGGCGACTATTCATGAGCTTGAGGATTATTTAAAGAAGAAAAAAGAAGAGATGGAGAAACAATGAGTATTCGGTTTTCATATGCAACTTTTTTAACATCTATAATAGTATTTTTTACTATTTCTATATGCGCTGTTGTATATATGAAGAGCAAAAAAAGGTTATTTTCTAAATTTGAAGTTTTCTGCTTAATAGCTTGCTTCGGAGTCCTTAATATAAGATTGTTATTGCCATTTGAATATCCATTTACCTATTCTGTGTATATACCTGATATATATTTTACAGTATGCGATTTTATCAGAGAAGATTTCTGGAGAAGTATTAGTATCTTTGATGTTTTTATGACTGTAACATTAATCGGAGCAATCTTATTGGGCTGCTATAAAATTATTTTATATTGCCGGTTCTGCAGGTCAATGAGAAATTCTGAATATGTAAAGACGATAATATTAGATAATGGAAAGAAAATTCCGATCTTAAAAAATAAAATAGCTGATGAACCATTCATATTCGGGATACGGAATACAAAAATAATACTTCCGGAGAAGATACCTTATGATATTTCTTATGTGATCCAGCATGAGCTGCAGCATTATAAAAATCATGACTTATGGCTTAAGGTGTTCCTGGAAGGGGTTGTTACCCTGTATTGGTGGAATCCTTTGGCTTATGTTATACGGAAATATATGTATAACATGCTTGAACTGCGAAACGATTTCAAAATTACAGAGAAAAGCAAGGAAGAAGAAAAGATTGATTATGCGAACACGCTGCTGGAAGCAGCAAAATTTAAACAGAAGATAAGATACGGATTAGGAATCAGCAGTAATGAAAGCTTTTTAAAGTACCGGATATATTCTATATGCGAAAATCGGATGGTTAAAAGAAGCGTCTTTGTGATTTTACTTACTATGCTTACAGTAATAAGTTACTTTTTGGTTCTTGAACCGGTGGATAGAGAAGCACCCGAGGGAACGTTTTCAATCATCTATGACGAACCGTATATAATTCATGATCAGGAAGGATATCATATCATAGTTGATGGTCATGAAGTAGGAGTTGTGGATGAAGTATCTAAATCTTTTAAAGATGTAAAGATAATAGAAAATAATAAATGAAAAGGGGGCTATCGGCTAATGCCGATTTTGGCCCCTTGGTAGAAAAGAAAGAGACTATTCCGTAAAATCCAGGCTTTTATAAATTCATAGCTCTTTATGGAATAGTCTCTTTCCTTTTCTCCACTTTATTTTTGGGCGCAAAAACCCCTTCTCTGAATACTTTGGAAGTGCTCCCTTTGCTAAGCGGTTTTCTGCCCCTTTTTTCCTTCATATTTCTCAATCTCATGTTGTAAGAACCGATGGTACTTCATGATATTTCTTCCCATTGCATACAGCATGAACTCTTTATACACTTTTTCTTCTGACCGGTAGTTGAACCGTCGGAAGCTTTCGTTTTCTTTGATATCTCCAAAGTGCCCTTCCGTCTGGATCGACCGGGTCTGTCTCTTCAGGATCCCTTCCTCACTCTGGATATTTGTATTGGATTCTTCCTTCAGCTCTTCCCAGCGTTCATTGATCTTCATTACTTTATTCCGGTCTGGATTCTTTTGGGCATTGTATCTATAAATACATTGGGCTTTATGCTCACAGCCGCTGCAGTCCATGCAGCCGTATACCTCCACTGTCTGGGTGTAGCCATCCTGCTCTTTGCTCTCTGTCCGGATATGACGCAGCTCCCTTCCATCGTGGCAGATGTAATAGTGCTCGTCTTCAAAGACAGCATAGGTCATGTTGTAATACTTCCCGATGTCTTCTTTATATGCACGTGTCTTCCGTTTTTCATGATCCTGAAGTTTGATAAAACTCCGGATCCCGTTTTCTTTCAGGTACAGCAGGTTCTTCTCACTGCAGTAGCCGCTGTCGGCAGTGACGGTCTCCAGGGTGTCCCCAAATGCGCTGCGGTGCTTTTCCAGGACCGGGATCAGCGTATTGTAGTCTGTCCGGTCATTGCTCACATAACTGTGGACGATGAAATAGTTCTCTACTGCGATCTGGACATTATAGGCCGCCTTCAGCTGGCCGTTCTGCATATGGTCCTCTTTCATCCGCATGAACGTTGCTTCCAGATCAGTCTTGGAATAGCTGTTCCGGTCTTTCCCCATGATCTCAAAACATTCCTTATACTCCATCAGGCGGCTGCCGCATTTTTCCAGTTCCTCATAGAGTTTCTGGATCTCCGGCTTGTGTTTCCCTTTTCCGGAAACGAATACGATCCCTTCTCCTTCTGCGATCCTCATCAGATTCCTCTGCAGGTTCAGGATCTCCAAAGGGGAACAGTTATCGATCTCAATGATGGTATTATTAGGGATCTTCTTATGCTTTGTGATCTTCCGTTTCCTGTTTTTTTCGATGACCTTCCGGACTTTCTCCATCCCTTCGATCACGAACATATGGGCATCCCCAAGATCATATCTGGGTCCATATCCATTCTCATGCAGGAATGTATTATATTCTGTATAAAGGGTATCTATCGTATCCAGCAGGCCTGCCAGATGATAGTTGAGCGTCCCACGCCAGACAAAAGTATACCGGTTGGCATTCGCTTCGATCTTTGTCCCATCAATATAAAGCTCTTTCAGGGTGATAAAGCCTTCCTTTTCCAGACGGCGCATAAACTGATAGTTCAATTCATCCAGGACTTCCCCGGTCAGCTTTTTCCCTTTAAAATCGTAAAAGACATCCCGTTTTGGCTTCTGGCCTTTGGTCAGCCAGATAAAGGCCAGGTCTCTTTCACAGAGTTCAACAATGCGGTCAACAGCCCGGACTCCGCGCATATTAGCATAGGTAACAACAGAATACAGCATGATCGGGTTAAAACCGGTTCTTCCCTTATCTGAATAACAGGCCAGCAGGCCTGAAAAATCTAAATCCTCCATTACTTTTTTCAGGGTATAGACTGGATCGTCATCGGGTAAACCCAATTCGAAGAGACTGAAGTTAATTTTTAGTTGCCCAATTTCAAAAAAGTCGTTATAATAATCTTGTTTTAGCATAGTTCCATTATAACATGGAACGGAGAGAAAGGTGGTTTGTCGTTAGCCATCTTTTTCTTTTTTTAGTAAAAATTTCAGGGGCCGGAGTAACTCATGCGAGTTACTCCGGCCCCTGTTTGGAACTATCTATTTCCCGATAGCCCCTT
>DWUY01000044.1 GCA_019120515.1 Candidatus Blautia avicola | reverse complement strand
AGCATGCAACAGTTGGAAATTACATCATAAAAAGGGACATTTGCCGGGAGGTAAGATGAAGAAGAAAGATTTATTTGAGGAAATGGTAACAGAGTTGACCTTGAATTTTTTGGACGCGGATGAGGGATTTCTCCCGGATACCGATGAATATCCTCTCCCTGGAAGATTGGCGGTTTTGGCGGAAGGCTTTGCCAGGCACATGGATTTGGAAGAGGTTAATGAACGGCTCCGGGATGAAAATTATGAAACTTTATATGCCCGAAGCGTTTATGAAGCAGGGCTGATCTATGCCTTCAGTCACCGGCTGGACTATGATAGCTGGAAAAAATTATACAAGGCATATATGGAGAAATACGGGGATATCATAGATACGGGAAAGAATCCCTTTCCTGGGGGAAAGATCACGCTGAAACAGCTGGAAGATTATGTAAATAATAATTCATCTGACCAGATGACCACAGAAATGTTGACTCACTATATGGAAAGCGAGATCGTAGAGAGTAAGTCAGAGGAAGATTTTTTCCGATTCATGGATAAAAATAAAGAGAACTTTTCTGAAGTTCGTGAAAAAGCCAGGTATTACTTTTGTAAATATTTGGATTTATATATACGTTATAAATGTGAACAGTATTATGAAAGCTGCGAAAAATCAGAAAAAGCCTTGCTTCAGTATGGGAATGCTCTGAGCAAAGAGGAGCGAGGTTATCTAGAAAGTCTGGCTCTGGAAGAACTGAACTTTTTAAAGCCCTTGACTGCCTTGAAAAAAGACGCAAAGAAGACGAAAGGGCGTATGAGTCTGGAGGAGAAAAGAGAGCTGTTGGAAAATACGGCGCTGACTCCCGGAGGGATTTTTGATGAGTTTAATTATTTCTATTTCGGATACATATCTGTGGATTGGGTTGAACTGGTATTTGAACTCTATGGCCCGGTAGAATTCTGGCCGGAAAATCTAAAAATCCGCATTGCTCATTCCTTTGGTTATTGCTCTATGAATCCCGGTGAAGAAGAAAAAAAGAAAGCCTTGGAAAAGCTTCAGATAAGAGAGGCAGAAGAAGCTGAAAAAGAAGAAAAGAAAAATCTGGAATATGAACGAAATGAGAAAAAAGCGGCAAAATTATATCAGAGAGGGCGTTCAGGGGAAGACTTTTTTCGGGAGTTCATTACGGGAAAACGTGATATTAACCGGGAAACATTGATCAGTTTTCTTTTGTTTGTAAAAATGCGGATCCCTATGAAAGATGATCAAAAAATTACTTTAATGAGGCTGAACCGGATCCTGACAAATTGTGGTTTCTCCCAGCTGCGCCCAGGAGTGGGGTTTGATAAATTTGTGATTGAATTTTTAAGAAGCCCGGATCCATTTTCTGTTATGGAAAAGTATGTAGATAAACAGGTAGGACAGGGACAGAACTTCTATCTTTATAAGGTATATAAAGATGCCTACTGCCATTTGGAAGAGTTGATGGAATATCTTAATTGATCAATAGAAAAGAGACCGTTATGGAAAAGAAAAGATGCATCTTTTGCATGTCAGAAATGTCTGAAGAAGAGGAAAGCTGTCCGGTATGTAAAAGGAAACCCTGGCAATATCAATGGAATCCCAAATGGCTGCGCCCTTATGCCGTATTGAAAAAACGGTATTTGTTCGGAATTGCTTTAGGGGAAGGAGCTTTTGCCGTAACCTATCTGGCTTATGATAAGAAGGAAAATATTCCGGTAGCCATAAAAGCATATTATCGGAATGAGTCTGGCAGAGAAGCAGAGCTTTTGCAAAAAGCAGAGTCTATCCCAGGGGTTGTCAAGAAAAAAGAATTTTTTGGGGATGCAGATACCTCATACCTGGTCATGGAATACCTGGAGGGCGGGAGTCTGAAATCTTATCTGAAAAAACACCATATGATTTCTTCTGAGGAGGGAATAAGACTGCTTTTGCCGGTCATGAAAACAGCGGCACTGCTTCATGGCAAAGGGATCGTACATTGTGATATAAGTCCGGACAATCTGCTGTTTGATAAAGAGGGGGTGCTGAAGCTCATTGATTTTGGCGCGGCAGTACAAAAGGGAGAAGGGGAAGAAAAAGAAGAGAAAGAATTGAAGGAAAGCTATGCTCCTGTGGAGCAGTATCAGGAGAAAAGAAAAATAGGGCCTTGGACAGATGTCTATGCTATATGTGCCGTCTGGTATGAAATGGTGACAAGGCATAAGGTCCCGGCTGCCCTGGAACGGCTGAAAAAAGATCCCCTTCAGCTGCCTAGTGAATATGTAAAGATACCTGAAGATATAGAAAATATATTCCTGCGAGGTTTATCTGTGGATATACAGAGGCGGTATTTCAGCGTGTTAAATTTAATGTCCCAGATTATAAAAGTAACTGGTGAAGATGAAATTAATACAGATACTGAGGAGGCGCGGCAGACGGCGGCAGACATTCGCCGGATGTGGGGAGATCTGTGGATAAAGATAACCACAGAGGTAGAACGGGGCTCTGTGTCTAAGGCAAAGAGAGGCAGAGCGAGACGCTGGCTTCGGAGAGCGGCAGGGATATTTCTGATATTTGTCCTGGCGACAGCCTTGGCAGGAGGAGGTCTGTGGATTTACTGCGGCCTCTATCCGGAAAAGGCGCTTGCCTATGAATTACAGCAGGATAGAAAAGACGCCGATAGGTTAAAGCACAGCATGGAGGGGAGTATAGATGCAGAAGAGTTAAAAAAGGCGGAAGCTTTTATGAAAGAGAATGGATACGAAGGGGATGAAAACGACTATATCAGTACTTACAGATTTACTGAGGATGCCTTAAAAGGGTGGAAATATCCCACAGACAAAGCGGGAGTTTTCCCGGTAAAAGCAGATACAATGAAAAAGGCCTTGGATCTATATGCGGGCATGGAGAGGAAAGATGAGGACAGAAGATTTAACGGTTATGTTACCCTATACCGCCAGAGAAGAGGGAGGCCTTTGAATACCCATTTGGAGTGGGAAGAATACTGGAAATATGGAGAGGACCTTGTGGGACTGCACTGGGATTATGTGACAGAATTTGTACTCTATCTATCTTTCCGATCCCAGGAGATGGAAAAAGCAGAAACATTTTTGTATAAGATGCTTCCGGTGATCTCGCCGGAATCTTACCTTACAAAGAAAGAAATTCAGGAGCTATTTAAGGTTGTGGAAGAAGAAAAAGCAGACCAGGTTTCTATTTTTCCAAATTGTAAATGTGAGGTTTATATCAGCAACTCTGGGTATCATGGAGAGTACTATGTTTCCATAGAGGCAAGATAAGGAGTTATGGTGGCTGTGGATTGTTTAAGAGAAGGGACATTTTTAGATAACAGATACAGGATCAAAAAAGTTCTGGGGGTAGGAGGTTTTGGCATTACCTATCTGACAGAGGACCAATCTCTTGCCCAGTATGTAGTGGTAAAAGAGTATTTCCCTTTAGAGATAACCGCAAGGGTCCATGAGGGAGACGGACAGGCTTTGATCCTTCCAAAAGAAAAAAACGACCGAAAGCATTTCCTGAAAGGCAAAAGGGATTTCCTGGAAGAAGGAAGAAGAATGTCCAAACTATTTGATGTCCCAGGGGTAGTAAAGGTTTTGGACTGGTTTGAGGAAAATGAAACAGCCTATCTGGTGATGGAGTACATTAAAGGGATCAGCCTGGATATTTATCTACAAAATCAAGATATACCTCTTTCTTTTTGGCAGGCGTGGAAGATGCTGGAGCCAGTGGCGGAGGCAATGGAAAAGATACATAAAAAAGGAATTCTTCATCGAGATTTAAACCCTTCCAATTTGATGCTACAGGAGGATGGAACCCTTAGGATTATTGACTTTGGGGCGGCAAGACCTTATTTGGAAACAGAGAAGACGATGACTGTATTAATAAAAAAAGGGTATGCTCCCCCGGAACAATATATGGGAAAGGGCAGGCAGGGCCCCTGGACGGATGTCTATGCCCTTTGCGCTACGATTTATGAAATGATAACAGGCGTCAGACCGGAACCATCTGTGGATCGTCTCCAGAAAGATGAATTATATCTTCCATCGGCATATGGGGCAGAAATTCTGCCGGAAGAAGAAAAAATTTTATGCCGGGGCCTGGAGTTGGATTTCAGGAAACGATTTGCTGCTATACGGGAACTTCGCCAGGCATTAGATTCGGCAATGGGAGAAAAAAGGGAGAAAAACACCAAGAAGAAAACAGGGTCCAGGAGGTGGAAGCTAGGAATCGGAGTGGGGATGATTTTTTGTGTGTTATGTGTGGCGGTCGGCTTCTGGGGATATGCCCGTGGGAAAGAAGAGACGGTAGTTTATGCGGGAAATTATGGAAGAAGGACAGAAAAATATAAGGAATACCTGGAATTTGTTAAAAACCGCGCGGTTTCCAGCAGCCAGGGAAAAGTCAACGAATTATATCCCTATCAGGGTATCAGCACAATTTATACACTGGAACCTAAAGATGTTAAGGAATGGGGAGAACCCTGCAACCGTCTCCGGTTCAACAGTACCCAAGAGGAATATTTAAAGTATATGGAGACAAAAGGGTATACCATGAAAAAGACCAGGGAAGAGGAAAAAGACACAGTAGAAGTGGAAAAATATGGAGCCATCCTTACAGATT
>DWUY01000043.1 GCA_019120515.1 Candidatus Blautia avicola | reverse complement strand
AGGCATCATTGCCGTTATCTCCGCTTCAACGGTTTATTGTTTAATTGCACTACACAATATCACTAAATTCCTGTGTTGTCAATAGAGATGATGAGAAAGGGATTTACTGTGAGAATTATTTTCACTGTTTTTTATGCCAGATCCTTCAAACTGTTGTATACTCTTAATCATAGGGAATACATATGTCCTACAAAAATTTTATGCGAACATACCCTCAGTTTGAGAGATATTTTACAGAATGGCAGGTTACTGCCTATCTTTTGTGTGTTACTTTATCGCGCATGAGCATTGCCGACAGAAATAAAGCAGATGGGAGGAAGATCATGAAAATACTACATATAGGCAGAGAAGAAAATATGGAAAGATATCCGGCACCGGATTACATTGCAGAGGAGATAGAGACGGTAAGTCTTCCTAGGGAAGAATGGATCAGCCGCTTTTTTATGTACGGAAAACAGACGATACCTGTCCTGGAGGCAAGGAGTTTCTTAATATAAAACCTCAGGGTATAAAATGTTGACAACAGTATTGTAACTTGATAATATGAAGTTACCTTCATGAGAAGTTAACTTCATATTGATGGGAGGGAGTGTATGAAAACAAGGGTAAAAGAGCTGCGGACAGCGGCAAAAATGACCCAGCAGCAGTTAGCGGACCTGGTCCATGTATCATCAAGAACAATTATTTCTATTGAGAAGGAACAATACAGCCCCTCTCTTATGCTGGCCTACAGAATGGCTCAGGTGTTTGGGGTGACAATCGAGGATTTATGCTGCTTAAAGGAGAACAAAGAATTGGAGGACAAAAGGTATGAAGATCTATAATAAAAAGGGCTTTCTTTCAGGTATATTTTGGATAGTGCTGGCACTTTGGAGTATCATTCATGATTTTGGTTCTCCAAACCCGAATACAATGGTTCAGATAAGAGACAGCATAATATCTCTGTTTTTACTGTTAATGGGAATTACTTCCTTTTGGAGAGCGTTTTCGAAAAAGGCAACAAAAGAGGACATTGTCGAGGAATATGATGAGAGAAACCGTCTGATAAAGTACAAAAGCCAGCCGCGAATGCTGGATATTGCATATGCCATTTTGTTTGTGTTTATGGTTTGCGGGATGATCGGTTATAAACTGACGGCTAACATAGTATGGGGCTGTATTTTTGTTATTCCGGGATTTCTTTTAGGTCTGTTCCTTATTATCGAGATCTTTGTTAAGTTTTATTATGAGAAGCATGAGTAGGAAGGCAGGCTGGACTGATCATGGATTTATTGGAGCAGTTTTGTCTGCCTGTCCTAAATGAGTCCTGTCATGTAAAGCCGATAAATTAAAATTTGAAAGAAACAGGATTCCTGGAAAGAAAAATAGCAGCTGTTTGTGGCTGGCCGCCGGTCTGACCGCCAACATGATCGCCAGCATGGGCAAGGGCAGACATATCAGCATGGAAACGCTGACCAAGTTTTGTGAAGCCATGAATTGTGGCATTAGATGTGATTGAGCTGGCACAAGACGAAACAGATTCCGAATGGCTTGAGCGGTCCTGGCATGAAAATGGTCATTCGCAAGTAAAAATAGAAAATGAAAAATGGATAAAAGGTTTCCGTACCCTCAGTGTACAAGGGGCCAAACGGTCAGAACGGCTATCCTACAAGAGGAGTATAACAACAAAGAAAGAAGAAGCGAAAGTTTATCTGAGAAAGGGTTTCATAACCCCATCGGTGCCTTTCGCAGAAAGGTGGTTTATAAAAATGAAAGCTAAGATAACGGAATATGCAGTTACTATTATTGGGTTACTGCTATTGGCGGCAGGGCTGTGCTTGTTAAAAATGAATGGTACCCCACAGGGCATTATGTTTGCGTTGCCTTATGTATGTATTGGTATTGGATGTGGCCTGTTTGGTCAGGGCATGGGAAATATAATTTCCGAACGGGCTGTTCATAGTAACCCGGAAATACAAAAGAAGTTAGAAATCGAAAAAAATGATGAACGCAATATTGCAATCGCCAATCGAGCCAAGGGAAAAGCATATGATATGATGACTTTTGTCTATGGTGCTTTAATGGTATCATTCGCCCTCATGGGTATTGATATGATTGCCGTACTCCTTCTCGTTTTCGCTTATCTTCTTGTTCACGGTTTTGCTCTTTACTATCGTTTCAAGTTTGATAAAGAAATGTAAAACAAACAATTAAATACCAGCCGCCCACCGGCGGCACCACCGAGCAGGAAATCTTGAAACAGATTCCCTGTTCTTTTTTTGACCGGACACCGTCAACAATGTCCTTTATAATATCGTAGCTGTTTACAATAAGCAGGAGACGAAACAGGCTAAGAAAGAAAAACCGGCGTGAAGCCTGTAAAATCAAGGGGAATCTGGACTTCACAATTTTTTCACAAAAAAATTAGCACTCAGGGGTTGACAGTGCTAATAATAAGTGTTATATTACAACTAGAACAAAGGAAGAGAGATAAAAAGAAAGGTTCCCGAGTTCCGACAACAACACTTCGGTTTTCCCAAAGTGCTAAAATAAATTACATGATATGTCTTTTGAAAGGAGATATGACTTATGTTAGTACCTAGTATTTTTGGAGAAAATTTATTTGATGATTTTATGGACTTCCCGTTTGATGATGATTTCTGGGGAAGAAAAAATCCTTTATATGGCAAGAACGCTAAAAGAATGATGAAAACCGATATCCGGGAGACAGATGGTTCTTATGAACTGGACGTTGATCTGCCGGGATTTAAGAAAGATGAGATCCAGGCTTCTCTGGAAAATGGTTACCTTACCATTTCCGCCGCTAAGGGGCTGGATAAAGATGAGAAGGATAAAGAAGGCAAATATATCCGCCAGGAGCGTTATGCAGGAGCAATGAGCAGAAGCTTCTATGTAGGTGAGGAGGTTACTCAGGATGAGATCAAAGCAAAATATGAAGATGGTATCCTGAAACTGAGTATTCCGAAAAAAGAGAAAAAACCTGCCGTTGAACAGGAGAATCATATTGCTATCGAGGGCTGACAGATTGCTGTCAGCTTTCTGGCAGAAGAATAGGAAAAGCGAAAAAGGAGGAATGACCTATGTTGCTGCCAAGAACATTTGCAGATGATTGGTTTGATGATTTCTTTGATTTTGATGATTTTCCATTTTTTGATGATAAAGCAGACAGGAAGATGGAAAAAAAGCTGTATGGCCGCAGAGCCAGGAATCTGATGAAAACAGATGTCCGGGAGAAGAAGGATGGCTATGAGCTGGATATTGATCTTCCTGGATTTAAGAAAGAAGATATAAAGGTTACTTTGGAGAATGGCTATATGACCATTTCCGCACAGAAGAATTCTCCAAAGGAGACAAAAAACGGACGTTTTATCCGGAAAGAACGGTTCAGCGGAGCCTGTGAGAGGAGCTTCTATGTAGGCGAGAACCTGACTCAGGAGGATATCCAGGGTGAATTCAAACATGGCGTACTGAAATTGAGGATCCCGAAGAAAGAAGTGGCTCCTCAGGTGGAAGAGAATAAATATATCACCATTGAATAAAAGGATCCTGGATAGGAACGCCGGGATATATGACAACTTTATAAGCTATATTTCCAATAGATCAGAGACTGCTTCCTGCCGGAAATTTGAAAGCCGGCAAGGGCATTCTTTTTGCGTAATACGCTGGCGGGACAACCGCCGTGCTTGCACGAGGGGGCATCCGACCGGCAGCGGTCATCGAGTGGCAATGCCACGAGATGAGCAAGGTATCGAGATGATTGGGTAGGGGGGAAGGAATCGTCCTCTATCCGATCTTGTATCCGGCGCTAAAAAGGGTTTGCAAATAGTAGAAAAGGGTTATAGAATAGGGATATCAAAATAGAAAAGTCTCAGAAGGGTAGAGACTTTAAAAGGAGGTATTTCTATGAACATTTGGCATGATATCAGTGAGGAGCGGATCTACCCCACAGATTTTATGGCAGTGATCGAGATTGAAAAGGGGAGTAACAAAAAATATGAACTGGATAAGGAAACGGGTATGCTGTCTTTGGACAGGATCTTGTTTACCGCAACCCACTATCCTATGAATTATGGATTTATTCCCAGAACTTACGGAGATGACAAAGATCCTCTGGATGTGCTGGTGCTGTGCTCGGAATCTATTCTGCCTATGACTCTGGTCCGGTGTTATCCCATAGGGGTTATGAAGATGGAAGACGGGGGAATGGGAGATGAGAAGATCATTGCGATCCCTTATGGAGATCCTACTTACATGGGATATACAGATATCCATGAACTGCCGAAACATATTTTTGAGGAGCTGAAACATTTCTTTACCATCTATAAACATCTGGAAGGAAAGAGCACTACGGTTAATGAGTTCGGCGGCCCCATTGCGGCAGTGGAAGTTATTGAAAAATGTATGGAGAATTATAAGAAAAAATTTGTAGACCAAACAGAGGAAACCCAGGAATAATCCGGGTGGTCAAAAACTTGAAAGGAAGACACAAAGAACGGCCATGGAGAATCTTATTTTTAGTCTGAATGCTACGATACCTGTATTTTTGCTGATGGTCCTGGGACTGGCTCTCAGGAAGATCGGCTGGATCGACGAAGGGTTTGCTTCAAAGATGAATCAATTTGTCTTTCGGGTGCCTTTGCCGGTGCTTTTATTCCAGGATCTGGCTACTGTGGATTTTTATGAAATGTGGGATGGAAAATTTGTTTTTTTCTGTTTTGCTGTTACATTTCTGGAGATCCTCCTTGCCGGTCTTCTCTCCCTTCTTCTGAAAGACCGGAGCATCAGGGGAGAGTTTATCCAGGCTTCCTACCGGAGCAGCGCCGCTCTTTTGGGGATTGCCTTTATCCAGAACATCTATGGTTCTGCAGGGATCGCTCCTCTGATGATCATTGGCAGTGTTCCTCTGTATAATATTATGGCGGTAGTGGTCCTTTCTTTCTTCAGTCCAGAAAGAAGGACCCTGGATGCAGGTACTGTTAAGAAGACTTTGAAAGGGATCGTTACAAACCCTATTATTATCGGTATCCTGGTGGGAATGGCCTGGTCTTTGCTGAGACTGCCTCTGCCCCAGATCGCACAGAAAACGGTCAGCAGTATCGGGGCTACGGCAACGCCACTGGGATTGATGGCTATGGGAGCTTCCTTTGATTTCAAAAAGGCTCTGGGTCAGAAAGAACCGGCTGCAGCAGCCTCCTTTCTGAAGCTGGCAGGGTTCTGCGCATTGTTCCTTCCTTTGGCGGCAGCTATGGGATTCCACCAGGAAAAGCTGGTAGCCATTCTGATCATGCTGGGTTCCGCTACTACGGTAAGCTGTTATGTGATGGCAAAAAATATGGATCATGAGGGAACGCTGACTTCCAGCGTGGTTATGCTGACTACACTGGGAAGCGCCTTTACTGTCACTGCCTGGCTGTATATTTTCAGATCTCTGGGGATGATCTGAAATAGTCCGTCTGATAAATTTATCTTGACAGAAAAGAGAGAGAAGGTTATACTGAAAAAGTAAAAAAACAGGGGAGCTTGTAAACAGGCTGAGAGGAAGTTGTGAACTTCGACCCGGGAACCTGATTTGGATAATGCCAACGTAGGAAGAAAGATGAGATTTCAGGAGATGGCAGAGTCCGTCTCCTTTCTTTTTGTGCGATAAGTCCGGAAAGCTGAGAGAAGTCCCAAGCTATGGTTCCATATAAAAAACAGAATACAGATCACAGTTGAGAGTGAGCCAATGGGTTCATGAAGGGGTGCACCACCACGGGTGTATTACTTCGTGAACCCTTTTTTATTCTATGGGGCTGTCCCATTAATCAGAATGAGAATATTTATACATTTTACTGCTCAGTCTGCGTTGCTTTGAGCCTATGGTCTCAAAGCTGTGCTCGACAAATTCGCATAAAATGTATAAATATTCCTGAGGCATGACGGACAACAGTACCATAGAGTAAAGCCTCTCTGTGTGGCAGAAATTCTGGAAAGGAGAGGAAGATGATCATAAATGGAGAAAAAGCGGCCTGGGAGGCCGGTCTGACAGTGGAGAAGCTGCTGGAAACAAGAAATTACCGGACAGACCGGGTTGCTGTAGAAAAGAACGGAGAGATCGTTCCAAAGAAAAATTATCCCACAGAAGCGATCCTGGAAGAGGATCGGATCGAGATCGTCAGTTTTGTAGGAGGAGGCTGATCTTATGGAGAAAAGGATCCCATCCAGGGAAGAACTGCAAGATGCCCTTCTTGCCCGGTGTACCAGGGAAGAAGTAGAAAAGCTGAGAAATGCAGAGGTGGCAGTGGCCGGTCTAGGAGGACTGGGTTCTCATGTGTCTGTGTTTCTGGCCAGAGCAGGAGTGGGACATCTTCACCTTGTTGATTTTGATAAGGTGGATATGACCAACCTGAACCGGCAGCATTATTTTATCTCTCATCTGGGTATGGATAAGACGGAAGCTCTGAAAGAGCAGCTTCTTCAGATCAATCCATGGCTGGATATTAAGACCAGCTGCGAAAGGGTCACAGAAGAAAATATTCCCAGGCTTTTTCAAAATGCGGATATTATCTGTGAAGCTTTTGACAGGCCGGAAAATAAAGCCATGCTGGTCAATAGCTGTCTGGAGCTTTTTCCTGAAAAACCTCTGGTCTGCGCCAGCGGTATGGCTGGCTTTGGAAGGAGCAATGCCATAGTCACCAGACAGGTGGGGAAAAATTTTTATCTCTGCGGAGACGGGGTTTCCGGGATCGAGGAGGGACAGGGACTGGCAGCCCCCAGGGTGGCCCTGTGCGCTGCCCATGAGGCAAACCTGATCCTGGAACTGATCCTGCAATGAGATCCGGGCCAGGGAAAGAGAAAGCCAGGCTCCCTGGCTGGAGGGAAAGAAACTTCTGAAACAAGAGAAAAGGAAACAAAAAGGAAAACTAAGAAATGAGGGAAGAAAAATGAACCATACAAAAGACACTTGGAAAATCGGAAACCATGAATTTACTTCCAGATTTATTCTGGGATCCGGAAAATATTCTCTGGATCTGATAAAGGCGGCAGTAGAACAGGCAAAAGCCCAGATCATTACCCTGGCTCTTCGCCGGGTAAACGAAGGGGGCGCCGCCAATATCCTGGATTATATCCCCCAGGGTGTCAGTCTTCTGCCGAATACTTCAGGAGCCAGAGACGCCCAGGAGGCAGTGCGGATCGCCAGGCTTTCCAGAGAAGTCTGCGGCAGCGATCTGGTAAAGATTGAGATCATGCGGGATACCAGATATCTTCTTCCAGACAACCAGGAAACCATTAAAGCTACAGAGATCCTAGCCAAAGAAGGCTTTACCGTTATGCCCTATATGTACCCGGATCTTAATGCCGCCAGAGATATGGTCCAGGCGGGAGCCGCCTGTATCATGCCTCTGGGAGCGCCCATCGGCTCCAACAAAGGCCTGTGCACCAAAGAATTTATCCAGATCCTCATTGACGAGATCAATCTGCCTATTATTGTAGATGCCGGTATCGGAAGACCTTCCCAGGCCTGCGAGGCTATGGAAATGGGTGCCGCGGCAGTCATGGCCAATACCGCTATTGCAACAGCAGGAGATGTGCCTCTTATGGCTGACGCCTTCCGTAAGGCTATAGAAGCAGGAAGAGAGGCTTACCTTTCCGGACTGGGAAGAGTTATGGAAAAAGGAGCCAGCCCTTCATCACCCCTTACAGGATATCTTCAGGACTAGGAGGCAGAGACAATGAGTCAGGAAAATCACGTAAACGAAAGTATCATCAATGAGGAAGTAAAAGAATTTCTGGAAAAAGGAAAACGGACGGATCATATGAAATATCTGCCGGATATGGAAGTGATCCAAAGCGATGTAATGGACAAAGTCCGGGAGGCTGCAAGAAATTATGACTACAGCCTGTATACAGAGGCAGATGTAAGAAGGGCTCTTTCCCATGACTATAAGACACCGGAAGATTTTAAGGCCCTCCTTTCACCGGCGGCCCTTCCTCTTCTGGAGGAGATCGCCCAGTGCGCCCAGAAAGAGACCAGGAAACATTTCGGCAATTCCATTTATATGTTTACCCCTATCTACATAGCCAATTACTGTGAAAATTATTGCATATACTGCGGATTTAACTGCCATAACAGGATCAAAAGAGCCCGGCTCACCTATGAAGAGATTGATAAGGAAATGGCGGCTATCGCCAAATCCGGTCTTCAGGAGATCCTGATCCTGACAGGAGAGAGCCGGAAAAAATCCACAGTAGAATATATCGGAGAGGCCTGCAAGATCGCCAGAAAATATTTCAGGGTCATCGGTCTGGAGGTTTATCCTATGAATTCCGATGAATACGCCTACCTTCATAAATGCGGGGCAGACTATGTCACGGTCTTCCAGGAAACTTATCATGCAGACAAATATGAGACCCTCCATCTGGCAGGGCATAAAAGGATCTACCCTTATCGTGTCAACGCCCAGGAGAGAGCTCTTATGGGCGGTATGAGGGGAGTAGCCTTCGGCGCCCTACTGGGACTGGACGATTTTCGGAAAGACGCTTTTGCCACAGGTATGCATGCCTGGTATCTCCAGAAAAAATATCCTCAGGCAGAGATTTCTTTCTCCTGCCCGAGACTTCGTCCGATTATTAACAACGATAAGATCAATCCTATGGACGTTCACGAGGCCCAGCTTCTGCAGGTAGTCTGCGCCTACCGTCTGTTTATGCCTTTTGCAGGGATCACCATCTCTACAAGAGAGTGCGCCAGAGTAAGGGACAACCTGGTAAAGATTGCCGCTACCAAGATTTCCGCCGGAGTCAGCACCGGTATCGGCGAGCATGTAGAAGAGCTGGAAGATAAGGGAGACGCTCAGTTTGAGATTTCAGACGGACGGTCTGTCCAGGAAGTCTATGACAGTCTGCTGGGAGAAAATCTCCAGCCGGTTATGGCGGAGTATGTCTATGTGTAGAGAAGAAATACAGACCCTGGAGACAGAAAAAGACCTCTGGTCCCGGATAACTGTGGTTACCAACCGGAAGCTTGCCATCCGTCCTTTTCTGGATCAGATGGAGATCTTATGCAAAAAGGGGCCGGAGAGGATCCTGCTAAGAGAAAAGGATCTGGATCTGCCGGAATATGAGAAACTTGCAGAAGAAGTAAAAGAAATCTGTGACAGATACCAGGTGCCCTTTTACTGCCATACCTACCCGGAAGCGTCGGTAAAAACAGGGGCCAGGGGCCTTCAGCTCCCCCTGCCTGTCTTCCTGGAGACTGGAAGACAGGGACTGGACCAAAAGATAATTCTGGGCTGTTCTGTCCACAGTGTTCGGGAAGCCCGGGAGGCAGAAACACTGGGAGCGGATTATGTGATCGCCGGGCATATTTACGCCACAGACTGCAAGAAAGGCCTGCCCCCCAGAGGTCTGGAGTTCCTGGAGGAGATCTGCCGGTCGGTTTCTCTGCCGGTATATGCCATCGGAGGGATCCGTCTGGATCGGGAACAGATAGAAAAAACCCTGGCCGCCGGTGCCAGGGGTGTATGTGTCATGTCAGGAGCCATGACCTGTGAATCCTGATCATTTAAAATGGAGCTGCCCTATACTGAACTTCCATCTGCGGCGTTGTCGTCAATCAGCGTAGCCACCGCTACGCCTCATTCCTCCGCCTTGCAGAGTGAAAAGTTCATTCGCCGTCATTATGCTGAAAGTGAATGATACAGTACACTAGGCGTTAAATACGTATTTATCCAGCCGGTCCATAGCCTCTTTAACAAGGCTGTGGGGAAGGGCCAGATTCATGCGGATCGAGCAGGGACCATGGAAAGGCCTGCCATCCTGCCAGATAACCCCTGCCTGGATCCCGGCGGCTTCCAGCTCGTCCAGAGTCTTTCCATGTTCCTGGCACCATCTGGTGCAGTCCAGGAAGAGCATGTAGGTTCCTTCCGGTCTTGACAGCTCTACGCCGGAAAAATGGGTGGTGATGTAGTCATAAGCATAATTTACATTGTCTGTGAGCACCTGACAGAGCTGATCCACCCATTCATAGCCTTCCGGCTTGTAGGCACCGATCAGTGCATGCATGCTCAGAACATTCATGCTGTTATAGTGGGAAAGAGAAGATTCTTTCTCCATACGGTCCCGGATCCATTTGTTATAAACAATATGATAACTTCCCACAAGTCCGGCCAGATTAAAGGTTTTGCTCGGAGCGTAGAATGCGGCGGTGCGCATCCTAGCGTCAGAGCTTACAGACTGGGTGGGAATATGTTTGTGTCCCTCCAGGATCAGATCTGACCATATCTCGTCAGAAACTACATAGACGTCATATTTCTGGAAGAGGGCCATGGCTTTTTCCAGTTCCCAGCGTTCCCACACCCGGCCGCAGGGATTGTGGGGAGAACAGAAAACGGCGGCGTGGATATTTTCAGTGGCCAGTTTTTTCTCCATATCTTCGAAATCCATACGCCATACGCCTTTTTCATCACGTTTTAAAGGACTTAAGACCATGTCGTAACCGTTATTTTTCAGACTGCCGGTAAATCCTATGTAGGTGGGAGAGTGAAGGAGTACCTTGTCTCCTCTGGAACAGAAAACATTCAGAGCAGATACCACTCCGCCTAAAACCCCATTTTCATAACCGATACATTCGCTGGTAAGACCGTTGACGCCGTTTCTGGTCTGCTGCCACCGGATAATAGAATCATAATATTCCGAAGAAGGAGAAAAATAGCCGAAAGCAGGGTGCTTTGCCCTTTGGATCAGGGCTTCCTGTACAGTGGGGACTGTAGGAAAATTCATATCTGCCACCCACATGGGGATCACAGAAAAGCCCTCTTTGATCTTTATATTTTCTACCCCGAGCATTCCGCCTTTCAGAGCGGTCTCTACATCTAATGCAATGGCGTCTTTGCCCCTCCGGTCCATAATGGTAGTAAAGTCGTATTTCATGTCAAAAAACCTCCTATTCTCTCCCTATGATACAATCTGCAGGCAAATAATTCAAGGCTTTGCCAGAGTATATACTTTATGGTATACTAGACGCAGGGCGTCTAGTATCATCGGCGGTCGCCAAATGAATATGAATATTCCCTTGGCTCCTCGCTTCCTGGTATACTGGCCTTGAATTTTAAGGAGGCATATTTTATATGAAATGTCAAAAGGTGAAGAAGGAATCCCTGGCGGCGGCCCGGCAGCAGGAGATTATACGGGCCTGTGAGGAGCTGTATGAGACTATGGAATATGAGGATATCAGCATCAAGGAAATCGCGAAATCCACTTCCATCTGCCGTTCTAATATATATAATTATTATCAGACAAAGGATGAGATATTTCTGGATATCCTGGAGAAAGATTATCTTTCCTGGACAGAAGACATCAGGGAGGCTATGGACCGGGAGGAACAGCCGGGACGGGAAGCCTACTGCAGGAATATTGCCGGGACGGCGGCTCTTCATCCCCGGCTGCTGAAACTGATGGCGGTCCATTATATCACCATAGAGAAGAATTGCTCTCTGGAAAAGCTGACAGCCTTTAAACATGCCATACATCCTTTTCAGGAGACCATGGAAGAAGTGCTTACCCGGTATTTTCCAAAAGCTCCCAGAGAGAAGATCCAGAATTTTATTTTTCTCCTCCTGTCTCTGGTCCAGGGGATCTACTCCATGACCAGCCTTTGTGAGAAGCAGGTAAAGGCCATGCAGGAGGTAAATCCGGATTACCAGATGCCGGATTTTACTGCCGCTCTCTATCAAGCGTTATATATTCTTACCTCAGATCTGCTGTGAAAAACAGTTCTGGTGTACTATATCATTCACAGTATAGCAGATAGAAATACCAATGCTCGTTGTTAAGCTATAAGAAAAAAGAAGAGCTGCCAGGCAGCTTTCCCCGGAGAAATTTCTCCATTTTCAGGAAAGCCTGCAGGCAGCTTTTTAAAATTCAGGCAGTCTTTAATCTTTCAGTACCTGATCTAATACATCAGTAACCTTCTTTACCGGAATGATCTCCAGTTTTTCTTTGACTTCATCCGCCACATCTTCCAGATCCTCAATATTATCATAAGGGATAAATACCTTCTGGATACCGGCTCTCTGGGCGGCCATGAGTTTTTCCGGAAGTCCTCCGATAGGCATAACGCCGCCACGAAGAGAAACTTCGCCGGTCATGGCATATTCGGTTCCCACAGCCTTTCCTGTTACCAGAGAGGCCAGGGCAGTTACCAGAGTAATACCTGCAGATGGTCCGTCTTTCGGCACGGCTCCTGCGGGAACATGAATGTGAAGGTCCCGTTTCTCCAGGATCTCGGTCTCTTTCGGGAACAGAGATTTTACCAGAGTCAGGGCGATCTGGACAGATTCCTTCATCACATCTCCCAGCTGTCCGGTGATGATAAGATTTCCCTTTCCTTCCATCAGTTTGCTTTCAATAAACAGGATCTCCCCGCCGGCAGTAGTCCAGGCAAGTCCGGTGACTACTCCCGGGATCTTTTCCTCCAGCCGGGTTTCATGGCGCATATGCTGGTGCCCAAGGAATTCTGACAGGTTTTCTTTTGTGACTGTTAAAGTTTCCTGTTCCTTCTTTACCAGCTTTACAGCGGCATTGCGGCACAGGATGTCGATCAGTTTTTTCAGGCTCCGGACTCCTGCTTCTCCGGTATATTCTTCGATCATTTTATGCAGTGCGCTGTCCGTGACTTCCAGATTTTCTTCTTTAATGCCCATAGCTTCCAGGGCCTTTGGCAGAAGATGGCGTTTGGCAATCTGGAATTTTTCCAGAGCGGTGTAGCCCGGGAAGGAGATTACTTCCATACGGTTCAGAAGAGGCTCCGGAATAGTATCTGTGCTGTTGGCGGTGCAGACGAACAGAACGTTTGACAGATCATAAGGAACATTCATGTAATGATCGGTAAAGTTGTTGTTCTGTTCCGGATCCAGGACCTCCAGAAGCGCGCTGGCAGGATCTCCGCTGTAGTCTCTGGCCAGTTTATCCACCTCATCCAGGACCATAACAGGGTTGGAGGCTCCGCTGCGCTTCATACCTTCCATGATACGGCCGGGCATAGCGCCCACATAAGTACGCCGGTGTCCCCGGATCTCTGCTTCATCCCGAACGCCTCCAAGACTGATCCGCACATATTTCCGGCCAAGAGCCTTGGCAATGCTCTGACCGATGCTGGTCTTGCCGGTACCGGGAGCGCCCACAAAGAGCAGGATAGAACCGGACTGTTTTTTATTCAGAGCCATGACGGCAAGCTGCTGGATGATCCTTTCTTTGACTTTTTTTAGTCCGTAGTGATCTTCATCCAGGATCGCCTCAGCCTCTTTTAGATCAATGGCCGGCATTTTCGGAGTCTTCCAGGAAAGACTGGTGACAAAGTCCAGATAATCATAGAGCAGGCCGTATTCGTGGCTTTCCTTGCCTTCCTGCTTCATACGGTTTAAAACTTTTTCCGCTTCCTGTTTCGCTTCTTTATTCATACCGGAACGGGCGATCTTTTTTTCAAACTTCCGCACATCGGAAACATTTTCCGGATGCATATCGTCCAGTTCTCTCTGAAGATATTCAATCTGTTTTTTGATGGCAGCTTCCCGGTAAAGCTGTTCCTGATCATCTTTCTGAGCAGAAGAAGCCTCCTGGGAAACCTTGGACATCTCGATAAATTCGTAGATGGCGTTCTCAATGAGTTTATCTCTTTCCTTCCTGGAATCTGCCGCCAGGATCTTATATTTTTCATCTGTATTAAGATTTAGATAATCTGTGAGAGAGCAGGCCAGATCGTGAAGGTTCTTCCTCTGCAGGATATAACTTCTGGCCCAGACGCCCCACTGATATCCCTGGACAAATTTTAAAAGGGCTCCCCGGAGTTTTCCGAAAAGCTCGGATTCTTCCTCATCAGAGATATCGATGATCTCTCCACGGATAGAAGCGGTGGCCGTAATGTGATTATCTGCAACTTCAATATCAGAGATATCTACCCGCTCCAGTGTGCGGATCTGTACATTTTCTGATTCATCGATCCCCTCTACCCGGGCAGAAATGCCGATAGGATAGAAATCCCCGGCAATCAGTTCATTCCCGTTTTTGTCATCTTTCAGGAGCATGAAGAGCACATCATCATCTTTCTTTATAGGTTCTGTACTCCAGCCGTTGAAAAAATCCTTTTTGAAATAGTAGGAAACATCGGGAAGT
>DWUY01000042.1 GCA_019120515.1 Candidatus Blautia avicola | reverse complement strand
CAGTTTATTGATCGTTTCCACCATATGAACAGGGATACGGATAGTCCTTGCCTGGTCGGCGATGGCTCTGGTGATCGCCTGACGGATCCACCAGGTAGCATAGGTAGAGAACTTATACCCTTTCCGGTAATCAAATTTTTCTACGGCTTTGATCAGACCCAGGTTTCCTTCCTGGATCAGATCCAGGAACAGCATGCCTCTTCCTACATATCTCTTGGCAATGCTGACTACGAGACGAAGATTGGCCTCCGCCAGACGCTTTTTAGCGCTTTCATCTCCGTTTTCCATTCTTTTTGCCAGGCTGATCTCTTCTTCGGCGGTGAGAAGTGGAACTTTTCCGATCTCTTTCAGATACATACGGACCGGATCTTCAATGCTGACCCCTTCTGGTACGGACAGGTCGATATTTTCCATATCCACCTCATCCTCTTCGCTGAGATTCATTTCTTCTTCATCGCTCATGATCAGGTCGTCCATATCATTATCCTGGATACGCAGCACATCCACGCCGTTAGCTTCCAGATAATCAAAAACCTTGTCCATGTGTTCCGGATCCAAAGGAAAATCCTTGAAAAAATCATTGATCTCCTGGTATTCCAGTACGTTTTTCTTTTTCTTTGCCAGCTCGATAAGTTCTGCCAGTTTCTCGCTGAATTTTGCCATGTTCATTTCCATAAATGTTCCATCCTCTCAATTCTTAATTATATGGTATCCTCAATCAAAGGAAATATGCAGTGTTACTCTGCCTCTTTCCAGGTCCTCCAGTCTTTTCCTCGCCTCTATGATCTTCTGCAGTCCCGTAAGATCCGTAGGGGCAAGGTGTTCATTCTGCCAGGCAATACTGTCTCTTTTCAGACGGCATACGGTTTCCAGCACCGCCCGTCTTGCTTCCTCCTGTCCTTCCAGATGGAGGGAAGCGTGAAACAGAGAAGCCACCTCTCTTTGTTCTTCCGGATCAGAAAACTGGTTCAGCAGTTTTGCAGGATTTACTGCTCCTTCTTCATGCTGTGCAAAGACCAGCTGAGCTACCTGATGATAAAGGGGCGTGGTGAAATCCTCCGGTCCGATATATCCCTCAATGGTATCAAACATCTTCGGATAAGAAGTAAGCCAGGTCAGCATAAGCTTCTGTGCAGTCTGTCCTGCGTCTTCCTTATTTTCTTTCTTCTTCCTGGTCCCTTCCCGCCGTACAGGCTCAGTGCTTTTCTTCGGGGAGAGAGCCATATGGTTTACCATTTTCCGCAGATCCTCATATTGGATCCGATAAAGCCGGGAAAGAGTCTCCATGTAATTATTCCGTTCCAGTTCTTCCGGAAATTCCAGGAGCATTGCCGCGATCTCTCTGAAAAACTGTGTCTTCTCCTCAGGGTCCGACAGATCGTACTTCTTTTCCAGTACCTTTACCTGGAAAAGAAAATAATTCATGGCCTCCTCCAGGCGCTTCTCAAAGGCATCCCGGCCTTCTGCCTTTATAAATTCATCCGGATCCTTGTAAGGGGCCAGATTGACTACCCTTGGCCGTATTCCTGCGGCCCTCAGGATAGGAATCCCTCTTAAAGCCGCCTTCTGTCCCGCCTCATCGCTGTCATAAGTAAGCAGGACTTCCTTGGTATACCGGCTCATAAGACTGGCATGCCCCGACGTCAGAGCCGTTCCCAGGGAAGCTACCGCATTGGTAAAGCCTGCCTGGTGCATGGAGATCACATCCATATAGCCCTCACAGATGATCAGATAAGGCTTTCTGGAAGTCCTGGCTACGTTTAATCCGTATAGGTTCCGGCTTTTATCAAAGATCTTTGTCTCCGGGGAGTTCAGATATTTCGGTTCCCCCTGTCCCATGACCCGGCCTCCGAAACCGATGACCCGGCTGTTTACATCCATAATGGGAAACATGACCCGGTTCCAGAAACGGTCCTGCATCCCCCGCCGTTCGTCCACATTAAAAAGTCCTGACTCCTTCAGCAGTTCATCAGAATAGCCCTGCCCTTTCAGATATTGGTACAGGGCGCCGGAATACCGGGGAGAACAGCCAAGGCCGAATTTCTTTATGGTTTCGTCAGAAAGTTCTCTCTTTTTCAGGTATTCCATTCCCTGCTTTCCTTTTTCGCTTTTCAGCTGATAATAGTAGAAAGCAGCCGCCTTCTTATTGATCTCCAGGAGACGGGATTTCAGGTCTGCCGCCCGTCGGGCCTCTGGAGAATATTCTGCCTCCGGCAGCCGGACCCCTGCCCGGTCCGCCAGGTATTTCACTGCTTCCACAAAAGTAAAATTTTCGTATTCCATCAGAAAGGTAAATACGTTTCCTCCAGCTCCGCAGCCGAAACAGTAATACATCTGTTTTCCCGGACTAACGGAAAAGGAGGGAGATTTCTCATTGTGAAAAGGACAGAGGCCAAAATAGGAGCTGCCTTTCCGCTGAAGTTTTACATATCCGGAGATCACATCTACGATATCGTTTTTCATACGGACTTCTTCAATAATATCATCCGAATAATACATTCTGATTCCTCTTTTCCACTATCTCTTTTCCCGGCCCCGCCATCTTTTCGGGATAAAAATGTCTTTGAACTTTTCCAGGGAATACTGGTCTGTCATCCCGGAAATGTAATCACAGACCACCCTCTCTTTAGGCTCTCCCTCCGCCAGGAGCTTCTGATATTCTTCTGACATTTTTTCCGGATATTTCCTGTAATATGTATATAATTCCTCAATTACATGTTCTGCTTTTTTTTCTTCGCTTTTCGCCGCCGGGTTCAGATATACATCCTGAAACATCAAAGAACGAAGATCACGCAGGCCGGCCTCGATATCCGGCGACATGGAAATATGGTCTTTCCCCCTGCTGTGCTCTACAATGTCATGGACAAAGGTATTCAGCCGTTCTTTGGTATTCTCCCCCAGGAGCATCCGCAGTGTAATCGGGATATTATCTTCTGAAATGATCCCTGCCCGCTGGGCATCGTCCATATCATGATGTATATAGGAGATCTTATCGCTGTAGCGGACCACCTGCCCTTCCAGGGTATGAGGATTTCCGCTGGTCCTGTGGTTAATGATCCCGTCCCTGACCTCCCAGGTCAGATTCAGTCCTCTTCCGTTTTTTTCCAGTCTCTCCACTACCCGAAGACTTTGTTTTACATGAGAAAAACCAAGAGGGCAGACCCGGTCCAGAACCTTTTCTCCTGCATGTCCGAAAGGGGTATGTCCCAGGTCGTGTCCCAGGGCAATGGCCTCCACTAAATCCGCATTAAGATACAAAGCCTTTGCAATGGTCCTGGCGATCTGAGATACTTCCAGAGTATGGGTCAGACGGTTCCTGTAATGGTCTCCCTGGGCTGCCAGAAAAACCTGGGTCTTATCTTTCATTCTCCGAAAAGATTTGCTGTGGAGGATCCGGTCCCTGTCTCTCTGGTATACAGTCCGGATATCGCATTCCGTCTCTTTTCTTTCCCTGCCCCGGGATTTTCCGCTGCAGGAGGCATAGGGACTGAGATATTCCAGTTCCTTTGCTTCCAGCTCTTCACGAATATTCATCCACCGTCACCTGACTTTCTTTTACCAACGATTATACAAGTCTTCTCCTTCTGATAAATATATTACCGTTTTCCTGCAGATTTCCTTCTTTTCTTTTCAAAAAGTTCCAACAAATGTGGAATTTTGATTTTTCTCACGATTCCTTCCAGACACTGCGTAAAAAGGCGATTTCCGCTCCGTATCCTTCAAGATCATTGGGTGTTTCCAGGTAAAAAGGCAGGTTCTTTAAAGCCGGATGACTGACGATCCGGATCATGGCTTCTTTCCCGATCTTTCCTTCTCCGATCTTTGCGTGACGGTCTTTATGACTGTTCAGCCCATACATACTGTCATTTAAATGAACAGCTTTCAGCCGTGAAAGACCGATGACCTGATCAAATTCTTTCAGGACTCCATCCAGGTCATTTACAATATCATAGCCTCCGTCATATATATGACAGGTATCCAGGCAGACGCCCATTTTATCCTGAAGTTCTACCCGGTCTAAGATCTCCCGAAGTTCCTGAAAGTTCCTTCCGATCTCACTGCCCTTTCCGGCCATGGTTTCTAGAAGCACGGTGGTACTCTGCTCCGGCCGCAGGATATTATTCAAAAGCTCCGCGATCAGTTCGATCCCTTTCTCCGCTCCCTGTTTTACATGGCTTCCCGGGTGAAAATTGTAGCAATTTCCCGGGGTATATTCCATTCTTTTCAGATCATCAGCCATGGTGTTATAGGCAAATTCCCGGACTTTTTCGTCAGGAGAGCAGGCATTGAGGGTATATGGGGCATGCGCCAGGATCTTCTGGATTCCCAAACGGCCCGCTTCCTCATGAAACTTCTCAACGTCTTTTGGATCAATGGCTTTCGCCTTTCCCCCTCTGGGATTTCTGGTAAAGAACTGAAAGGTATTTGCGTTTATCTTTTCCGCTTCCTTCGCCATGGCAGCATAGCCTTTGGCGGAAGACAAGTGACAGCCTATCGTCAACATTTACTTTCCTCCTTCATGTAAAATCTTTACTGTAATATTCTCGATTCTGAGTAATGCGACAGCACCCTCCGATACTGCAGGCAGCTCCAGGCAAAGTCTGTCGCTTACCGGTCGTATCACAATCGGATAGGGGAAGATTTCTTCCCCTACCCGATCATCGCGATACCTCACTCATCTCGTGGCATTGCCACTCGATGACCGTTGCCCGTCGGATGCCCGCTCGTGCAAGCAGGTTGGTCGCCCGACCGGCGTGCTTGCACAAAAAAAGCAGAAAACCTGTTTCAGATTTTCTGCTTTTCTCTACTGCGGGAGATGGGACTTGAACCCACACGAGCATACACCCACAAGATCCTTAGTCTTGCCTGTCTGCCAATTCCAGCACTCCCGCTTGCCTGTCGTTTTTCTTATCTCTCAACGACAAGTGAAAGTATAGCAAAGATTTTCCAATTCGTCAATACTTTTTTTTAAAAAATTTTTTTAATTTTTTAAACTTTCCTGAATTTTTCTTGAATAATGGATTCTCCCTTTAAAAGCCGCTGCTCCAGGTCCTCTTTATCTCCCAGGATTTCCTGAAAACATGCCCATTCATCCAGGATTCCCTGTCCGTGGGGGACCAGATAAGCTCCCGCGTCGCTGCCTAAAGCCAGATTTACTCCGGCTTCATATCCTTTTCTGATATTTTTCTTCCCTTTTTCCCAGATCTTTTCAAGAACCTGATCGGAGAACCTTCCTTTGCCGATGAGATTCTTTACAACTGTAATGGTGGGCACCCAGACCGTTCCCAATTCTGCCATGATCTCTATAGCTTCTTCATCAACATAGTTGCCGTGTTCAATACTGTCTGCTCCTGCGGCAGCAGCCTCTTTCACTGCTCTGGCGCCGTTGGTATGAGACATGACACAGAATCCTTCTTCATGGGCAATGTGGACCATCTCCCGGACCTCCTCAAAGGGAAGGGCGGTACCTGTGATAGAACCGTCTGTATCAAAATCCATGATCCCCGTGGTCATGATCTTGATAAAATCTCCCCCTTCCCTGCGTGCTTCATTTACCAGCGCGGCATACTCTTTCATGGTATCAAACCCTCTGCCTACGATCCCGCCGTAATGACCGTTTTTGTGGATGGCAAAGATCGGGGTCCTGTAGTCGATCCCATATTCCGGAGCGATCTCTCTGGCTTTGTAAGAGACGTGAAGATGATCTCCACCGTCTCTTACAAAAGAAACCTGCTTTTCCTGATAAGCCTTAAAATGCGCCCGGATAATCCTCTCGTCAGGAGCCTTTTCATGATCTTTTACCGCCTGGTGATAATCCAGGGCGTTCATAAATATATGCGCGTGATTTTCTCCAAACATCTGTGTTTCACCTTCAGTATTGTATTTCTTTATCGTCTATTCTTTTTGGCCGGTTTCACAAAAATCTCATAGCTTCCGGGATCCAGCAGGATCTTTCCTTTATTTTCCAGATGCCGGTTCCGTCTTCCATTAAGATAAACTCTCTTTCCACAATATGGAAGTATAAATTTGGCTTTTGTATTAAAAGGAACTCTCACCTGAAAAAGGATTCCTTTCTTCTTCCATTCCCATCCGGATTCATAAAGACCTCTGGCAGAGTCATAAGAACACCGGGCAAAACCCAGCCTCCTGTCAGGTTTGGGAGCGATCACTGCCCGCATAAAACCTGGTCCTTTTTCCGCCGGATTCAGTCCGCACATACAACGGTACATCCACTCTGCGATCACTCCATATGCATAATGATTCAAACTGTTCATACCAGTGTCGCTGATGTGGCCGTCAGGAAGGATAGAATTCCAACGTTCCCATACAGTCGTGGCTCCCATGTTCACCTCATAAAGCCAGCCGGGATATTCCTCCTGGAGAAGCAGACTGTAAGCTTCCTGATCCATCCCCATCTCAGAAAGGGCGAGGCAAAGATAACAGGTCCCCACAAAGCCTGTGGTCAGATGCATGCCGTGGGACCGGATGTTTTTCTTCAGTTCTCCTGCGATCTTCTTTCTTGCGGACTTAGGCGCCAGTTTAAAGTACAAAGCCAGGACCATAGCGGTCTGGGTTTTCACTGTCAGATCTCCTTTGCTGTCAAAATATTTTTGGCGAAAGGCTGCTTTGATCTCTTTTGCCAGCTGCCGGTAAGCTCTTGCATCCTGGCGTATGCCCAGTACATAGGCTGCCTTGGCCGTCAGCATGGCAGAATGATAATAAAAAGCCGTAGCTACATAAGTATTATCCGTACCGCCGAAGCAGCTGGTTTTATCCGGGTTGTCCAGAGCCAGCCAGTCGGCGAAATGAAAACCGGTGCTCCAAAGCCGCGATCCTCCGCACTGCTCCTCATCCACCCGGAAGATATAGTCCACCCAGTCCCGCATGACCGGATACTGCTCCGCCAGCAGGATCTCATCTCCATAAAACTTATACAGGGTCCAGGGAATGATACAGGCTGCGTCTCCCCAGGCACAGGAACCGTAAGTGGTCCATTCCCCTTCTTTTGTGACCGGATCCTTACTTTGATTCTTGATCCGCTGTACCTGTCCCAGCACATCAGGCACCACATGGGGGACTCCTCCCCTGTAGATCTTCTGATCCTCTTTCATATCATAGAGATATTTCCGATAGAAAGCCGGCGTCTCCATATGGAAAGAAGCTGTAGCGCAGAAAGCCTGGGCGTCTCCCGTCCACCCCAGCCGTTCATCTCTCTGAGGGCAGTCTGTAGGCACATCCAGAAAGTTTCCTTTCTGACCCCAGACCGTGTTTTCAAAAAGTCTGTTTACTTTTTCGGAGGAAGTCTGGAGATTTCCGGTTCTCCTGATATCTGAGTGGATCACGCAGGCAGTAAAATTCCGGGGATCCACCTCCGTCATACCCGTTACCTTCACATATCGGAAACCATAGAAGGTAAAATGAGGACGGACCCACTGCTTTTTCCCGGAGGAAATATAGGTCATCTCCGCCTTGGCAGTGCGGAGGTTATCCCGGTAAAAACACCCGTCCTGGAGGACCTCTCCATATTGCAGCCGTATTTCTCTTCCTTCTTCTTCATCACACAGAAATTCTGCCCATCCGGTGATCTCCTGACCGAAATCCAGCACAGTTTCTCCCGCAGGAGTCAGGATCTTTTTCGGTTCCTGTATCCTCTGGATGATCTTAAGAGGCGGACTAAGCCGATCCTTCAAAGGCACGGAAACTCCCGGACCTTTTACCGCTTTACAGGACAGAGTACAGGAAACTGTGGCAAAATGATCGGTTTCCAGTCTTGCGTCGTAGACTTCCCCGTCATAGATACCGCTTTCCTTTACAGGAGAAGGCCCACATTCCCAGCTCTCATCGGTAGCTATGACAACTTCCTCTCCCGTTTCCCTTTCCAGCCGCAGTTCTGCCAGAAGCTGAAAATCCTTTCCATAAAGTCCGTACATATCCTTTTCATAGCTGAATCTTCCCTTATACCAGCCATTTCCAAGGGCCGCCCCTACGGCGTTTTCCTCTCCTTTTTTCAGAAGAGATGTAATATCATAAGTCACATATTGTATCCAGTTGTGATAATCCGTATAGAAAGGCGCCAGATATTCCTCCGAGACTTTCTCACCGTTTACAAGCACTTCAAAAAGTCCCAGTCCACAGATATAGATTCTGGCAGAGGCCAGATCCTTTGGCACCTGAAATTTCTTCTGAAACAAGGGGTGGATCTCCGGATTTTTCTGATTAAAATCTGCCTGGATCCACTGCCCCTGCCAGAGTTCCTGGCTTTTTCCTGTTTCAAACCAGGCCACAGGGCTTACAACCTTTTCTCTCCTGTCTGTAAGTACTTTCACCCGCCAATAATATCTGGTCCTGGGGCTGATCTGTACATTCGGACAAAAACCGCAGCTGTCGATCTCCCGCTGCCATCCGCTGTCATAAATCACCTTTTTCATAGCCCTATCCAGAGCGATTTCCATCCGGACCTTTTCCTGGCATTTTCCTCTGACATTTTCTGTCACCCAGGAAAAGACCGGATATTCACACTCGTATCCCAGGGGATCTGTCAGATGATTTACCTGCATATTTCTTATTCTCATATTAATCCTCTTCTTCTTTTGCCCAGCCGTAAGCACATTTTACAGCTTTCTTCCAGCCTTTTGCCTTCTTATCCCGCTCCTCCACGGAAATCTGAGGGGTAAACACCCGGTCGATTTCCCAGTTGCTGATGATCTCCTGAGGGCTGTTCCAATATCCCACAGCCAGCCCTGCCAGATAAGCAGCTCCCATAGCGGTGGTCTCCACGCATACCGGCCTTTTTACGGGAACCTGTATCATATCTGCCTGGGCCTGCATAAGGAAATTATTAGCGCTGGCGCCTCCGTCTACTTTCAGTGAATTCATCTGAATACCGGAATCCGCCCTCATAGCCTCGATCACATCATGGACCTGATAAGCCAGTGATTCCAGTGTAGCCCGGATAATATGGCATTTATTTACCCCTCTGGTCAGTCCTACGATGGTCCCTCTGGCATACTGATCCCAGTAGGGAGCTCCCAGTCCGGTAAAAGCCGGCACTACATAACAGCCATGGGTGTCCTTTACTTTTCTGGCCATATACTCGGAATCTTCCGCAGAATCGATCAGCCGGAGTTCATCTCTCAACCACTGGATCACAGCTCCTGCTACAAATACAGATCCCTCCAGAGCATAGGTGATCTTTCCGTCCAGTCCCCATGCTATGGTAGTTACCAGTCCATTTTCAGAAAATACCGGTTTTTCTCCTGTGTTCATCAGCAGGAAACAGCCGGTACCGTAAGTATTTTTGGCATCTCCTTTTTCAAAACATGTCTGTCCGAAAAGGGCAGACTGCTGATCCCCTGCCGCCCCTCCAATAGGAATAGGTCCGCCGAAAAAGCTGCTGTCCGCCATTCCATATATGCAGCTTGAAGGTTTTACCTCAGGCAGCATCTCTCTTGGGATATCCAGCTCTTTTAATATATCCTCATCCCAGTCCAGTGTGTTAATATTAAAAAGCATGGTCCTGGAAGCATTGGAATAGTCTGTGACATGGACCTCTCCCTTTGTCATCTTCCAGATCAGCCAGGTCTCAACAGTGCCGAAAAGCAGTTCCCCTTTCTTAGCCCTCTCTCTGGCCCCTTCCACATGATCCAGGATCCACTTTACTTTTGTTCCTGAAAAATAAGCGTCAATGATCAGGCCTGTTTTCTTCCGGTATTCTTCTGTCAGTCCTTTTTTCTTAAGGGAATCGCAGTATTCAGAAGTCCTCCGGCATTGCCATACGATGGCGTGGTAGACAGGTTCCCCTGTATTTTTGTCCCAGACAATGGCGGTTTCCCTCTGATTTGTAATACCGATCGCGGCAATATCCGCCGCCTCAGCTCCCGCCTTCTGCATGGCCTCCACAGCCACCCCAAGCTGATTGGACCATATCTCGTTGGCATCATGCTCTACCCAGCCCGGTTTGGGAAAATACTGGGTAAATTCCTTCTGGGCAAAGCTGACGATCTCTCCTTTTTTATTGAACAGAATACATCTGTTGCTGGTTGTCCCTGCATCCAATGCCATTACATATTTTGCCATGTAATATCCTCCTCGTACATGCTTTACGATTATTCAAATTTACTGATATTTTATCTCTGTTTTCACCTTTTTTCAATATAAATTATAAAATCTGTCCTGTAACTGCACAAATCTTTTTCCGTTTCATATAATAAATCAATGACATTTTCTGAGGTTTCTTATGAATCTTTTTTCATTAAAAGCAGCCCAGACCGCAGAGCGCACTGATCAGGGCCGTCTCCGCCTCTCGGTGCTTACCGCAGACAGAAGTCAGCCTATTGATGATGCCTCTGTCACGATTTCTTACAGTGGAGATCCGGACTCTGTGATCGAGGAAGCCAATACGGATTCCAGCGGTCAGATCCCGGAACTGACTCTGCCGGCTCCTCCTCTGGAATACAGTATGGCGCCTTCTGAATATCAGCCATACGCAGAGTATACTTTCCGGATTTCCAAGGAGGGATACGAAGACCTGGAAATCTCCGGTGCGGAAATCCTCCCTGACTCTACAGCTACCCAGCAGGCTTTTCTCCGCCCCGCCACTCCTCGGGAGACCTTTCAGGATATTGTGATCCCCGCCCATACACTTTTTGGAAATTATCCGGAGAAGATTCCGGAAGATGAGATCAAACCCATAGATGCCTCCGGCGAGATCGTCCTCAGCCGGGTAGTAATACCGGAAACTATCGTGGTCCATGACGGTACCCCGGATAACACATCTGCCCAGAATTATTTTGTCCGTTATCGGGACTATATCAAAAATGTAGCCTGCAGTGAGATCTATGCCACCTGGCCGAAAGATACTATCCGGGCAAATGTGCTGGCTATTATGTCTTTTACCTTAAATCGTGTATATACTGAATGGTATAGAAACAAAGGTTACGATTTTACTATTACATCCTCTACAGCCTTTGATCACAAATGGATGTATGGAAGAAATCTTTTTGAAAGTATCTCTGAAGTTGTTGACGAACTCTTTGACAACTACCTCTCACGCCCCGGAGTACGTCAGCCCATTCTCACCCAGTATTGTGACGGTCAGAGAGTCCAGTGTCCGGGATGGATGACCCAGTGGGGTTCCAAATACCTGGGGGATCAGGGCTATACTGCCATTGAGATCCTTCGCCATTTCTATGGCGACAACATGTATATCAACACCGCTGAAGAAATTTCAGGCATTCCTGCTTCCTGGCCGGGAGCTCCTCTGGATATCGGCTCCTCCGGCAATAAAGTCCGTCAGATTCAGGAACAGCTGAACACCATCGCCGGTTCCTATCCTGCGCTGCCGAATGTAACTGCCGACGGCATCTATGGAGAGGCCACCCAGAACGCAGTCCGGGAGTTTCAGAGAGTCTTTAATCTTCCTGTTACAGGTGTGGTGGATTATCCTACCTGGTACGAAATACAGGAAATCTTTGTGGGCGTTTCCCGGATTGCCGAGCTGGTTTGAAAAAACTGCCTTTTATAAAAAGAGCTTTGGGGAATCACATTTCCGCTTCCCCAAGGCTCTTTTACCTTCTATACCGGCTGTTATACAGGTTTTCGAATTTGATATCAATATTACTACTGTCAGCCATGTTCTTTGAAATTCCATGAAAATTATCACATATTGACATTGGCTAAGGTTTCAAATATCATTAAAGTGGCAATCAAAGTTATGGTGATAAACGAAGGGAAATATTTTGCCAAGGAAAGGACGTGACGCTATGCCGTTTCCAAAAGAAAAGCTTTATACTATTGAAGATATCTATGCACTTCCAGATGGTAAGCGAGGCGAGCTGATTGACGGAAAATTATATATGATAGCGCCGCCCAGCAGGATCCATCAGAAAATCCTCCAGGAATTCAGCCGAGTTATCGGAAATTATATCTCTGGCAAAGGTGGGGTCTGTGAAGTCTATCCCGCTCCATTTGCTGTGTTTTTAAGTAAAGATGATAAAAACTATGTGGAGCCGGATATCAGCGTAATATGTGATCAAAATAAGCTTACAGATAAGGGGTGCAGCGGTGCTCCGGATTGGATCATCGAGATTGTATCACCAAGCAGCCAGCGCATGGATTATCTCACCAAACTTTTGAAATACTGTACTGCCGGTGTAAGAGAATATTGGATCGTAAATCCGATGAAAGAAACTGTACAAGCCTATTCCTTTGAAGGTACAGAGGATTCTATGCAGTATTCTTTCTCCGATCTTATTGGATCTGGGATTTTTGAAGATCTGAGAATTTGTATTACAGATATGCTGAAATAACAGAGTTTTATAAAAAAGATAAAAGAGCTTTGAGGAATCGTATTTCCACTTCCTCAAAGCTCCTTTTTATAGTCTCTGTATTTAATTACATTTCTCTGCCCGGATAGCTCTTTATCCTCCAAATTGGCTGTTATACAGCTTCTCATAGAAACCGTGACGGGCCATCAGGGATTCATGGGTTCCTTTTTCCAGAATATGGCCGTCCTTCATTACCAGGATCACATCTGCCTCCCGGATGGTAGAAAGCCGATGAGCTACCAGAAAGCTGGTCCGTCCTTTCATCATTCTGGCAAAGGCCTCCTGGATACGGATTTCTGTCCTGGTATCAATGTTGCTGGTAGCCTCATCCAGGATCAGCATAGGCGGAAGACAGAGCATAACTCTGGCAATGCACAAAAGCTGTTTCTGTCCCTGGCTGATATTGCCGCCGTTTTCGCTGATAACCGTATCATATCCATTAGGAAGTCTCCGAATAAAACTGTGGGCGTGAGCCGCCTTGGCTGCTTCCACCACTTCTTCCATAGAGGCTTCCGGCCTTCCATAGGCAATATTCTCCCGGATCGTTCCGGCTTTCAGCCAGGTGTCCTGAAGGACCATGCCGAAATTCTGCCGCAGAGAATGACGGGGCATGTCCCGGATATCCGTTCCGTCAATCTTTATACTTCCCTCCCGTACATCATAAAACCGCATTAACAGATTGATCAGCGTAGTCTTTCCACAGCCGGTAGGACCTACGATTGCAATCCGCTGTCCAGGCTTCACTTCCAGATTCAAGTCTTCGATAAGAGGCTTATCCAGATCATAGCTGAAGGAAACATGGGAAAGGCTCACCTGGCCCTGACTGTGAAATTCCACTGCATTTTCTCTGTCCGGCACCTCATCAGGTATATCAACCAGTTCAAAAATACGGGCAGCACAGGCAAGTGCATTCTGCATTTCGGTGACCACTCCCGAGATTTCATTAAAAGGCTTTGCGTACTGGCTGGCATAACTTAAAAATATACTCAGTTCTCCAATAGTGATACCCCCAGAAATAGCGATCATAGCACTGGCCAAACCTACGCCTGCATAAACGATATTATTGACCAGTCTTGTGCTGGGATTAGTCAGACTGGAGAAAAATACCGCTTTCACACTGACATCCCGAAGTCTTTCATTTACCTCATCAAAGGTCTCCATACTTTTCTCTTCATATCCGAATGCCTGGACAACCTTCTGCCCTTCTACCATTTCATTGATAAGGGCAGTCTGTTCTCCACGCACTTTCGCCTGTTTTCCGAAATATTTATAAGTCCTTTTTGCAATAAATCCTGCTACGAAAAGACTTAAAGGGGTCAGCAGTACTACAATGGCCGTGATCCCCGGGTTCAGGAAAAGCATGATCCCCAGAGTACCAAGGATTGTCAGGATTCCTGTAAAGAACTGGGTAAATCCCATCAACAGTCCATCGGCAAAAGTATCTACATCTGCAATGATCCTGCTGACCAGATCTCCGGAAGGATGAGCGTCCAGATAAGACAACGGAAGGTTCTGTATCTTTTTCATTGCTTCGTTTCTCAGATCTCTGGAAACGCAGAAAGTCACCCGGTTATTGCAGGCCGCCAGCACCCATTGAGCCACTGCTGAAAGAACAGTTACCAGAACAATGGAAAGGATCAGCCTTTCCACAGCTTCAAAGTCCACTTTTCCGATCCCCAGCATATAGTCGATGGCGTCTCCGCAGAAGATCGGTACCAGAAGCTGAGCTGCCACACTGACTGCTCCGCAGAGGATACTGAGGATCACAAAGAAACTGTAAGGCCTGATACGGCGAAGTACTCTGAAAAAAGTTTTCTTCTGTTTCATACTGCACTTTCTCCTTTCCCATACTGGCTTTCATATATTTCTCTGTAGATCTGGCAGGACTCCAGCAGTTCCTCATGGGTTCCCCAGCCGACCGCTTTTCCGTCGTCCAGCACCAGGATATGATCTGCATGGCGGATACTGGAAGTTCTCTGGGACACCAGGAAAACAGTCACATTTGACGGCAGGTTTTTAAGGGCTTTCCGGAGAGCCGCATCTGTAGCGTAGTCCAATGCGCTGGAACTGTCATCCAGGATCAGGATCTCCGGTTTTCTTATCAGAGCTCTTGCAATGGTCAGCCTCTGTTTCTGTCCTCCGGAAAGATTTCTCCCGCCCTGTTCTACCGGTTCATCCAGACCTTCCGATTTTTTTCTGGCAAACTCTTCCGCCTGCGCATCTCTCAGAGCCTGCCACATTTCTTCCTCTGTGGCATCTTTATTTCCCATAAGAAGATTGGACCGTATGGTTCCGGAAAATACCTGGACCTTCTGCATAACGATCCCTACTTTCTGCCGGAGGGTCTCCTTGTCCCATTCTTTAACAGGCCGTCCCAGCAGGAAAACCTCTCCTGAGGTGGCGTCGTAAAATCTGGGGATCAGGTGGACCAGACTGGATTTACCACTGCCGGTACCGCCGATAATACCGATGGTCTCTCCCTTTTTCACGGAAAAACTGATGTCACTGAGACTTTCTTCTCCCGCCTGGGCATAGGAAAGACTCACATGGTCAAAGCGCAGGGCCTCTTCTGTATTTCCTTCCCTGACACTTTCCCCGGTTTTTGCATTCTCCGAAAATTCCATAGCCGTCTTTGTATCCAGGATCTGTTCCACACGTCCCAGGCTGGCCATAGCACGGCTCATAGTAACGATCAGGTTTGCCAGTTTTACCAGTTCTACCAGGATCTGGCTCATGTAGTTTACCAGCGCGACAATATCTCCGCTCATCAGCACACCGGTATCCACTGAACGGGAACCGGCCCAGAGAATGGCAATGATCCCTATATTCACTACAGAATACGTAAGAGGATTCATCAATGCGGAAATCCTCCCTACAAAAAGCTGTCCTTTTACCAGTCCAGCGTTGGCTCTGGAAAAGTTCTCGGTTTCCTGTTTTTCTCTGCCAAAAGCCCGGATCACCCGGACTCCGGAAAGATTTTCCCTAGCATTTCCTGTGATCACGTCCAGTTTCCCCTGGACTTTTTTATACAGAGGCGAAGTAATCGCCATCAGTCCGAAAATGATCACCGAAAGCACCGGAATCGTTACTACGAAAATAAGGGCGATTTTTACATTGATGGTAAAAGCCATGACCATGGCTCCAAAAACAATAAAAGGGCTTCTCAGAAAAAGCCGCAGAAACAGGTTCAGGCCGTTCTGTACCTGGTTAATGTCGCTGGTCATTCTGGTGATCAGCGTACTGGATCCAATGGTATCCATCTCAGAAAACCCCAGCTTCTGGATATGAGCAAAAAGCATATGCCGCAGTCCTGTAGCGCTGCCAATGGCCGCTCTGGCCGCAAAATACTGGGCGGTAAAGCTGCAGCACAGGCCTACAATAGCCATAAGCACCAGAAGCCCGCAGCACCTCAGGATATCTCCCCGGTCCTGATTGGCAATACCTACGTTGATAATATGGGCCACTACCACAGGAACCAGCAGATCAAACATAGCTTCCAGCATTTTAAATAAAGGAGCCAGGATACTGTCTCTTTTATAATCTTTCAGATAGATTTTCAAATATTTCACTTTTTCATAACCTCCTTTCTCATTTTCTTATCCAGTATATCCCTTTTTTTATTATTTGAAAAATATTTATTTTATGTTATTATTATACAAAAAAGATATAGGAGACCCCCTATGGATATCCGGCAGCTTCGATATTTTACTGCTATCGTAGAAGAAGGCACTCTTACCGGTGCCGCCAGACGTTTGAATATGACCCAGCCTCCTCTTACCGCCCAACTGAAGCTTTTAGAAGAGGAGCTGAAATGTCCCCTTTTCACCCGGGATGGAAAGAGGCTTCACCTGACAGAAGCCGGTCACCATTTTTATGAACGAGCCCAGCGGATTCTGGGGATGTGCGATGCTGCCGTAACGGAAATGACCGATTTTCAGGAAGGAGCTGCGGGAACTCTGCGTATCGGAGTCATATCTTCTGTAAAAGATCAGCTCTTTCCCAGGTGGATCTGCCGCTTCTGGAAAAAGTATCCCAACATCCGATATGAAATATACAGCGCCAATACCTATCAGCTTTTGGAGCAGCTTCAAAATGGACAGATAGATCTGGCTCTTGTAAGAACCCCTTTTTCCAAAACACAGATGGATATTTTATACATAAAAAAAGAGCCTTTTCTGGCTATAGGACATTCTTCCTTTTTTCCCAGCCATAAAGAAAGCCCTCTTACTGTGAAGGATCTGGAAAATGCCCCTCTTATCCTTTACCGCCGCTGGGAAGAAATGCTAAAAATGCGCTTTGAAGCAGAAGGGATCTCTCCCTGTATCCTCTGCTGCAATGATGACGCCCAGACAACTCTGGCTCTGGCCTTTCTGGGAATGGGCGTGGGGCTTCTCCCCGCCTCGGGAGCGCCGGAATCCCTCCCTTCCCGATCTTCCTCACAAACAGAAATACGGGTCCTGAAAGAGAAAAACCTGTATTCTCAGATAGCCCTGGTCTGCCGTAAAAAATCTCAGCTTCCCAATTCGGCCAGGCTTTTCTGGGAGATGATCGAGGGGATGTGCTGCGTATCCGGCAAATGATCTGTATCAAATTATTAAAGACAAGGATGGCAATCATTGTGTTATCATCAAATTTGATGGTAAACTGCTTCCTTATGCCAAAAAAGGAAGATACCCCTGGCAGATTTAGAAAAGAGCAGGGGAAATACTAATTCGTTAAGCGTTTTCCTCTGCCCTTCAAAGTCAAAGACCCCGATGCAAGCATACGGGGCATCAAACTAGCAGCGATGCAAGCATCGGGGTATTAGACCCTTGCGGCAGTCGCCAAATGGACATGCCAGCATGTCCGCTTGGCTCGTTGCCCGCAGGAATAAATTCATTTTTTATACAGGCATAAAAACAAGCAGATAACGGGAATCGAACCCGCCTCTTCAGCTTGGGAAGCTGACGTTCTACCAATGAACTATATCTGCATGTTTTTAGTATAGCACTTTTTTTGTAAATTTCAAGAATAATTTTAACAACTCTGAATTTTTATTCACTCAATATCCTCTGGATATGGATCCCCAGAAATCCGATCTCCTCTTTCCGGATCTCTTTCTTCATCTCTTTTCCCATATGGGCGCAGACCAGTTCCGATGCCTTTGCCGTCTGGGGATATTTTTCATAGATATAATCGTTCATATCTACCTTCAAAGGCTCGTCTTTTCTGGCCCTGGCCGCCATATAGTAAAGATGGCTCATCATACGGGCATAAGCCAGGGAATCTTTCGGGATCTTCGTCTGAAAGTGTTCTTCAATAATGGCAATGCATTCTTCGATGATCCTGGTGGCTTCCAGAGTTTCTGAAACCATCTCATCAGAAAGTCCCGCATGGATATGAAGGGCGATCAGTCCTGCCTCGTCATCAGAGATCACATAGCCGGTCTTTGCCCGGATGACCTCCCGTCCCTTTAAGGCTACCTGAAACTCTCTGGAAAAAAGCATCTGGATATCTCTGGTAAAAGGATTCGGAAACTGCATGTTTTCTTTTGCCCGCTTGGCTGCCAGGGCGATATGATCCGCCATAGCCAGAAGAATGTCCCGGTTTACCTGGGAAAACTCCTCTTCTGCCAGATCGATGATCTCCCCGGAGATTTCCAGATACACCGGATCAATAGCATTCACCGCCTTCAGGGCAGACTGTTTCTTCTTTCTGGTCACCAGGGAATAGACCTTGGCTCCTTTCATGGACTCTATCTGCTGTCCGGGCATTTTACCAAATCCTATGCCGCTGCCCATCAGTATATATTCTCTTTTTGTCTCGTTGCTTAATACGAGAATACTGTTATTATTCAGTGCTTTTATGATCCGAAACATTCCATGCAGCTCCTTTTCCTTTTCTTCTCCTCCTATGACAGGACGGAGTACAGTATCATGCATTTTCTACCTGATCGCGTCAAAAATGCATGATACTTTCAGCTAAAATCCTGCGATCTCCGCGATCTCCTCTAACGCTTCGATCTCCCCCTCTGCCTTCATTACGATTTCCTGTCCCTCTTCCAGGCTGGTAAAGACGCCTATGCAGGCTTCAGATTTTGCATGTTCTTTTATATATTCTATATCAAACTCCATGAGTTTGTCACCCTTTTTCACTTTGTCATTTTCCTGGACAAAGACTTCAAATCCTTTTCCTTCTAATTTTACCGTATCTACACCGATATGAAGGAGATATTCCAGACCGTCTTCTGTCCGCAGTCCCAGGGCATGTTTGGAAGGGAATACAAAGCTGATCTCACAGTCTTCCGGAGCATATACAACCCCTTCACTTGGGAATACCACATAGCCGTCTCCCATCATTTTTTCCGCAAAAGCTTCATCAGGAGCCTCTGTGATCGAAGCCGCTCTTCCTTTAAAAGGCGAGTACAGGATCCTTCCAGATCCCTGGTTC
>DWUY01000005.1 GCA_019120515.1 Candidatus Blautia avicola | reverse complement strand
GACCGTTTCTGAAATATCACAGTCTGGAGACATTTTCTCTTTTTTCACTGGGAAGAAATACGGAAAAGACACTTCCCTCCCCTTTCTTTGAAGAAACCTTGATATATCCTCCCTGGCTTCTGACAATTTCTCTTGCCAGATACAGGCCCAGGCCTACCCCTTCCTCTGAAAAGACGTCCCGGCTCCGGTAAAACCTTTGAAAGATCTCCGGCAGTTCTTCCTCTTCTATTCCGATCCCCGTATCCCGGACGTCGATCCTGGAAAACAGGCTGTAAGAAACCACTTCCATAGTGACTTTTCCACCTGCCGGCGTATATTTCACTGCGTTATCCGCCAGATTCATCAGTGCTTCCCTGGTCCACTTCCGGTCAAACCAGGCATAGACCTTTTCTTTCCCCGATTTTACCTCAAGGGATATCTGTTTCTCTCCGGCTTTCTGTTCCATAAGGCTTTTTACCTGGCAGGCCAGTTCTCTCAGCTCCCCTTTTTGAGGGACTGTCTGTATGATCCCGTTTTCCAGCCTGGATATCTTCACCAGGGAATCCAGGAGAAACTGAAGCTTTTCTCCCTGCTGGCGGATCACGGTCCCATATTCTCTCATCTGGGGATCTGTGCAGTCCTCTTCCAGAAGCTGGCTGTATACCAGGATATTGGAAATGGGTATAGCCGTCTGATGAGAAATGTCCGATATCATGGTCTGAATCTTCTCCTTACGCTGATTTAGGTTTTCTTCTACCAGTCTGCTATCCTCCAGAAAGCGGGCCATGGAATTTTCCACAGAAGATACCATAGTCTCGTCGATCTCTTCCTGGCGGAAGCTTCCGCTCCTTGCTTTTTCAAGCATAGAATCCAGCCGTTCCAGAAGCCGCCGCTCTTTCTGTCTTCCATAAACCCAGATCCCTGCTGCCAAAACAAGCATTCCTGTTCCAAATACTATCATTTCCATATCACTGTGCCGCCCAGGTATATCCGATCCCGTATACTGTTTTGATGTATCTGGGATTTTTACTGTCTTCCTCGATCTTGTCCCTCAGCCGCTTGATGGCTACGGTCAGGGCATGTTCATCTACAAATTCTGTATCTCCGCTCCACACTTCATCAATGAGATAGGTCCTCTTTAAAGTAGCTCCTCTGTTCTCCAGCAGTTTTCTCAGAAGCCGCTGTTCTGTCTTGCTGAACTCCACTTCCCGGCCTCTCACCTGAAAGACCAGCCGCCGAAAATCAAAGGAAAAAGGGCCTTCCTGATACAGTGTCTGCCCGGACATATCCTGCTGTCTTAACTGTACCCCTGCCCTGGCTCTTAAAACCATCAGGCTGAAAGGCTTGGTAATATAATCATTGGCTCCCATCTCCAGCCCCATAACAATATCTGTTTCCATATTATTGGCAGTAATGATGATCACCGGCACGGCGCTCTTTGCCCGGATCTCCTGAAGAAAATCCAGACCGTTTCCGTCCGGAAGGTTCAGATCCAGAAGAATCAGCCGGACTTTTTCTTTCTTCAGCAGTTCCCTGGCCTCTTCTATAGTCTGGCACTGGAGAAACGTGCAGTCTTCCCTTCTAAGAGCCAGCCGGATCCCGTCATTTAATTTTCTGTCGTCTTCTAAAATCAGAATCTTATTCATAATCTCCTTTTCCTCCAACTACTATTATGGGAGTTCTCATGGAAAAGGCAAGATATTTTTAAGGATAAAATTTTTCTACAAATCGTACTTTTCCCGACGTTTTCCTGCTTCTTTGTATACCTGTTCATCTGTTCATGCTGAAATAACAATAATCTTCATTATGCCATCAATCTGAATCGTCTTATATACAACTCCGATCCCCAGATTCCGAAACTTTATTTTCAGAAGATTTGTCAGATTATTTCCAGTTCTGTTTCCTAAAGGTTTCCCATAGCCTCCCTCCTGTACAGGAAGAGGATTCTGGCTTATTTTTCGGATTCCTTTTAAGACTTGGAGCTGAACAGAATGATCCAGTTTTTTTAAATCATTTTCTGCTTCTTCAGTCAAATACCCCGATGCAAGCATACGGGGCACCAAACTTATAGCAATGCAAGCATCGGGGGATTTGACCCTTGCGGCAGTCGCCAAATGGACATGCAAGCATGCCCGCTTGGCTCGTTGCTCGCAGGAATAACTTCAATACTCCAAATCATTCAATAACCACTTCCTCTGCATCATCAAGATCGGATTCACTGATACCCAGATCATTAAGTACATTCGTAAAAGAAATGCCTGGTTTATCCCCATTTGCTTCAAGTCTGCTGTTTGCTTCAAGAAGCAACATATAGTCTTCTTCAATCTCTGTAAGCCGTGTATATTCTTCCGGCGACAAAATAACTGCAGAAGGCTGGTTATTCTTCAGCACAATCAGTTCTTTTTCTGTACGAAGCCTGTCAAAAATCTGAGCTGCCTTTCCTTTATTGAACTGAGAAATCGGAACCAAACTCTGCAGAATGTTTGCTGCGTTTGCCATTATTAACACCTCATTTCTTTTTCTATTATCCTGTCCTACTCTCCCTGGGTCTGGATCTTAGATGTTTCGGATACTTTGTCCTTTCCGAAATTCTGTACCAGATCGATAAGGAAAGAAGAAATGGTAACCGTGATCAGAGAAAAAGCGATCCGGAAAACCGGGATATAAGTCAGGGAAAGTCCCAGGACTACCAGGTCTGTAAAAAGATAGGATCTGGACAGCCGCCAGTGAGTCACTCTGGATATGGTCAGGGCCAGGGCGTCGTCACCGCCGCTGGAGCCTCCCTGGCGGACAATGATCCCTACGCCGATCCCCACAAAGAGTCCTCCGCCTATAGCCGCTGCCAGGGGATATTCAGACAAGTCCGGCAGCATGGGAGGGAACAGCTCCCAGAATTTATAAAACAGGGACACGCTGAAAGTAGAGATCATGGAAATCTTGATAAACTGCCCTCCCAGATATTTAAAAGCCAGCAGATAGCAGGAAATATCCAGAACCGAAGTGATGGCCGAAGGAGAGATTCCCAGCCACCGCTCCACCAGGAGCATCATGCCGATAACCCCGCCTTCTGTGATCCCTGTACGCTGGTGGATATTGTGTATGCCAAAAGTACAGATCCCCGCTCCGATAATAATGAAAAGGATCTTCTTCCATGTCAGTCCCTCTGTAAGTTTATCTCTTATGGTCATCAACCAGTTTGTTTTCACAAAAACGCCTCCTTGTATTTTCTCTTTTGGAACTTTATAATAAAGGATATAGTAACTATAATGTCAAGAGGTCCGGGCGAAAAAATTTTTCATAGCCAGTGTTTTTATCCCGGAGTATTCTGTTCAAAGGAGGCGGCATGGAGAACTTATTTTCCATCGGCGAAGTAGCCAGATATCAGAAAATTTCAAAGCAGACCCTGATCTTCTATGATAAGATCGGCCTGTTTCGTCCCGATTATGTAGATCCCGGCAATGGATACCGGTACTACAGCGCCAAGCAGTTAGACTATCTGGATGCCATTCTCATTATGAAGAAAATCGGTTTTTCTCTCAGCGAGATCAAAGAGCATATGCAGCATTACACCATTGACAGCAGTCTGGCTGCCATGAAAAACCAGCTCTCGGTCATCGACAGCCGGATCCAGGAACTGTATATGATCCGAAGCCGTCTGGTGAACCGCTGCCAGCAGATGGAAGAGACAAAAGAGCTTCGGGGAAAAGAAAACTCTGTATTTCTTGAAGATATCAACTCCCAGTACATCCTGCTCCAGCCTGTAGAAAAGCCTTACACTCTTCGGGAGATCAGCATTGCCACAAAAAAATGCTTTGCCGGTTCCTTCCAGAAACAACTCCCCGTATTTTTTCAATGCGGAGTCATCGTTCCCCTGGAACGTATCCAGGAAGGCCGTTATACAGAGGCTTCCCATGCTTTTCTTCCCATAGAGAAAACCGACAAAGCCGAAAATATGCGTAAGCTTCCCGCCGGGAAATGCGTGGGGATCTACCATGTGGGGGATTATCTGTCCATTGGGCGCTCCTATGAAAAGATCCTGGAATACTGCCGCAGCCATAACCTGAAGATCTGCTCCGATTCCTACGAATTCTGTATCAATGACTATATTACCTCTTATGACGAAAGTGAATATATTACCAAGATACTATTTTATGTAACTTCTGATGATTAAAAAAGGCGCTGGGGCATTACCCAAAATCGCTATTTTTATAACAGTCCATAATTTTTTCTGAAATATGTATAGATTTTTTTCTCCCGGCAATACTAGAAATAGTCCACGGAGGGATGGCACAAAGAGGTGACGCTTTCCGCAGACGACCAAAGAAAAAGTAGAAATACTTTATCCTCCCCTTTTAACAAGGCTGCCGCGGTAAGGACGTACGGCAACAAGATACATTTTACCGCAGCAGCCTCGTACATAGCAGGAATTCATCAAAATTCTTTTCACAAAGACAGCAGAGTCTCCTCCCAGACGCCCCGGTTCCTTCTCAGGATTTCCCGGAAGGCGGAAGGGGGCAGGGGAGACTCTGCTTTTCCTATTTCAATGGTGAGACTGGGGATCTTCCTTTCTTTTACGGCCCAGTCTTTGTATCCTGCAGGGTCCAGGTGATCCCAGCCTTCCGGCAGGCCGTATCCTGTGATCCTCTGGATCCGCTCTCCAAAATTTCGGCATATTTTCCGGAATTCACCTTTTTGTCCAAAGTCCCAGTAAATGACTTCCCCGGAGGAATGGTAACTGACCGTCCTCTGGAAATTTTCCTGTCTGGTAATTTCTGCCAATGCCTTGGACTCCTCCTGGTCCTCCGGCGCCCGGCCTTTGTAGCCTTCCCTGGAGGGCTGTCCCTTCAGATCCTGGTACTCTTCCCAGAAAGCCGGAAAATTCCGGTTCAGATCCACGCCCCTGGCATTTGCTTTCCATCTCCTGTAATAAGGACCGCAGGGCATTCTTCCTCCTTCCCTCTCCCCAATCTTCCATACCAGTTTCTGAAGTTCCGGATCCCTCAGCCCTCTGGGACCCTGCTGGCTGATGACGACCCCGTCGGGGTTGGCCATAGGCACCACATAGACAGCCTTTCCCCTGAGCAGTTCTTTATAGGAATATCCTTTATAAGTTTCTTCCCGGTACAGCTTTGTAAGAAATTCTGCGGTCTGTTCCATAAGAAGCTGGCTGGTCATATATTCTCTTCCGTGAATGGCGCCAAACAGAAATATCTTTTCTCCAGCGTCCTCCCTTCCCAGTATAAAGCAGTAAATTTCCCTTTTATCTGCAGTTTTTCCCAGAGTTCTCAGTTCCATAGTCTCAGGAAAAGCCCTGGCGAATATCTCCAGATCCTTTTCCATTTCTTCATAAGTATATCCCCAAAATCTGCGGCCAAGTTGTTTATACATTGACGGATACCTCAAAAATTATTATAATAATAGATATTCTAGACAAGGGAGATTAAGAAGTGAAGAACCTGAAACGACTTCTTGCGCTCATAGGAGTTGTCCTTCTGGCGGGCATGTATATCCTTACATTGTTCTTTGCCCTGACGGATAATTCTGCGGCAGGCAATATGCTGATGGCTTCCCTCTTCGGAACGGTGATCATACCCGTGCTGATCTACGCCATACTACTGGTGTATAAATGGACCCGTCCGGAAGATGAAGTGATCCCAAAGATCCTGGCGGAAACTTCCGAAATCGATACGCTGATCTTTGACATTGGCAAAGTACTTGTCCGCTATGACTGGAAGAAATTATTGCGGGATCTGAAATATGATGAAGAGACAGCCCACGCTGTGGCAAAAGCCGTATTCCTCAGCGATACCTGGACCGAAGGCGACCGGGGGATCCTTTCAGAGGAAGAGCTTTTGCAGGCTTTCATAAATAATGATCCTGCTCATGAAAAACAGATCCGAGAGACCTTTGACCGGATGGGAGAGACCATTCGTGTTTATTCTTACACAAAGAGCTGGCTTACATATTTCAAGAAGCGGGGATATAAGCTTTATATCCTGTCCAACTTCTCCAAGCCTCTCTTTGACCGGTGTCAAAAAGAAATGAAGTTCCTGGACCTCATAGAAGGCGGCTATATGTCCTGGCAGATCCACTGTCTGAAACCTGAACCGGAAATCTATCAGAAGCTGATCCAGGATTTCAGCATTGATCCTTCCAGAGCAGTCTTTATCGATGATCTTCTGGATAATGTGGCGGAAGCCAGAGCCCAGGGGCTCCATGCTGTACACTTTACCGGCAGAAAAAGCGCTATGCGCCAGTTAGCAGATTTCGGCGTCAAATAAAAAGAAGAGACAATTCCATGGAATTCAGATATTTTTAAAGTCTGGAATCTATGCGGAACTGTCTCTTCTTTTTTTCGTTTTTCCATGATATGATATAGATAGATAAATAGGAACGTGATTTATATGAAAGGAGGGATCTTTTATGAAGAAAACCACTTTTCCTTCTCTTGTCCTGTTTGCCGGCGCTCTGGTCTTTCTGTCTGGCTGTCAGACGGGGTCTGACCTGGAAGCCAGCAGCCGTCCCATATCTGAAGTCTCTGTCCAAGATACCCGGGCTCCAGCCTCTTCTGTCCAATATAAGCCCCGTCCTGTCAGGGAAAATACTACCCAGACAGAAAACACAGTTTACAACGATCTGTTATACCGGGAGTATTCTTTTGGAAAAAGAGTGGAAGCCGGTACAGCAACTATAACAAAGGCTGATATTTTATCTGCCTGCGATTCTCCTTCCCAGATCGTCATTTTCCGTAACAATGAGATCTGGAAAACTCTGGATTATCAGGGAGAAGATATTACGGTGGACATTCCTGAAGACGGGAACTACTGCTATATGGTCGCTGATGAAAATAAAGCCCTTTGGGATATCACAGAGCTGGTAGATATGGAAGTCATTGGAGATATGGAAGACTGGTTCATTCCCTTAGAGTAAATCATTTTTTTTACTTTCAAAAGCCCCCTGCTTTTCAGAAAAATTTCTGAAAGCAGAGGGGCTTTTTTCATGGCAACAGGGGAACTCAGAATCTGGTTTCCCATCTTCCGCAGAATACATTCTCGTTATATCTTCCCTTGAATTCGCTCTTGCCCATCATCTTTTCCAGAGTAGCTGCAAAGCTCTCATGATGATCCATATAAGAGTTAATGTAGCATCTTGCCATAGGAACGTCGATCAGATTGTTGGTATAGCTTAAAGATACCACAAAGGTCGGCAGTTCAGACATATACCATGGCTGCTTTGCAGGCTCGTCCCATTTTACTCTCATCGTATTGTACTGGGCGAATCCCTGTACGTTGAGGATCAGCAGCACACAATCATATTTCTTCTTGAAGTCTTCCATCTTCCCTTTTGCAGTTGGAACTTCTGCGTCTACTTCAAAGCCGGCTTCCTCTAACTGTGCCACAATGTCTTTAATGATATTCTCATCATTAGATTTAAACTTGGTTCCTGCGATCACCACTGCGTCAGAACCGATGTACATCAGTTTGATCCTCTTATATCTTTCCGGTGTCATTGGCAGA
>DWUY01000041.1 GCA_019120515.1 Candidatus Blautia avicola | reverse complement strand
GCCAGTTCGCAGACTCTCTTCAATCCGTCGCCGCAGAGATCTTTGGCTCTCTTGTCCATCAGTCCGGCTCTTGCGGCAGCCTGGGCGGAACATCCGGAAAGAACCACGATGATATCGTTTTTGATCAGTTTCTTCATCAGCTCGATATGAGCGGAGTCCGGACGTACTCTCGGGTTGTTGCAGCCAACCATAGCAACGGCTCCTCTTAACACGCCGGAGGTAATGCAGTTGATCAGCGGCTTTGTAGTTCCCAGCTCATCTCCCTGAGAGCTTGCCACTTTATCCAGCTGTTTGATAATAGCTTCTACAGAATATCCTACCGTTGCTTTCTGTTTTAACTGAGGAATATGTACCAGTTCCTGTTTTCTGTTTACAAAGTTCTCTACCGCCAGTTTCACGATCTGTTTTGCGTTTTCTCCTGCTGTCTTGGCATTGAAGCGGATAAAGTCAGAATCCGGCATCTGAGCGATAGGAGACGTTGTGATAAATTTGGTATGGAAGCATTTAGAGAGAGGTCCCAGTGCGGGGAAGATACACTGAACGTCTACAATAATGGCCTCACACGCGCCGGTAAGAACTACGTTTTCCTGCTGGAGGAAGTTGCCTGCCATAGGAATACCTCTTCTCATGGCAACCTCGTTGGAAGTACAGCATACGCCGGCTACATTGATCCCTTTAGCTCCCAGGGATTTTGCCAGAGCGATCATTTCCGGATCTTCCGCGTATTCACAGATCATCTCGGAAAGACTTGGATCATGTCCATGTACAATAATGTTTACTTCATCTTCTTTCATAACGCCCAGGTTTGCCTCTGTATCTACCGGCTTTGGCGTGCCGAACATGACGTCAGAAAATTCTGTACCGCACATGGAACCGCCCCATCCGTCAGACATGCCGGAACGGAGAGCCTGTCTTACCAGGGCTTCCGGCTTGGATGAACATCCCATATGAGTCATATGCATAGCTGTGGAAACCTCACGGTCAATAGCTCTTGGTTCGATCTCTGCCTTTTTCCACAGTTCTCTTGTATGTTCCGGGGCTCTGGACAGCCATCTCTGAACGCCGAAAGGTTTTCCATACTCTAACAGCGCCAGCTCGGACATTTCATGAGCCAGATCATAGATATCCTTTCCCTCTGTCTCAACGCCCCACTCTTTTGCGATACGGATCAGTTTCTCAGGATCCTTTACCTTATAGTTTCCATCTGGAGAAACGGTGTGAAGAGTATGGCAGATCTCTCTTCCATGGTCGGAATGGGTAGCAGCTCCGCCGGCGGTAAAACGAAGGAAGTTTCTTCCTGCGATACCGTGAGCGTCACATCCGCAGATACCTCTGGGCGCTTTCTTTGTGATACGGCAGGGCCCCATGGTGCAGATACGGCAGCAAATACCTTCCTCTCCGAATTTACAGTGGGGAGTCTGATTCTTAACACGTGCCTGCCAGGAATCTGCGCCTACTTTTGCTCCTGTCTCCAGAAGTCTTTGGGTTGCGGCTTCGAATTCTTCGATAGTCGTAAGTCTGAATGTACTCATATTAACCTCCTATGTTTGCTTGACAATAATTGTTTGTCTATATTATAACAATCCTTTTCTTATCTTCCCATCAACGTTTTATTGAGTACCCGCAACGTTTTATTGATAGGGTCGCTTAACTATTCAGCCATACCGCTCAGATTCGCAGCTAACGCTGCGATACCAGGGTCGGCTCCAGGCCAGGCCTGTCGCTGTCTGTTGCCCGTCGGATGCCCGCTCGTGCAAGCAGGTTGGCCGCCCTCCGGGCATATCACGCAAAAAAAGAAACACATCCCACGCCAATCGGATGTGTTTCTTTCTTAAAGAAGATATAATATAAGTGAATTCACTTGTATCATATCATGATTTCTATTCTCCGAAAATCAACAAAGCTTTGATTCCTTTCAACAAATCTGTGATACTATCTGGAAATATTTTTTTCTTTAATGTCTTTCAGCCATTTCATTACATGGCTGTGGAAAAGCCGGATATCCGGGTTCGGAGAGCTTCCTTTTCTAGTGAGCATATAGGTTTCCCACTCATAAGGACCGTCTTCAAAGGGGATCATCACCAGGTCCTCCTGTTTCATATCATCGAAAATAAAATCTACGGTTACAGAGATTCCTTTATTTTGCTGGACCATTTTATGGCAGAGGCTGAATCCGCTGGTTTCAAAGACAATATTGGGCTCAAAGCCTGCCTGACGGCATTTTTCCAGGATCAGACTGTGGATATGGAATTCCGGGCTTTCAATATAGAGCCGTTCCCCTTCCAGATCCTTAATGGTTACCTTCTCTCTTTTACTCAGAGGATGCGCACGGTTTACCAGAAGCTTGATCTCAAACTTTTCCATAAAAGTAGCTTCCATATATTTCAGGCTGTGATTTCCCACAGTAAAAGCCACGTTTCCCTCTCCGGCCAGAAACCTGCTCTCCACCTGATGATCGGGATATTCCCGGTAATGAAGGGTGATCTGGGGATACTTTTCCTTAAAATCCCAGATACACTCCGGCGTTACCAGACGAAGGATCCCATAGGCAGACAGAAGATCGATCTCATGTTTCTCCTGCTGCTCCATACACCGGATCTCGCTGCATACCATGCGGTAAGGCCCCAGAAAGTCGGTCAGATGTTTATAGAGATACTCTCCTGATCTGGTCAGACTGATGCCGGAAGCTGTCCGGTTCAGCAAGGTGGCGCCCATTTCATTTTCAATATTCTTTATGATACGGCTCAATCCCTGGGGCGTCATATACAGGGCATGGGCAGCCTTGGTAATACTTTTCTGCTCACAGACCATTTTAAAGTATTCCAGTTCTTTCAGATCCACCGGTTTTCATCTCCCTTCTCTAATATCCATCAAAAGTCCCTGGTGTGCTGACACGATGATTTTCAAATTAATGACGGCAGACGAAAATTCAGACAAGGCATCCGTTAAATTATGGTCGCGTCACTCCACCTGCTATACTGTCCCCTGGGAAAGAGCGTCTATATCCATCTCATCTTTCTGTCTGATCTCCTGAAGTACCCACCGTTCTCCCCGGTAGACAAACTTCCAATATTCAAAGAAGGCCTCCGGCCGGGTATTTCCCCGGACTACCTTCCTGGTATTCACATCTATGTAATAGCCTGTCATTTTTCCATGGATCAGATACCAGATCGCATCATATTCTTCTCCCGGATGGTCCTCTGCATATACAGGCATGGCGCTTAAAAGCCTTACATTCCTCTGAACCACCGCTTCTCCCCGGACCTGCATCCACTGGAGCTTGCTGTCAAATTCTTCCATCAACTCCTGGCTGAGATAAGGGGCTCCATAAGTCACGTCCATTCTCCTCCAGCATTCCTGTACCTGGAAATAAGTCTCTTCCACCTGCTTCTGGATCTCCCGGTAATCCCAGTTATCCCCCATCTGGGCGTAAAAAGCCATGGCTTTCCGGCTCCTGGCTCTGGCAGCCCTGGCCTTTCGGATCAACACGATACTGCCTCCGCTGGCGGCAAAAAACACGACTCCGGCCTGAAGGATCATACCTGCGATCCCGGATCCCCTGCCCCCTCGGTAAGAACCGCTGTGGCTGCTGTAGCCTCCGCCACCGGAAGAGGAACCGCCTCCCCCGGAGCTTCCGCCCCCTCCGGCTCTTCCCCAGACAGGGACCGCAAGAAGGACCAGTAAAAGGGCTGCAAAAATTAAAATATATTTTTTGTTTTTCATTTTTCACCTGCAAGTTCTTAGATCTTTTTTTAATATCAGCTTTATCTCAACTATATACCGCCAACCCGGTCCTGTCAATCCGAAGGATAAGAGCTGATCAATTCAAAAAACAGATAGCATGTTATAGTTATTCATCAAATGGTTGGACAGCGACAAATAGTCGGTAACCAGCCTCGGCCCTAAGCCCTGCCGGCAAAACGGGAATAGAAAACCCCAGTGTTGCAGTTTTTCTTATTTAACCGTAAACTCAACTGAAAATGTACGGTTAGAATGCCGGTTTTCTCCATATAACCGTAACCCCCGGTAATATGATGCACTTAGGTAGTTTCTTGTTCAGTTATATGCAGAATACGCCTTTTCGTTCTCTCAAGATTCTCCCGCTACCCGATTTCCAGGCTTTCTCCGCAGTGAAGATACCGGATTTCCATTTTCCCGGACAGATATTCATAGGCTTCCTGCCCGGTGCAGTGACAGGTGTAAAACCGGGTATGGTATTTTTTCAGTTCTCCCGCGATCTCCTCAAGGACTTCTTTTGGGACAGCTTTTCCTGTAGCAGGGACATTCAGATGAAAACCTCCGATACACACCTTGGGATTCCATCTGGAAGCTTTTTCCATAATGTTTACCACACCTTTATGGCCGCAGCCCATGATCAGCACCGGAGTCCTGCCATGGATCAGGAGATTCTGTTCATGGGCGAAGGTGTCCCTTCCCTTTTCATCCAAAAGCACATCATTGGCCTGGGAATGGCATTTTTCTTCTCCTGTCACAGTAAAAAGCTCCAGCTCCTCATCGATCTGAAAATCCCCCTCCAGCAGTATGATCCGCGGATCAGCGGCCAGCCTGGGATCCAGCCCAATGCTCCTGACCTTTCCCAGAGCGGTGGAATAATAGGGGGCGAAGGCCTTTTTCTGTACATAGATCCTGGCCTTGGAATTCATGTGCAGAAACTCTTCCAAAGCCCCTCCATGATCGTAATGGCCATGGGAAATGATCACTGTATCTACTTTTTCCAGATCAATATCCATTTTTCCGGCATTCTCAAAAAGAGTATGATCCGGTCCCAGATCAAAGAGCAGCCTGTGACCCGGGGTCTCTATATAAAGAGAAAGCCCGTGGGCGGCCTTACACTCACCCACGGACTGATTTTCTACCAGCATAATTGCTTTCATTGTATTTCTCTTTTGTCCTTTTACTTCTTGGTAATGTATCCCTGAGCTTTCAGAGTCTCTGCGCACAGTACAGCGCCGCCTGCTGCTCCGCGGACTGTATTGTGGGATAAACCGATAAATTTATAATCGTAAACTTTGTCTTCTCTCAGACGGCCTACGGAGATTCCCATACCGTTTTCATAATCTACGTCTGCCTTTACCTGAGGACGGTCATCTTCTTCCATATAACGGATAAACTGCTTTGGAGCGCTTGGAAGATCCAGTTCCTGAGGAACGCCCTTGAAGTTTACCATTTTTTCAATCAGCTGTTCTTTTGTAGGTTTCTTCCTAAATTTTACAAAAACAGCGGCGGTATGTCCGTTTAATACAGGCACACGGACACACTGGCAGGTGATCACCGGCTCTTTAGCAGGAACGATCACGCCGTCTTTGATCTCTCCCCAGAGGCGAAGAGGTTCCATTTCACTTTTCTCTTCTTCTCCTCCGATATAAGGGATAATGTTTTCCACCATTTCCGGCCAGTCCTTAAAGGTCTTTCCGGCTCCGGAAATTGCCTGGTATGTAGTAGCCACTACCTCGTATGGTTCAAACTCTTTCCAAGCAGTAAGAACCGGAGCGTAGCTCTGGATGGAGCAGTTTGGCTTAACCGCTACAAATCCTCTCTTTGTACCCAGACGCTCTTTCTGATATTTGATCACTTCAAAGTGCTGGGGATTGATCTCCGGCACTACCATAGGAACGTCAGGCGTCCATCTGTGCGCGCTGTTATTGGAAACTACAGGAGTTTCTGTCTTTGCGTACTCTTCCTCAATGGCTTTGATCTCTTCTTTGGACATATCCACTGCAGAGAATACAAAATCTACAGTAGAAGCTACCTTCTCTACTTCAGATACATTCATTACAACCAGTTTTTTTACAGCTTCCGGCATCGGAGTATCCATTTTCCAGCGGCCCCCTACCGCCTCCTCATAAGTTTTTCCTGCGCTTCTGGCACTGGCTGCCACAGTCACAACCTCAAACCAGGGATGGTTCTCCAGAAGAGAAATAAATCTCTGTCCCACCATTCCTGTAGCACCTAAAATTCCAACTCTTAATTTTTCACTCATATCTTAGCCCTCTATCCTTTCTCAGAAAGACATATGTCTTCTTTCCGCATACATTTTTCATAGATTCTAATATATCAAACTTTTCAGAAAAGTCAAGAATTTTCTTTCAAATATTTTTTATGAAGCTCGATCACCTGTTTCATGGCTTCTGTTCCCGGCGCTCCGATGGTATTCCGTTTCTCCACACAGTTTTTCATGCTGATCGCCTCATAAATGTCATCTTCAAACACAGGGCTGATGGCTTTATATTCCTCCAGAGACATTTCATCCAGAGAAATATTTTTCTCAATACAATGAAGGACAAGCTGTCCCACAATGCCATGGGCGTCCCGGAAAGGCACTCCGTGGTTTACCAGATAATCTGCCGCGTCTGTAGCATTGGTAAAGCCGTTTTTGGCGCTTCTCTCCATGTTTTCTTTCTTGAATTCCATAGTGGAGACCATACCGTTAAAAAGAGCGATACAGCCTTTCACTGTATCAATGGCGTCAAAGGTAAATTCTTTATCCTCCTGCATATCTTTATTATATGCCAGAGGAATGCCTTTCATAGTGGTGAGCATGGACATAAGAGCGCCGTAAACTCTTCCCGTCTTTCCTCTTACCAGCTCTGCGATATCCGGATTCTTCTTCTGAGGCATGATACTGCTTCCTGTACTGTAGCCGTCGTCGATCTCCACAAACTGGTACTCGTTGGAATTCCACATAATGATCTCCTCGCAGAACCTGCTTAAATGCATCATGATCAGTGACAGATCCGTCAGCAGTTCAATGAGATAATCCCTGTCAGAGACAGAGTCCATACTGTTGAGGGTAGGTCCGTCAAAACCCAGAGCCTTAGCTGTATATTCCCGATCCAGGGGATAGGTGGTCCCAGCCAGGGCGCCGCTTCCCAATGGACAGAGATTCAGCCGCTTTTTCGTATCTGCCAGACGGCTCCTGTCTCTTTTGAACATTTCAAAATAAGCGCCGAAATGATGGGCCAGAGTTACCGGCTGCGCTTTCTGGAGATGAGTAAATCCCGGCATATAAGTGTGGAGGTTTTCCTCCATGATCTTAAGAAGAGATTCCAGCAGCTCTTTCAAAAGGAGATCTGTCTCGCCGATCTCGTCCCGGACATACATCTTCATATCCAGAGCCACCTGGTCGTTCCGGCTTCTTCCGGTATGAAGCTTCTTGCCCACATCTCCCTTCCGGTCAATGAGATTTGCCTCTACAAAGCTGTGGATATCTTCATATTCCGGAGAAAATTCCAGTTTCCCATTCTGGATATCTTCTAAGATCCCTTTCAGTCCGTCCAGGATCTCCTCTTTTTCTTCTTCTGTAAGGATCCCCTGCTTTGCCAGCATGGAAGCATGCGCCATACTTCCGGTAATATCCTGTTTATAAAGCTTCTGGTCAAAACCAAGAGAAGCATTAAAATTATAGACTAACTGATCCGTTTCCTTAGTGAAACGGCCTCCCCATAACTGTGCCATATCCTATCCTCATTTCTTTCGATTTTAACTTCTGTAAAATTTTATCACTTTATCGTATTAACCGCAAGGCTTTTCTCCTGGCCGGCTTTCTGCCTTTCCCGCTCTCTTTTTGAGAAGACGCAGCCGCAGTAATCCTGGCGGTAAAGTCCATATTCCCTGGACAGTTCTGTGGAGCGTTTGTAACCGTTTTTTTTCTTAAAATCCGAAGGAAGATGTTTTACATGGTAGATCTTCTCCAGTTCCTCTCCGATCTCGTTAAGCTTCTGGGCATTTTTTAAGGGACTGATGGTAAGGGTGGTGGTGAAATAGTCGTAACCGCCCCGGGCCGCCATTTTCGCCGCCTCTTCCAGCCGGAGACGGTAACATTTAAAGCACCGCTCGCCCCCTTCCGGCACTTCCTCCAGGCCTTTCGCCATCTGAAAAAACTCCTGAGGGTCATATCTTCCTTCTACAAACTCAGGCTTGTGGAGAAAAGGCATTTCTTCAATAAGCCTCTGAAGCTCCCTGGTCCTTTTGTCATATTCTTCTTTTGGTGAAATGTTGGGATTGTAGAAAAAATCCGTGATCTGAAAATACTGGCTTAAATATTCCAGCACATAGCTGCTGCAGGGGGCGCAGCAGCTATGCAGGAACAGCCGGGGGACTTTGCCCGCCTTCTGATTTTCCTCGATGATCTTTTCCAGTTCTTTCTGATAATTTCGTTTATTCATTTTTTCTCCTGTACAATTACTTACCTCTTCTTATTTATCAACTTATTTATTATACCGCTGCATGAAAGCCTTCAATCCGATAATCCGTCAAAGTTTCCCTCTGCCCTACATAGAATAAGCAGTTCCCGGCAGCTCCTTGAATGTCGCCTTCAATTTCATTTGCCACCAGTCCCAGTCCATCCTGAACATTGCGCAGAGTGTCTACTTCATTTTCTCCCAGATATTTATACAATTCACTTGATATGATCGTTCCTTCCGAATCTGTTGAATATTGAGAAAAATAGAAATTATTCTGGTATTCGCAGTCTGGCACATATTTAATATTCGTGCCTCTTTTAATATTTTCAAGAGCTTCTTTTTCCAGATTCCAGCAGGAAAGAACTGTATCTACGCCATCATATCCCTGAAAATAAAGGTAATTATTATCTGCCGCTACAATAGAACCAATCTTCGTATCTTCTGTTTCCCTGAAAATTTCTGATACTTTACCAGTCTCCGTATCGTATTTTTTCACGATCAGCGGATTTGATAAATAATCAGCAGACTCCGATGCAGTATAATAAAGATTTCCCCCTTCATCATATGCCATTCCCACCACATAATCATCTATTTGGGTTACTTCCGAAGAATTTGCGTCAATTTCATAAAGAGGTTTCGCACTGGCATCTGTCCTGCCTCCTATGTAAAAGAAATGGCTACCTCCGATCAAAAACTCCACATCTCCCTGGAGATCACCGGCCTGGATCTCATTTTGCTGACCGGATTCTGTATCATAATAGGCCAGATGCATTGTCACTACATCCATCTCCGGTCCGGCATATTGAAAATAAATCCGGCTTCCGATTTCACCGATCAGCTCCCCGTAAGGAATATCAGACAAAAGACATTCTTCAGTTCCTCCGTAAGTATATTGATACAAGCTGTCATCCATCATAAAATAAGCCTTGTTGTTATCATCGATCAAGACATTTGTGACATTTCCTTCTACAGAGTATTCTTTCGTCGAGTCCGGCGTAAGGACTTTCTCGTAAAATACGCACTTACGCTGTGGGTCCGTTGATGTGTAAAGAGGAGAATAAATAGCTGCGTTGTCGCCCCTTTTTGCCATTCCGGAGGTATTTCCTCCTACAGAAAGACTGGCTTGCGTACGATCTGAAGTTTCGGATGTATCC
>DWUY01000040.1 GCA_019120515.1 Candidatus Blautia avicola | reverse complement strand
GACATATGAAGTTCAGGCAAATACCATGCTTGTACACAAGGGTCTGACACTCAATCTTTTGAATGTATATTTTTAGTATAAGGTTTGACAATTAAAGCGATATCCATATCAGATTCATCTGCTTGAGTACCTCTGGCTACGAATATGACGAAAACTGATAACATAAACACATTAAGCGAGGAGGAATAATTATGTGTGGACGCTATTATATTGATCCAGACACAGAGGAAGAAATCTGGAAGATTGTCAGAAATATTGATAGAAAAAAGGGCTTGATCCGGTATGGTGACGTCTTTCCTTCGCAGACAGCAGCAGTCATTACCGGAGGACCGGTACAGCCTGAAATGCTCCTGATGAAGTGGGGATTCCCGCAATATGACCAGAAACGACTTCTGATCAATGCAAGAGCAGAGAGTATCACGGAACGAAAGACCTTCCGGGAGTGTATCAGCCAGAGGCGGTGCATCATCCCGGCAAGAGGATTTTATGAATGGAATGGCAGGAAGGAGAAATTTCGATTCGAAAGAGAGGACTCCCCTGTATTGTGGATGGCAGGATGCTATGACGTATATCAGGGACGGGAAAGTTTTGTTGTTATCACAACTGAAGCAAATTCTTCGGTCTCTTCTGTCCATGACAGGATGCCGCTGATCCTGGAAAAAGATGAGATAGAAGAGTGGCTGTCCAAAGAGAAGGAGGTAAGCGGACTGCTTCATAAGGCGCCTGTTCTACTGACTTCATCTACCGACTATGAACAGATGACTTTGTTCTGAAAATAGGCATTACATTTCCTGTCTAACGGGATTTGTAGTGCCTATTTTGCCAGAAACCGACTGTTCAGATCCAGGGGCATGTTATAGTTCTGGCCCCGGTGGATCAGACTGTAAAGTTTGAAACTCATTAACTCCGGTGTGGCCTGCAGTGCGCTGCAGAAACTGAAATAGTCCAGATCCTCATTCTGGGCAAGCTCTGCCACATCCTGATCGGAGATCAGCAGATCCGCCGTAAAAAGATTGGCCTGATACTCTGTATCATCCACCATGTTATAGAGCTTGTCATCCAGCATTGGAGCCATTTTTAACTCATTGTGATGAAGCACGATATGCCCCAGTTCATGAGCGGCCACGATCCGTTTCTCCCCATCTGAGAGGAAACTGCTGAGTATGGTATAGACGGTCTGGCAGCTCACAAAGCAATATCCCTTCAGGTTTTGGTACTGGGATGTCTCTTTAACGATAACGCCGCGTGCTTCCAGCAGTTCGATCGGATCACGTGTCTTATATTTCTGCACCAGTCGTTCTACCTGCCTGTATATGTAATCGCATCTCATGCCCTATCCCCCTTATCGTGTTTACGATACTTTTTCGGGGTGAACTTTTTGGCCCGTTTCTTGGAATCCAGATACAACATCTGGATTTCTTCCATGAATGCAACCTTATCCGCATCGGTCAAATCTCCTCCGGCAAACATGGCTGCGGCCTGATCCAGGATCAACCGTGCCTGCCGCTCCCCGCGGGACCCGTACTGTTCCGCAGCAGTGGAGATAAACTCAGCGCCATCCGACATCAAATAGGATGGATCACAGTCCAATACTTCAGACAGTTTCTGGTATAATTCCCGTTTCTTCGGATATCGCCCTTCCTTTTCCCATCCCCGGACCGTCCGGAGGGACACGCCTGCTGCCTCTGCCAACTGTGTTTGGCTCCATCCTTTCGCATTTCTTAATTCCCGTATTTTTTCTCCAAATGTCATCTTTTGAACTCTCCTTAGAAGGATTCGCTGGTTCTTTTTGGCAAAAGAGGAAATAAATTCCTCAAACAACAGAACATATGTTCTTGACAATCAAGAAACATCAGCCTATAATCTGTATCAAAAGAACCGGCAACTTACTTGCCTATATGATAAGATTGTTTTCCTGTTTTGTCAAGAAATATGGGGATCTGTCTGCTGCCCGATGCTGTGTTCCGCTATGGGCAGCAGGCTGAAATCCCGGAAAGGAGAATGCTGTGGAGCGCTATTATATCTGCATCGATCTGAAATCCTTCTATGCCTCAGTAGAATGCGTGGAACGGAAGCTGGATCCGTTTACGACGAATCTGGTGGTAGCGGACCCAATGCGGTCCAAGTCTACGATCTGCCTGGCGATCACTCCGGCCATGAAAAAGCTGGGAGTCAAAAACAGGTGCAGGATCCATGAGATCCCGGAGAACATCACTTATATCACAGCCATGCCGCGGATGCAATTATATCTGGACTACTCCGCACGGATCTATAGCATCTACCTGCGGTATCTTTCAAAAGAGGATATCCATGTGTACAGCGTGGATGAGTGCTTCATGGATGTGACCGACTACCTGAACCTGTATCAGAAAACCCCGAAGGAAATGGCGGTCGAGCTGATGGATGCGGTCAAGAAGGAGACCGGGATTACAGCCACAGCCGGCGTCGGGACGAATCTGTATCTGGCGAAGATCGCCATGGATATCATTGCGAAGCATACGCCGGACCACATCGGAATCCTGAATGAGATCACCTATCGTGAGCAGCTCTGGGACCACCAGCCGCTTCGGGATTTCTGGATGATCGGCTCCAGGACGGAACGGAAACTTGCAGGATATGGGATCCATACCATGGGAGACATTGCCCTGGCATCCTTATCCTCTGAGGACCTTCTTTTTAAGATCTTTGGGATTGATGCGGAGCTGCTGATCGACCATGCCTGGGGCTGTGAATCCTGCCGGATGGAGGACATCAAGAATTACCGGGCTGAGGGGCACAGCCTGTCGAACGGGCAGGTCCTTATGCGAAATTACAGCTTTGAGGAAGGGATCGTTATCGCAAAGGAAATGACGGATGTGTTGAGCCTTGATCTGGTTGAGAAGGGCCTGGCGACAAGTTCAGTGACACTTTGGATCGCATACGACCACCGCTTTGGAAGGGAGCCAACAAGAGGAAGCGCAAAGTTTCCAGACCCCACAAACAGCTCGAAAAAGCTGATCGGGGCAGTAGAACAGATCTATCAGGAGACGACAGACCGCCATACCGGGATACGCAGGGTTGAGATCTATGCAGGGAAAGTATTCCCTGAAACTTACTGCCAATATGACCTGTTCTCAGACCCAGTGGAGCAGGATAAAGAGAAACGGCTTCAGGAAGCAATTTTGAGAGTGAAGAAACGATATGGGAAAAATGCGATCATGCGTGGAACGAACCTGCTAAAGTGCTCCACATATGCAGAGAGGAACAACCAGATCGGCGGACATAAAGCGTAGGAGGTGATTTCATGCTGTCAACAGAATATCAGAAGATATTACATCGCACACGTCCGGTGTCCGGAAGGCATCCCATGGCGGTAGAGAAGAGAGCAAAACAGTTTGCGCCATTTGCGGCGCTTAAAGGCTTTGAGGACGAAATCCATGAGCAGGAGATCAGATATGAGGAAAAGCGGATCCTTCCGGAAGAAAAACTGGAGGAACTGGACAGAACGTTCCATATGCTGAAAGAAGGGATGGAAGTGGAGGTGGAGTTTTATTTGCAAAGTCCGGTGAAACCAGGCAGGGGACAATATTACACTGTCTCAGGGGAAATCGAGGGAGTTTCCGGATCTTCCATCTGGGTCCAGGGGCAGGAGATAAGCTGTGGGTCGATCACAGAGATCCGGTCCGGATCATTTCATGATTTGGCAGGAATGTGAAGCTGGTACCCGTGTTTGAAAATACTGATTTTATAAAGTCAAATTTTTTTACCAACTATGTAGCATTTGAAAGATAGAAAATACAGGAAGATGGGAATGCGTGATTCTGAAAATACTATGTTTCTGTGTTCCGATTTCAGCGGTCCTGTGCTATACTGAATATGAACAGAAGAAAAATCCGGGATATCTGTAGCTTAAAATACAGGCATAACGGAGACAAAGAGGAACTGATATGAAAAAGACAACGATAAAACCGGATGTGATATTTAAGGACTTCTGGAGAGAAAACGACCGATTTGCAAGCCTCTTCAATACAGTGGTATTTGGAGGGAAAGAGATAATTAAGCCGGAGGAACTTAGTGAGCTGGATACAGACGTATCAAATGTCGTGGAACTGGGAGAATATAAAGAAACGCTGACAAGGGCGAGAGACATTGTGAAGCGGGCTGCGTATGGCGTGGATTTCGTGATCATGGGAATCGAGAACCAGACGCGGGTTCACTATGGGATGCCGCTCCGGGTCATGCTCTATGATTCATTGGGCTATCTGAAAGAGTGCCGGGAGATTGCCCGGCAGCACCGGAAAGACGGAGACAGAGCGACCCCGGAGGAGTTCCTGTCCGGGCTGCATAAGGAAGACCGCCTGCATCCGATCATCAGCATTGTTATTTATTACAGTGAAAAACCGTGGGATGGGCCGAAGAGCCTGAAGGATCTGGTGGTAGAGATGCCGGAAGAGATCAGCAGAGTCTTTTCCGATTACCGGATGAACCTGCTGCAGGTCGGGGAAAGTGAAAGATACCATTTTGATAACGAGGATGTACAGGACGTGTTTGAGACAGCAAGGCTCATATACAAGGGAGAGTTTGATCAGGTGAAGGAAATGTTCGGGGATCGGACAGTGAAATCTGACGTAGGGGCCATGATCGGAGTGATGACGGACAGTGATCTGATCGTAGAACGGGCATATGAAAGCAAAGGAGGCATGAATATGTGTACAGCATTAGAGAAACTGGAAGAAAGAGGCCGTGAAGAAGGAAGGGCAGAAGGAAGAGCAGAAGGAAGAGCAGAAGGAAAGCGGGAAATGATCTTTGCATTCCTGAAAGCAGGAGCCGAGATTCGGGTGATCAAGGAAGCTAGCGGCTTGAGTGAGGAAGAAATCGAGAAACTCCGGAAAGAGATGAAATAAAAATACCAGCCGGGGAAAGAAAATATTGTAACCAGCTATCGGGCGTATCCAAAGTGGATGCGTCCTTTTTCTGGCGCCAGATAAGGG
>DWUY01000039.1 GCA_019120515.1 Candidatus Blautia avicola | reverse complement strand
TCGGAAAAGGAGGTAAGAAAGCATGAAAAATACAATCATAAAAGATACGATCATACTTACCCTGATCACTTTAGTATCCGGCGGTCTTCTGGGACTGGTTTATCAGGTTACAAAAGAACCTATTGCCCAGCAGGAAGAGATGGCCAAACAGGAAGCATATCAGGCGGTATTTGAAGATGCAGATTCCTTTGAGGTCTGTGTGGAAGCAGGAGATGCAGATATTGCCCAGTACCTTGCAGACAACGGCTTTACCGCCCAGACAGTGAATGAGGTCATGGAGGCAAAAGACGCTTCAGGAGAAACCATCGGCTATGCCCTGAACATGACTACTTCTGAAGGCTATGGCGGAGATATTTCTTTTTCCATGGGCGTACAGCTTGACGGAACTTTAAATGGGATCTCTATCCTGACCATTAATGAGACCGCTGGTCTTGGAATGAATGCTACAGATGAATCCTTTAAGGGGCAGTTCAGTGATAAAAATGTGGAATCCTTCACAGTAACCAAAACAGGGGCTTCTGCAGACAATGAGATCAACGCTATCAGCGGTGCGACTATTACCTCAAATGCCATTACTGGCGGTGTAAACGCCGGTCTGTGTGCCTTCAATTATGTAAAGGAGGGAGAATAAGATGAAAGCAAATACACCTGTGGAACGTTTATATAACGGTATCATTAAGGAAAATCCCACCTTTGTGCTGGTTTTGGGTATGTGTCCGACTCTGGCTGTAACGACAGCAGCCATAAACGGTATCGGCATGGGACTTACCACTACAGTGGTCCTGGCTATGTCCAACCTGTTTATTTCACTTTTGAGGAATATTATCCCGGATAAAGTGCGTATGCCTGCTTATATCGTAGTTGTTGCTTCCTTTGTAACCATTGTGCAGCTGCTTTTACAGGGATTTATCCCCAGCCTTTATGATTCTCTGGGACTTTATATCCCTCTGATCGTAGTAAACTGTATCATTCTGGGAAGAGCGGAAGCTTACGCTTCTCAGAACGGACCTGTAGCCTCTATCTTTGACGGCATCGGTATGGGACTGGGCTTTACCCTGTCCATAACTATTCTGGCGGCATTCCGTGAACTGATCGGCGCAGGAACTGTTTTCGGATTCCAGATCATGCCGGCGGCTTATGAGCCTGCAACTATCTTTATCCTGGCTCCCGGCGCTTTCTTCGTGCTGGCTTTCCTGGCAGCAGTCCGGGCAAAGATCATGGAGAAGAAACCAAAAGAAGAACAGAAACCGGTGCACTGTATGGAAGGCGGCTGTGCTTCCTGCAGCAATGAAGCCTGCAGCGGAAAGTTCTACGACAATACGGTAGTAAAGAAGTAAGGGGGACGGATAGATGGAAGGTTTAGGAAATTTATTGATCATAGCAGTCAGCGCTGCGGTAGTAAATAATGTAGTATTAAGCCAGTTCTTAGGTCTGTGTCCTTTCTTTGGAGTTTCCAAGAAGATCGAAACAGCAGCAGGCATGGGCGGAGCGGTAATCTTTGTTATTACCCTTTCTTCCTTTGTGACAGGTCTGGTGTACAAATTCATTCTGGTTCCTCTGGATATGGATTATATGCAGACTATTGTATTTATCCTGGTAATCGCGGCATTGGTACAGTTTGTAGAAATGTTTTTGAAAAAATCCATGCCTTCTCTGTATGAGAGCCTGGGTGTTTATCTGCCGCTGATCACCACAAACTGTGCAGTTCTGGGCGTTGCCCTGAATAATGTGCAGTATGGATACAACCTGCTGGAAGGCGTGGTTTACGGATTTGCCACAGCGACAGGTTTTACGATTTCCATTATTCTGATGGCAGGACTAAGAGAAAAAATGGAGTACAATGATATTCCCAAGTATTTCCAGGGATTTCCTCATGTGCTCCTTACAGCCGGATTGATGGCCATCGCTTTCTTCGGCTTTTCAGGAATCATATAAGGAGGCATAAGATATGGTAACAGGTATTATCATTGCGGCAGTCCTGGTAGGCGGCGTAGGTCTCTTTATTGGACTTTTCCTGGGAATTGCCGGAAAGAAATTTGCAGTAGAAGTAGATGAAAAAGAAATATTGGTAAGGGAAGCCCTCCCTGGAAATAACTGCGGCGGCTGCGGCTATCCAGGCTGTGACGGTCTGGCGGCAGCTATCGCAAAAGGGGAAGCTCCCGTAAACGCATGTCCCGTAGGCGGCGCGGCTGCTGCTGCCAAGATCGGGGAGATCATGGGACAGGAAGCAGGAGAAAGCGTCCGTATGACGGCTTTTGTGAAATGTGCAGGCGACTGTGAGAAGGCTGGACAGAGTTATGAATATACAGGTGTCAAAGACTGTAAGATGGCGGCTCTGATGCAGAACGGCGGTTCCAAGACCTGTACCTACGGCTGTCTGGGTTATGGCTCCTGCGTGAAAGTCTGCCCCTTTGACGCCATCCACATTGTCAACGGCATTGCAAAGGTAGACAAAGAAAAATGTAAGGCCTGCGGAAAATGTGTGGCAGAATGTCCTAAGAAGATCATTGAGCTGATCCCTTACGATCAGAAACAGGCAGTGGCCTGCAGCTCCAAAGACAAAGGAAAAGCAGTTATGAGCGCCTGTGAAGTAGGATGTATCGGCTGCAGAAAGTGCGTAAAAGAATGCCCCAAAGAGGCCATTACCGTAGTGGACAACGTAGCCCACATTGATCCGGAAAAATGTATCAACTGCGGCAAGTGTAAAGCCACATGTCCAAGGAAGATCATTGTATAATAAAAGTGATTGAGAAAGAACAAGGCAGGGAATTTTTTCCCGGCCTTGTTCTTTTTATAAAAATCATAGGATTGAAAATGCAAGCTGCACATTGTATGCTGAAGAAACAAGCCGGCTGGTAGGAAGATTAAAAATACCGCGATAAGCTGTTTCAAGAATTTGGAATATAACCCATCAGCAGATCCCTCTCTCGGCGAATTCCGGTCTGAGCCGGAAGAGGGATC
>DWUY01000038.1 GCA_019120515.1 Candidatus Blautia avicola | reverse complement strand
CTCAATATGTGATCGTCACCGCTTATGAAGAATTTGAGGCGGCCAGAGAAGCAATCGTACTGGGAGTTAAAGACTATCTGGTCAAACCAATTACTTATGATGAAGTTTATGATCTGATGAAACGTCTGGAGAAAAAGAAAGGCGAGCGCAGCAGCGAAGAGATTGTAAGATTAAAAGAAAAATATCCGGATGTGCATCCGCTGGTGATCAAATGCCTGAATTTTATCGAGAAAGGATATGGATCAAAGATCAATCAGAAAGAACTTGCAGAAAATCTGGGAATCTCCCAGGAATATCTGTGCTATCTCTTTAATAAGGAGATGGGAGAGACGTTCACAAAATTTGTCAAGAACTATCGTATTGAGGCGGCAAAAAAACTTCTTCTGGCAGGCTATCCTAAGGAAGAGCTTCCGTATCATGTGGGATTTTCAGATCCAAAATATTTTAACAAGGTATTTCGGGAAACTGTGGGAATGAGTGTGTCGGAGTTTTTAGCAGAAAATAAAGAGTGATCATATTGAACGAAAAAAGAGCCTTTTGACGGCTCTTTTTTCGTTATCTTAAAATTTTCCCCAAATCTTAAAAATTTACTTTAAAATTTTCTTCTAAATCTTAAAATGAAAAGTTTTATATAAACTGACGAAAATGTATAATAAAAACATCAAAAAAATATACAAAGTGTAAGGAGGAAAAGATATGAAAAAACGATTTCAAAAGCTGGCGGCTTTGTTTTTGGTCGGCTCAATGACCGCAGCGCTTGTATCCGGATGCGGAGGAACTTCAGGAGGAAGCAGCTCCGGAGATTCAGGAGACGGAGGCAGTTCATCAGGCGAACCGGCTGAGGTTACTCTGTGGCATTACTTTGAAGCTGAGGCACCTGCGTTCGAAGCATTGATCGAAGAGTATAATGAATCCCAGGATGCTATTCACATTACCCCAACTTTTGTTTCCCGTGAAGAGCTGATGAACCAGTATACCATTGGCGCAGTTTCCGGAGAATTGCCGGATATCGGTATGGTAGATTCACCGGATATGGCTTCCTATATTTCTCTGGGAGTATTTGAAGATATTACAGAGGACCTTCAGGACTGGGAAGATCTGGAGAATTTCTATGCCGGGCCGCTGTTAAGTGCTCAGGACGCAGAGGGACATTATTATGGACTGCCTCAGAATTCTAACTGCCTGACACTTTGCTGCAATATGGATATTCTGAATGCGGCGGGCTTTGACGCGCCTCCTACTACCTGGGATGAATTCCGGGAAGTATGCGAGAAGACAACCGATACGGCGAATGGAGTATATGGATTTTCTATGTGCGCCATCGGAACAGAGGAAGGTACATTCCAGATCCTGCCGTGGATCTGGTCAGCAGGAGGAGATATCAGCGACCTGACAAGCGCTGGCTCAGTAAAAGCGATTCAGTTCCTTACAGATCTGGTTCAGGACGGTTATATGAGTAAGGAAGTTGTAAACTGGCAGCAGTCAGATGCTTACAATGCATTCTGCGCAGGCAAGGCGGCAATGTTTGAGTCCGGTACATGGCAGCTTCAGGATATTGACGAAAAAATCAATGGTACATTTAATTATGAATACGGACTTCTTCCGATGGATCAGGAATATGCTTCCTGCATTGGCGGTGAAAACTTTGGCGTCTGCACAGGTACAGAATATAAAGATGAATGTGTAGACTTCCTGAAATGGTTCATGAGCGCAGAAAAGAATGCTGAATTTACGGCAGCAGCTACAAAACTTCCGGTTCGTTCCGATGCTGTAGGACTGCAGGAGATCTTCACAACTGACGAAAGATATGCAGTATTTAACGAAGAGATGAATTATGCAAGACCTCGTGGACCGCATGCTCAGTGGCCAACACTTTCAGAAGCATTATATAACGCTACACAGCAGGCTATGCTGGGTGATCAGTCTGTAGAGGACGCTTTGGCTGGAGCTGCATCAGTGATTGATCCAATTCTTGCAGAAGATCCTCTTCCGGAATCAAATGCCGGCGGAGGAGTAGCAGATGATGTAAATCAATAAAAGAATACAATCCTAGATTTTAAGTTGTATAGATAAAGAGGGAGCCTCGGAAACAGTCTGGTATCCGGCTGGATTCCGGGGCTCCTTTTCTTGCAACAGAAAGGAGTGCGGGATATGAAGCTAAGTATAGCTGCAAAAAAGAAAAGAGAAGCATATATTTTTATTTTGCCTGGATTTATATATCTTCTGATCGTATGCGGATATCCGCTGATCTATAACATTATCTTGAGTTTTAAAAATATGAACGTTAAAAATATGGCCACCGGTACGTCTGTATTCGTAGGACTGGAAAACTATAAGACCTTGTTTGCAGATCCGACTTTCCAGATGGTATTTAAAAATACTATTATATTTACGCTGGCTTGCCTGGCGATCCAATTTACGATCGGATTTTTATTTGCCATGTTTTTTTCAAAAAAATTTACATTGGCAGGTCCTGTCCGCGGTTTGATCTTGGTAGGATATATGATGCCAATGTCTGTTACAGCGCTTCTTGGAAAAAATATATTTCTTTTAGATGGAGGCGTGATCAATGATTTGTTGATGAAACTGCATCTGGTTTCACAGCCTGTAGACTGGCTGGTAAGCGGAGGGACTGCGCTGGCTGCTGTTATAGCAGTAAACTGCTGGGTAGGTATTCCTTTTAATATGCTTCTTCTTACATCGGGTCTGACTGGCATTTCCGATGATATTTATGAAAGTGCTTCTATTGATGGAGCCAACAGATTCCAGAGATTTCTGTATATTACTTTGCCTTTGATGAAACCTGCCATGCTCTCTGTATTGATGCTGGGATTTATCTATACATTTAAAGCTTTCGACCTTATGTATATCATGACATCAGGAGGTCCTTATAATTCTACAGATGTTCTGGGAACCTATGCATATTCTAAGGCGTTTACACAGTATGAATTTTCTCAGGGTTCTGCTATTGCCATGGTACTTTTTGTATGTCTGTTCCTGGTGGGGCTGTTTTATCTGAAATTATTAAGTAAGGAGGATGACTAGAATGAGTAATGAGAATGTGAGACCTGCCAAAAAACATTATTTGCAGACAAAAGAAGGCCGCAGAAATGTGATCAACTGTGTAATCGCGGTCTTAATAGCTATATTCTTCCTGTTTCCGATTTACTGGCTGATACAGATGTCCTTTAAAACAGATATGGAAAGTTTTGGGAAAATTGTTACCTATTATCCTCATGAATTTACAGTTGATCCCTGGCTGCAGAACCTTCAGGACGCAGATTTTCTTACTTCTTTGCGGAACAGTGTTTTGATCGCCTTTTGTGCAATGCTCATATCGCTGGTTTTTGGCGTGCCGGCAGCATATGGAATGGGACGCTACCAGGTAAAAGGGACAAAATCTTTTATGCTTACATTTCTGGTAACACAGATGCTTCCAGCTTCTGTAATGCTTACCCCAATGTATCTTACTTTTTCAAAATTACATTTGCTAGGCACTTATTGGGCGCCTGCTATTGCGGTGGCCTCTGGTTCCGTACCTTTTATTGTAGTTACGCTGCGCCCGTATTTTAAAAGTATACCGGTATCCCTTGATGAAGCGGCCAGGATTGATGGCTGCGGTGTGTTCCGGTCTTTCTTTAAAATTATGATCCCTACGATCAAAACCGGTATTATTACAGTAGTAGTTATTTCTTTCCTGAATGGATGGAACGATCTGATCTATTCAATGACATTTAACGTAGATGCGAACATGAGGCCTTTGACTGCGAACATCCGTAAATTCCAGAGTAAATATGGAACAAAATGGAACTGTATCATGGCATATGGAGCAATTTTGGTTATCCCTGTTATCCTTGCGTTTATCTTCCTCCAGAAGTATATCGTAGGCGGTCTTACTGCCGGCGCGGTAAAAGAGTAAAGGCAAAACAGGTAAATATTTGTCTGGTTTTCTATATGATTTGGCTGGCAGAATGTATGGCTGGAATCTATAATCAGAGCTATAGAAAGGAGATGTATTATGACAGATATTATCAGAAGAGAGGGAGAGCCTACCGGGGACTTCCGCTCAGACAACAAATTTTTATTAGGATATTTTGAGGTAAAGGACAATGCCCTTTGTTACCGCTATGACGCAGAGCGGGTGATCGTGGAACCCTGGGGAGCCAACAGCCTCAGAGTACGGGCTTCCAAAATGCCGGAAATGCCCCAGGAACTCTGGGCGCTGGACGGGAAACCGGAAGGGGATGCTCCTGAAATCACCATTCATGAATTCAGCGCCGAGATCACCAATGGAAAGATCAGGGCAGTGATCAATAATATTGGGAAACTGACCTTTTATAATCAGAAGGGCCAGGTGCTCCTGGAGGAATATGTGCGGAACAGAGAGGATATGTTCGCAGATACCTGCAGTTCTCTGGAGGTAGAAGCCAGAGAATTTAAACCTATTATCGGCGGAGATTACCAGTTGACCATGCGTTTTGAATCCAATCCAAAGGAGAAGATCTATGGAATGGGACAGTACCAGCAGAAATTCCTGGACGTGAAAGGAGCGGAACTGGAACTGGCCCACAGGAACTCTCAGGCCAGCGTTCCTTTTGCCTTGTCTTCCCTTGGGTACGGATTTCTCTGGAACAATCCGGCTGTGGGGAGAGTAAGTTTTAATAAGAATATTACTACCTGGGTGGCCCAGTCTACAAAGAAGCTGGATTATTGGATCACAGCAGGAGATACTCCGGCAGAGATCGAAGAAGCCTATGCCGACGCTACAGGAAAGGTTCCTATGATGCCGGAATACGGTATGGGATTCTGGCAGTGCAAGCTCCGCTATCAGACCCAGGAAGAACTGCTGGAAGTGGCCAGAGAATATAAGAGAAGAGGGATTCCTATTGACGTGATCGTGGTAGACTTTTTCCACTGGCCAAAGCAGGGAGACTGGAGATTTGATCCAACCTACTGGCCGGATCCGGACGCCATGATCCGGGAATTAAAGGAGATGGGGATCGAGCTGATGGTTTCTATCTGGCCAATGGTGGATTACAAGAGCGAAAACTTTGAAGAAATGAAGGCGAAGGGTCTTCTTACAAGAGTGGAAAAGGGCGTCCGCATTGATAACACTTATATGGGAAATACCATTCAGTATGATCCTACGAATCCGGAAGCAAGAGAATATGTATGGGGCAAGGCAAAGAAAAATTACTATGACAAAGGCGTCAAGATCTTCTGGCTGGATGAGGCTGAACCAGAGTATACGGTTTATGATTTTGAAAACTACCGTTATCACCTGGGGCCAAATGTCCAGATCGGAAATATCTACCCTGTGATGTATGCCAAGACTTTCTTTGACGGTATGCGTGGGGAAGGCCAGGAAGAGGTTGTGAACCTGCTCCGCTGCGCCTGGGCAGGCAGCCAGAAATACGGCGCTCTGGTATGGTCCGGAGATATCCACTCTACTTTTGAAAGTCTCCAGAATCAATTTGCGGCAGGTCTGAATATGGGACTTTCCGGAATTCCCTGGTGGACCACAGATATCGGCGGATTTTTCGGAGCCAACATTTATGATGAAGATTATCATGAGGTATTTGTCCGCTGGTTTGAGTACGGCACTTTCTGCCCGGTTATGCGTTTGCATGGATACCGGATGCCTTATCAGCCTCAGTACGGGACCACAGGAGGAGCGGAATGTGTTTCAGGAGCGCCTAATGAGATCTGGTCTTACGGGGATGAGGTTTATGAGATCTGTAAGAAATACATAGAACTAAGAGAAGCTATGCGTCCTTATATCAGAACTCTTATGGAAGCTGCCCACGAAAAGGGTACTCCGGTAATGCGGCCTATGTTCTATGATTTCCCGGAAGATAAGGCGTGCTGGGAAAATGAAAGCCAGTATATGTTTGGCCCGGATATCCTGGTAGCTCCTGTAATGGAAAGAGGACAGAAAACAAAAGAAGTCTATCTTCCAAAGGGAAGCACCTGGACAGATCCCTGGACCGGAAAAAACTATGAGGGAGGCCAGACGGTGACCGTAGAGACTCCTCTGGAGCAGATCCCCTTATTTACAAGAGATCATTTTAAATTAGAAGTATAAGATATAAAGCCGCCGCGGCATTTGATACAGGCAAACCTGTATTGGAAAAAGTATCCCGGCGGCTTTAAAAAGATATTGGGAGGTTGCGATATGCTGAAACAGGCAGGCAATAAAGTATACAGACGCTTTGACAAAGAATTATTATGTATCCAGCCCTGGGGAAAAAACAGTTTCCGTGTACAGGCTACTCAGCGGCACGAATTTGTAGAAGATGAAGATATTTCCGCTCTTCTTTTGCCGGAAGAGGTATCGGTAAAAGTTTACGAGAGAGGAACGGATACGGTGATCGAAAACGGAAAGATCACCTGTGAGATCACCAGAACGGGAAAACTCCGCTTTTTAAATCAGGATGGAAAGCTGCTTTTAGAGGAATATGAAAGGATCCGGGGAATGGAAGAAGAAGGCCGGAAAGAGTTTAACAGTGCCCTTGAGATCGTTCCCAGGACCTTTGAACCCAGACAGAGTACAGATAATTACCGTCTGACCGTCCGGTTTGAGCCAATAGAGGGGGAGAAACTTTACGGAATGGGACAGTACCAGCAGCCTTATCTGGATGTAAAGGGCTGTACCCTGGAACTGGCCCACAGAAATTCTCAGGCCAGTATTCCCTTTGTCCTTTCCAGCAACGGATATGGATTTTTGTGGAATAATCCGGCTATCGGCGCTGTAACCTTCGGGAAGAATGTGACCCAGTGGACGGCCCAGTCAACGAAGCAGATGGACTATTGGATCACTGCAGGAGACACTCCGGCAGAGATTGAGGAGGCCTATGCCGATGCTACGGGAAAAGTTCCTATGATGCCGGAATACGGTATGGGATTCTGGCAGTGCAAACTCCGTTATATGACTCAGGAAGAAATCCTGGAGGTGGCAAGGGAGTATCACCGCAGAAAGCTGCCTGTAGATGTGATCGTGGTAGACTTTTTCCACTGGCCTCATGAGGGAGACTGGAAGTTTGACCTGGATTACTGGCCCGATCCTGAGAAGATGGTCCGGGAGTTAAAAGAAATGGGCATGCACCTGATGGTGTCCATCTGGCCTACGGTAGACGGAGAAAGCGAAAATTATCAGGAAATGGAAGAACTGGGATATCTGACCAGATCAGAGCAGGGCAAGCGTCTGGGACAGCTTGGCAATGCGGCGATTATCGACGTGACAAATCCGAATGGAAGAGAATATGTATGGAGTAAGATCAAGAAAAACTACTATGAGAAAGGTATCCATATTTTTTGGCTGGACGAGGCGGAACCAGAATTTACCGGCTATGAATTCTCCCATTACCGCTACTTCCGGGGCGCAGATATGGAAGTGGGAAATATCTACCCAAGAGAGTATGCCCGTATGGCTTACGAGGGAATGGAGAAAGAAGGGCAGAAAAATATCCTTAATCTTCTCCGCTGTGCCTGGGCGGGCAGCCAGAGGTACGGAACGCTGGTGTGGTCCGGAGATATCGATTCTTCCTTCCGCTCCCTGAGAAATCAGCTTGCAGCAGGACTGAACATGGGAATCTCCGGGATCCCCTGGTGGACTACAGATATCGGAGGATTCCACGGCGGCAATATCTATGATCCAAAATTCCATGAATTGCTGGTACGCTGGTTTGAATTCGGGGCTTTTTGTCCGGTTATGCGCCTTCACGGATACCGGGAGCCTTTTAAGGCCCCTCTGGGAACCACCGGCGGAGGAAAGCACAACAGCGGTGCGGAAAACGAAGTATGGAGCTATGGAGAGGAAGTTTACAAGATCTGTGAAAAATATATCCATCTTAGAGAACGGATGCGGCCTTATGTAAGGCAGATCATGGAAGAGGCTCACGAGAAGGGAACACCGGCAATGCGGCCTCTGTTCTATGATTTCCCGGAAGATAAGAAAGCCTGGGATATAGAAGATGAGTATATGTTCGGACCAGACCTTCTGGTAGCTCCTGTTCTCTATGAAGAGCAGAGAGAGAGAACCCTCTACCTGCCGGAAGGACTCTGGAGAAATATTAATGATGGTCAGGAATATGAAGGCGGAAGAGAGATCACCGTGTCTGCTCCTCTTGACCAGCTCCCTGTATTTGCAAAGGCAGGAAAATTGACGGAACTGTAAGATCAGAAAGGGTGTAGAACATGGGAAAAAAGAAAACAGAGAGAAATATATTTGGATTTGACGGTAGTTTTATTAACATCTGCGATAAGATATTCGATGTAATGGCCCTGGGTTTTCTTTGGATATTATGCAGTATTCCCATTGTGACCATAGGCGCTTCCACCTCAGCCTTATATTATGCTATGGTGAAATGTATAAAGAAAGGCAATGGATATATTGCCAGAGAGTTTTTCCGTTCCTTTAGAACGAATCTTGCGCCAGGCTGCTTTATCTGGATCCTGGTGGTGGCGGCCAGTTTTGCCATGCAGCTGAATATCGGGATCCTGATGAAGAAGACCGACAGCTATGTGGGACTGTTCTTTATCTGTGTCTATGCCCTTACCTCTGTATGGATCATTGCCTTTGCCTGCTATGTGTTTCCGGCCTTGTCCCGGTTTGATATGAGCAGCGGCTGGCTGATAAAACTGGCCATGTATATGACGGTGCGATATTTTGGAACAACGATCGCTCTGCTCTTGATACTGGCCTGTGCAGGTGCAATTATCTGGCGCTTCCCGATCCTTGTGATCTTTGCTCCGGGACCGGTGATCTTCCTGATGTCGGAGTTCCTGGAGCGGGTGCTGAAAAAGCATGAGCCGGACAATCGGGAAATTGTAGAGGATACGGAGGAAGAAAACCAGGATCAGGGAATATAAAATTTTGTTTTACAGGAGGAAAGATTGTGAAATTTACAAATGGATACTGGCTTTTGAGAAAGGAAATGGAACCTGCATATGCAGTAGAGTATGCAGGTCATAAAATCGAAGACAATACATTGACGGTATATCTTCCCGGCAAACATATTGAAGGAAGAGGAGACTGTTTAAATATCCCTATGCTGACACTGACTCTTTCCAGCCCTATGGAAGGCGTAATAAAGGTTTCAGCAGTACATCATGCAGGCGCGGTGTATAAAGGACCGTTTGCCCAGGTAAACCAGGAAAGCCCTCAGGTGGAGATCGCTGAGACAGATACACAGGTGATCTATCGTTCCGGGTCTTTGAAGGCAGTGATCGATAAAGCGCCGGCGGGCTATAAGCTGGCTTTCTATGAGGGGGAGAAATTCCTTACAGAGTCCAGCTTTCGGAATCTGGCCCACATGTATAATAATAAAACAGAGAAATCTTATATGCTGGAACAGCTTTCTATTGACGTAGACGAATATATTTATGGACTGGGAGAGCGGTTCACGCCTTTTGTGAAAAACGGACAGATCGTAGAAATGTGGAATGAGGACGGAGGAACGGCCAGCGAGATCGCATACAAGAACATCCCCTTCTATGTTACAAATAAAGGATACGGCGTTCTGGTGGATAATGTAGGTGATGTAGCCTTTGAGATCGCCAGTGAAAAGGTCGAGCGGATACAGTTTTCTGTGGAAGGGGAGAGACTGGATTATTATTTTATCAGCGGCGGCAGCCCAATGGGAACGGTGGAGAAATATACGGATCTTACCGGCAAGCCTGCTCTGCCTCCGGCCTGGTCTTTTGGCCTGTGGCTGACCACTTCTTTTACTACAAACTATGATGAGGAGACTACTTCCAGTTTTATACAAGGAATGGCAGACCGGAAGATCCCTCTTCATGTATTCCATTTTGACTGCTACTGGATGGACGCCTATGAATGGTGCAACTTTATCTGGGATCCCAAGACTTTCCCGGATCCAAAGGGGATGCTCCAGAGATACCATGACCGTGGGCTTAAGATCTGTGTCTGGATCAATCCTTATATCGGACAGAAATCTGTGCTTTTCAAAGAAGGTATGGAAAAGGGATATCTGGTAAAGAAAAAAGACGGCAGCATCTGGCAGTCGGATCTGTGGCAGCCGGGTATGGGCCTGGTAGACTTTACCAATCCTGAAGCGGCAGCCTGGTATCAGGAAAAATTAAAGACACTTCTCGACATGGGAGTAGACTGCTTTAAGACAGATTTCGGAGAAAGGATCCCGGTAAAGGACATCGAATATTTTGACCATTCTGATCCGGTGAAAATGCATAACTATTATACTTACCTTTATAACAAGACCGTATTTGAACTGTTGGAAAGAGAGCGGGGAAAAGGCGAGGCAGTGCTCTTTGCCCGTTCCGCTACCGTAGGAGGACAGCAGTTCCCGGCCCACTGGGGCGGCGACTGTTCTGCTACCTATGTTTCCATGGCGGAGACCTTAAGAGGAGGCCTGTCGCTTTCCCTAGGAGGATTCGGTTTCTGGAGCCATGATATCAGCGGCTTTGAAAGTACTGCGACTCCGGATATCTACAAGAGATGGTGTCAGTTCGGACTTTTAAGTTCCCACAGCCGGCTCCATGGCTCAGCTTCTTATCGTGTGCCCTGGCTTTTTGACGAGGAAGCCTGTGATATCCTTCGGGAGTTCGTTAATCTGAAATGCCGGCTGATGCCTTATCTTTACGGACAGGCTGTGAAGTCCCATGTGAAAGGGACGCCTCTTCTTCGTCCTATGTTCCTGGATTTCCCTCAGGACAGAGCCTGCGATACTTTGGACCGCCAGTATATGCTGGGAGATTCTCTGCTGGTGGCTCCCGTATTTAAAGAATCCGGAGAAGTGGACTATTACCTTCCGGAGGGAACCTGGGTGAACATTATTACCGGAGAAAAGAAAACAGGAGGAAGATGGTTAAAAGAAACCCACGACTATCATTCTCTGCCGGTTATGCTCCGGCCTAATACGATCCTGCCTGTGGGTAATAATGACCAGGTTCCGGATTATGAATTTGCCGATCAGGTGACTCTTGTGATCGGAGAATTTGAAGAAGGGGCCCGGACCTGTGTGGAGATCCCGGATACCAAAGGAAATACTGTGATGAAAGTACAGGCCAGAAGACAGGGAGAGGAGATCCTTCTTTCTGTAGAGGGCGGAAAAGACAATTTCCAGGTCAAAAATCTGGGAAGCCAGACGGTTAAGGTGGAAAGTTAAAAAGAGAAAATAAAAAAGAATGGCAGGGAAACCGGAGCTGTCTATGGTTCCGATTTCCCTGCCATAATTATTTTAGATATATCATCATTTTATAGAAAGAGCAAGCTGCGGCAGTGAGTTGTCTCAATTTTGCCCAATGCCGCAGCTCTTATCTGGTGCCCCTGATGGCGCACGTTTTCAAAAGTGTTAGTCAAGATTCAGTTTTTTTGTCAGAATATACCGGCTTCCAAGGTAGAATACCACCGATAATACCAGATACCAGATAAGCATGAAGAGCACCTGGGCAGTTTCGTTACCGCCTGTACTGGAAATAATCTCTCCGCTTTCAGTGGTGACAACGGAGGTGATAGGACTCAAAGGAGGCAGTATAAACATCAGGATCAGCATGACCACAGACTGTCCGATATTGATCCCGAAGAAAGATACCACAGCGCCAAGGCTCTTATGGGTCTTAAAAAGACTTCCAAGGCAGATGGAAAACAGGATCAGAGAAGTCATGTAAAAGAAATATTCTGCGATCAGTCCTAAGGTTACAGCAATGGCATTGGTCATGGCATTGAAGCCTTCAAAGCCCAGAAGGCTTGTGAAGAAAAGCTGAAATCCGTCCAGAATATCCTGCATAGTCTCCGGGTAGCTGGCCAGTATCAGTATGGACAGGGCCACACATAAGAAATCAATGGCTGACCAGGTCCAGAATACCAGGATCTTAGACCAGAGAAGCTTATCCTGAGATACAGGCAGGGTGTTGGTGAGATAACCTTCATCAGAAAACAGGCTTTTCTGCATCCGCGCCGCCAGGTAAAGGATAGTGGCCAGGACAATGCCTATGATAAAGATAACATAGATCAGGATATAGGCCACTGCACTCATGCCGAAAATGGTAGTGACAAGGGAGGTGTGGGTATCAAAGTTGTTTCCTCCTTTTGTGGCAAAATTTTCAGCAATGACAACAGCCAGTCTTCCGATCACACTGTAGGCCAGTAATACCCCGTGAAGGACCAGAAGGAGCATGGAAACAGATTTCCAGTCGTATTTATATAATTTTTTTAACATTTAAACACCTCCCGGAACAGGGCATCTACAGATTTTCCCTGATTGAAGCGGATATTTTCTACGCTGTCAACCATACGGATATGCCCGTTCTGAATAAAAACTACATCATCTAAGATATTTTCTACATCAGAAATCAGATGAGTGGATATAATAATCGTAGCATTTTCATCATAATTTTGAATAATGGTAGAAAGGATATAATCTCTGGCAGCGGGATCCACTCCGGCAATAGGTTCATCCAGGCAGTAAAGCCGTGCACGGCGGCTCATGACCAGGATCAGCTGGACTTTCTCTTTGGTACCTTTGGACATGGTACGGAGCCGGTCGGAAGGATTAATGTTCAGCCGTTTCAGCATGTCGTAAGCCCTGGCCTTGTCAAAATCTTCATAGAAATCCTGGAAAAAATCAATAATGTCACAGACTTTCATCCAAGAGTTCAGATAGGTCCTCTCAGGAAGATAGGAAACAAATTTTTTTGTTTCCACACCGGGGGCAAGGCCGTCTATGAAGATATGGCCTTCTGTGGGAACCAGCAGCCCGTTTAAAAGTTTGATCAGCGTGGTTTTTCCGCTGCCGTTTGGACCGAGAAGACCAATGATCTTTCCAGGCATGAGAGAAAAAGATATCTGATCCAGAGCGGTCTTGTTGCCGTAGCGTTTGGTAAGGCCTTTGCATTCTAAAATAGGATTCATGACTGTTCCTCCTTTTCAATCTGTTCAATAAGCTGTATGGTAGCCTGTTTGGTAAAGCCGATATACTCCATTTTTCTCAAAAATTCTTTTACCTGCTCTGAGGCAACGGTGTTTTTTGTATGTTCGATCATAGTTAAATCCTCCGTGATAAAGCGGCCGCTGGTCCTCTGGCTGTACAGAAGCCCTGTTCGTTCCAGTTCAGACAATGATTTTTGCATGGTATTGGGATTTACCCCTGCCTCCTGAGCTAGTTCCCGTACAGAGGGAAGCTTGCTGCCTGGAGGATATGTGCCGGAAATAATGTCCATGGTGATCCGTTCCATAATCTGTGGATAGATGGGACGGTTGGAGTCCAGGTTCCAAGACATGTGTGTAGCACCTCCTTTTTATTTCTGCGGGCAACCGAGTCAGGCGGACATACTTGCATGTCTATTCGGCGGCTGCCGCTAGAGTCTTTGACTTTACTGTTTGGGATCTCGGTATTTTCGGAATCCGTCAATCAGAAGTTCAGGCTATATTGACTGTACTACTGTATTAATTGCTTAATACAATAATACGCAGATAAGACTTATTTGTCAATAGAATTTTTAGAAAAACTTTTCAGAGAATTAAAAAATCTCTGGGAAATAGGCATTGCATTTCAAAGAATGTATGCTACAATATTGTTACACGGAGAATAAGGGTGATAATATGAATTTATACGAAGCGATTTTTCTTAGAAAATCTGTGCGGAACTATGAAATGGAACCAATCAGCAGTGAGATCATCCAGGAAATGAGGGAGTTTTATGGAGAGATCGAGGGACTGAATCCTGGGATCCGTACAGAGATTTCTATTATAGATAATACCAGAGGAAAGAACAAGATAATGCATCTGTTTGGGGTGAAAGCTCCTTATTATCTGGCTTTTTACTCCGAAGACAAAGATCTGGCTCAGATGAATGCCGGATATATCCTGGAGCAGATCGCACTCTTTTTATGCACCAAAGGTCTGGGAACTTGCTTCCTGGGTGGGGTAAAGCCCAGAATGGGTAATGCCCGGAAAGGCAATATGAAGTTTATCATCATGCTGGCCTTCGGCAAAAGCAGGGGCAGTTATACCAGAAAAGCAGTGGATGCTAAAAGAATGGATCTGAAAGATCTCTGTGTTTATAAAGAAGTGCCAAGACAGTGGATGAAACAACTCCTGGAAGCGGCCAGGCTGGCACCATCCAGCATGAACAGCCAGCCCTGGCGGTTTGTAGTATATGATAACCGGATTCATGTGTTTGCCAAAAAACACAATATGAACCATCTGGGAAAATTTGAAGAGCTGAATTTCGGCATTATGTTTTCCCATCTGATGGTAGTGGCTGAGGAACTGTGGCTGGATGTGGATCTGATCCGCCTGGAAGATATTACCCATAAGAATTTTCCAAATAATCAATATGTGCTCAGCGCAATCCTCAGGACCTGATCTGGATAAAAGAAAAAAGCCTTCGGAAAATAGGATTTACTCTATTTCCCGGAGGTTTTCTTTATGTAGTCTTACGCAGACAGATCTTTTTTTGCGGATAGAAAATCTTCTTTGGCTTCAGAAAGCAGTTCGGGATGTGTCAGCAGCTCCAGAACACAGGAAGAAAGGATCTTTCCCGCGGCTAACATCCCTCTGTGGGCCATAGAAGACTTTCCCTGGGCCGTTACCGTCCAGTGGTGCAGAGGAGACCCGTTGGCATGGCAGCAGACCATAAAGGCGGAGCAGGGAAGGATCTGACTGACATTTCCTACATCTGTGGAAATGCCGGTCTTTCTAGTTGGGGAAAGATCAGGGATCTCATCAATTGGAGATGAAGCGTCAGGAAGGTTTCCAAAGGGAACAAAATCCTGAGCATAGGATCTTTCCTCCGGGGTGAAAACAGGAGCATATTTCTCTAAATATTTCAGGACCAGGCGGTCCAGTACAGGGTTTGGAAGAATACTGTCATAGATGCAGGAGGTTTCGATATCTACCTTTGTACCGGTCATTAAGGCGGCTCCCCTGGCAATATCATCTACCCGCTCCCGAAGGAGTCTGGCGTCCCGGCTTCTAGGGGCTCTTACCGCATAGAAAACCTGGACTCTGGCCGGGATAATATTGGGAGCTGTGCCGCCGGAATCTGTGTAGGCGTAATGGATCCTGGCTTCGTCGATCATATGCTCCCGGAGATAGTTGACGCCAATGTTCATCAGTTCACAGGCGTCCAGGGCGCTTCGGCCAAGATGGGGAGACTGGGAAGCATGGGCGCTGATCCCGTGAAAGGTATAATAGACCCGGTGGTTTGCCAGGGCCTGGTTAAAGATCCCGGATTTATAATGAGGATGCCAGGAAAAGGCAGCGTCCACATTCTTAAAAAAGCCTTCTTTGATCATGGCGGCTTTTCCGGCGGCATTTTCCTCTGCCGGACAACCAAAGTAAAGGACCGTACCCGGGAGTTTTTCCTGCTCCATGATATCTTTCAGAAACAGGGCGCCGGCCAGAACGCCGCATCCCAGGAGATTGTGCCCACAGCCATGGCCTCCGGAAGTATCCAGAGGAGTGGGGGAGGGGATATCTGCCGCCTGGGACATGCCGGGCAGGGCGTCATATTCTCCCAGAAGACCGATCACAGGTTTGCCGCTGCCCCACTGGGCGGTAAAAGCTGTGGGAAGGGCGGAAGAAGGAATAGAAATATGAAAGCCCTGTTTTTCCAAAATGGATTTCAGAAGAGCGCAGGAGCGGTATTCCTGAAAAGCAGGTTCAGCGTAATCCCACAGAGTATCGGCGGCGTCAGTTACAAGATCCCGGTATTTTTTAACAAGAGGATCATAATTGAGGTTTAAAATGTCCATAGAAAACAACAGCTCCTTTCCTGTCCAGCCATAAAAGACAGATCCTATGGCTAGTATACCACAAAGCGACGAGCCAAAGGAACAAAAGTTCATTTGGCGGCTGCCGGGAAAAGTCAAAAAAAACAGCAGTTCTTTCATAAATGAGGAACTGCTGTTTTGGATAAATAAAAAAAGCGCGAGACGGGACTCGAACCCGCGGCCTCGACCTTGGCAAGGTCGCGCTCCACCAACTGAGCCACTCGCGCATTTACCTGTGCTTTCGTAAGCACAGGTATTAATATACTATATCGTTGAAGATTTGTCAACGATTTTTTGAAATTTTATATGATTTTTTCAAATTTCTGTATGTTGGCTACTTTTCCGATGACTACCAGGACGTCTTCCCGCCGGATGCGATATGTGGGAGAGATCTCAATATCTGTAGTGCCGTTGGTTTCGATAGCGATAATATTCAGACCATATTTTCTGCGGAGATCCAGGTCTTCCACGCTGATACCTGCGATCCGGTCCGTGGCCTGGATCTGCTGTACTTCGATTTCATTATTCAGAGCAATGAAATCAAGGACATGGTGGTTGGAGATAAGACGCTTTCCAAGACGGATAGCCATATCACGCTCGGGATAAACCACCTCTGCACCGATTTTTTCCAGGACTGTACCCTGGTCGCTGCTGGTAGCCTTTGCGATCACATGGGGGACTCCCAGACTTACTACATTTAAGGTGGTGAGGATACAGGCGTCGATCTTTTCACCGATACATACGATCACTGTATCGCAGTTCTGTATACCGATCTCCTGAAGGGTTTCTTTTGTAAGATTGTCTGCTACAAAAGCGTATTCCGTATAATTACGGAGTTCTTTTACCTTATCTTCATTGCGGTCTACAACGATCACATCTTTTCCTGCTTCTGCGAGAGTCAGGGCCAGAGCGGTTCCAAAACGGCCCAGGCCGATCACGCCGAAAACAGAAGATTTCCAGTTTTTCATATCTTTTTACTCCTTTAACCTATTGTAATGGATTCTTCCACATAATGAGAAGCCGGCGCCGGACGGTCTACCCACATGGAAAACAGCGTAAAGGCGCCTAATCTTCCGATAAACATGATCAGAACGATTATGAATTTACTTGCAGCACTAAGTCCGGGGGTGATTCCGGTGGAAAGTCCTACAGTACCAAAGGCAGAAACTACCTCAAACATAATCTGGATAAAATTTAATCCAGGTTCCAGGATACACAGGATCAGAGTTCCTGCGCATACCACCAGGATCGACAATAAAGTGATCACATAGGAACGGTTGATCCTGTCTGCGGGAATGGAACGGTGAAATGCCTCAAAATTTTTCTTGGTGACCAGCGTCCTCACAGATTGTATCAATACGAAAAAGGTACTGGTCTTGATACCGCCTCCGGTAGAACCGGGGGAAGCGCCGATAAACATCAGCATAATAAGGACGAATAGTCCAGCGTTGGTAAAATCTCCGATGGCATAGGTGGAAAATCCTGCAGTTCTTGCGGACACACTGTGGAAAAAAGCTCCGAGCCAGGAGATATCCTCTGTGGCCTTTAAAAGCAGCGTTCCTGCGATCAGCAGCGCAACGGAAGTGGTGATCACAACCTTGGAGTGAAGAGTCAGTTTCTTAAAAGAACGCTTTTTCAGGAGATCCAGGATTACCAGGAATCCCAGACCTCCGAAAATGATCAGTCCGCAGGTGGTGAGATTCAGCAGGATATTGTCCTGATAAGGAATCAGGTTCTGTAGTCCTCCAAGGATATCAAAGCCTGAGTTGTTAAAGGCGGCAATGGAGTGGAAAATACTGGTTCCTATAGCTCTGGGCAGAGGATAATCCCTGACAAATACCAGAAAGCTGAGGATGGCTCCTGTAATCTCAAAGCACAGGGTCATCACAAGTACGGATTTTACCAGACGTATGATCCCCTTTACGCTGGTTACGTTCAGGCCTTCCTGGGCCAGGATCCGTCCTTTGAATCCGATGTGTTTTCCAACGGCCAGGATCAGGCCGACACCTACTGAAGTAACGCCCAAACCGCCGATTTGGACCAGAAAGGCAACGACTCCCTGACCAAAAGGGGTAAAGTGATCATAAGTGTCAATGGCGATCAGTCCTGTGACACATACGGCGCTGGTAGAAGTAAACAGGGCATCGATAAAACTCACGGTGGCCTCAGGCCTTACGGAGACAGGAAGCAGCAGTAATAAAGTACCAAATAAGATCACTGTGGCAAAACCCAGGGTGATCAGACGTCCTGCAGGCTGCTTCTTCAGAAAAAGAATGAAACGGTTCATGAGATTTCTGCCGTTTGCTGCGGCAAGTAATTCCTCCTCTCTGCATTTGCAGTTTTAAATTATGAAAAAACCTTACATTTTACAGAAAATTTCAGGCTAGGACGATTATAGCAAAAGCTATAAAAAACTCAAGACATAATGCAGAAACTTAACAAAGACTTTACTTTTTAAAAACAGGAGGATCCCATGGTTCTTTATCAGGATAAAGTCTTTGCTTTCGGAATAAACTGTGCTATAATGAAGTACAATAAAAACAGATTCAAGGAGACTTGAAAAGGCGGGGAAAACCGTTTAAAAGGAGGTTGCTGGATTATGAAAATGATATTTGCTATTGTACGTAAGGAAGACGAAGGATTTGTTATCGAGCGTTTGAATAAAGAGAAGATCAGCGTGACAAAACTTTCCAGTACTGGAGGATTTCTCAGGAAAGGAAACGCCACCCTGATGATCGGTACAGAAGATGACAAGGTAGACTTTGTTATCAATGTGATCGAAGAAGAGTGCTCTAGAAGGCAGGAAGTTATGATCAATCCATCCTATTCTTCCGGGTCTAAGGGCCCGGTGCTGGGATATGCGGCTCCGCCGGTAAGCGTGGAGGTAGGAGGCGCCACTGTTTTTGTGGTAAATGTAGAACAGTTCCTGAAGCTGTAAAAGAAATATTGCTCCAGACAGAGGGATTTGTGAAAAGCACCTTGTGAAAATCCTCCTGAGATGATAAAATTATCTGACGGAATAATCTGTGGGACTGTGCCCGGCACAAGTCTTAAATACCAAGGAAAACGGAGGATTTTCTATGAAGAAACTGAAAGTAGTAAAGGGTGCAAAATGTATGGCCTGTCTGGAATGTGTAAGAGCCTGTTCCACAAGCTTTTATAAGGAATTTGATCCAGACAAATCCTGCATTCAGATCGTGGACAAAAACGGCGATGCCAAGCCTATGGTCTGTGTACAGTGCGGCAAATGTGCGAAAGCCTGTCCGGAAGAAGCTATTACCCAGAACGCAAAAGGCGTGTATATGATCAATAAGAAAAAATGTACAGGATGCGGCAAATGTGTGGAGGCCTGTCCATTCGGCGTAATGGTCAAGGCAGAAGATTCACCGGTAAGCAGCAAATGTATTGCCTGCGGTATCTGCGCAAAAGCCTGTCCGGCTGATGTTCTGGAAGTTGTAGAAGCATAATCATTGGGAAAATACATAGGAGCATGTCCTATCCTATATAAGGGAAAGGCATGCTCCTAATCTTTTGATCATGAGAGTCCGGCAGGCCGGGGTCCCGGGCTTTTATAGATCAGGTCTGTTCCAGCCGGACAGGCTGCCTGCAGACTATTAAGACAGAGACGAGGTGGATGTATGGAAAAACATAAAGAATGGATCCGGTCCTGGTTTGACGGACTGGGGCTTTCCCTGCTGTATACAAAACCTGAGGGCGATATCAAAGGAGTTCTCCAGATCTCTCACGGAATGTGCGAGAATAAAGAGCGGTATCTGCCTTTTATGGAATATCTGGCGGAACAAGGCTATGCCGCGGTGATCCATGACCACCGGGGACATGGAAAGAGTGTGAAGAGAAAAGAAGACCTGGGATATTTCTACGGGGGCAGGGATAAAGGGATCGTAGAAGATCTTCATCAGATTACCTGCTGGATCAAAGAGCGGTTCCCGGGAAAACCTGTTTATATGCTGGGACACAGTATGGGGTCTCTTGCCGCCAGGGTATATCTGAAGGATTATGACAGAGAACTGAAAAAACTGATCCTTACCGGACCGCCCAGCGCCAACCCGGCAGTAGATCTGGGACTGCTCCTGGCGCTGCTCCAGAAAAAGCTGAGAGGAGGGCGGCACCAAAGCAGGCTCATTCAGGTCCTGGCCTTTGGTCCATATGCCGCCAGATTTCCGGGGGAAGGATCCGAATCGGCCTGGATCTGCTCAGATAAAAAAGTGGTCGAGGAGTATGATCGATCGGAGTACTGTGGATTTGTTTTTACGGCAGACGGGTTTCAGGGTCTGTTTCTGCTTTTAAAGGCCGCCTACAGTCCTAAGGGATGGAAAATGAAAAACTCCCAGCTTCCCATACTGTTTCTGGGAGGAGAAGAAGACCCCTGCATTGGAGGGGGAAGGAAATTCGTGAAACAGCTTCAGTTTTTGAAGAGCGTAGGTTACCTGCATGTGACAGGAAAAATGTATCCGAAAATGCGCCATGAGATACTAAATGAAGTGGAAAAAGAAAAGGTATATGCAAATATCCTGTCCTATCTGAATAAATAAAGATCTTAGAAAACAAACTGTCCCATGAAATATTCTCGATTTTGCTTAATGGGACGGCTCTGTAAAACCGTGACAGAATAGCTGAACCAGTACGATACCGATCAAAGCCCCCAGACTGTCAATGGCTACGTCTCTTTTGGCAGGACTGCGGCCGGCTACAAAGGATTGATGGAACTCGTCTGTGCAGGCAAAAGCCACGCAGAAAAGTCCGGCGAAAATAAACAGCCAGAACCCTCTAAGACCGTACACATACAGAGGAAAGGAGATGCATATAGCCAGGATGCAGTATTCTGTCATATGAGCCAGCTTTCGCACCGGAAATTCGATCTCTCCCGCATAATATTCTTTGTCTCCTTCTGAAAGATTTTTTTCCAGTACCCGGTCTGCCACAGAGACAATACCGTAACTGATCTTATAACTGAGATTTCCCGAATCCACTCCTGTCTGGCTGGAAAAAGAGAAGATCATGTACATGACCAGCAAGGCAGGGAGAAAGGAAAATGGTTTTAAAAGATAGATGATAAATTTCTTCATGATATTCCTTTCTGACGCCGCACAGAGAGATCCTACAAAAAAGAAGGAACTTTTTGTGCAGTAATCAAAATGCAGATGATTAGATTCACTAAGAAAGAGTAACATTTTTTGTGGAAAATGTAAAGAATTCAAAAGAAGTCCGGAAAGAATTGACATTGGCTTTTGGGAGTCTTATACTGGGAATCAGAAAAAAGATAACGGCAGTGAAGAGAAGAGTACATTTACGGGAACGTTACAGAGAGCTTCGCCAGGTGAAAGGAAGCACGGAGAAATAAATGGAAGATGGTCTCGGAGCCTCGCACCGACTGGAGGATATTCTCCACAGGCTGCGATGGGAGCGCCCATTACAGCGCCAGGGTATAAGGAAGATAGGAAGATTCCCGTACCCGCTGAGGTCTTTGCTGTAAAGCAGAGATAAAATAAGGTGGTACCGTGAGGCTATGCCCTCGCCCTTATGTCTGAAAGTTTTCAGATATGAGGGCGGGGGCTTTTTTCGTGATATGCCCGTCGTCGACCGCCGTGCCTGCACGAGCAGGCGGCCGACGGGCAAAGGAGCCTGACGGAAATGTCACCGGGCGGCCTGGAAAGTATTTCAACAGGGGCCCGCTGCCAAGAAGGAGGAAAAAATGGAGAAACAAGAAAAGAAAAAAACAGGAGAAGCCAAATGGTCCGGCAGTCTGGGCTTTATTATGGCGGCGGCAGGTTCTGCCGTGGGTATGGGAAATCTCTGGCGTTTTCCTATGCTGGTAGGAGAAAACGGAGGGGGCGCATTTGTACTGATCTACCTGATCTGTATCGTACTGGTGGGCATTCCCATGATCATCGCAGAAGTTACTATCGGCCGGGCAGGGGGAAAGGACGCCTTTGGAAGTTATAAAGCCCTGAATCCCAAATGGGGCGGCGTAGGGATCCTGGCAGTGATCACCAGTTTCATTGGTCTGTCTTATTATTCTGTCTTAGGGGGATGGGTGATCCGCTATATTTTTTCATCAGCAACCAACGCTTCCAAGGACGGCGCGGCCTTTTTCGCAGATTTTACCGCAGATACGGGCAGCCAGCTTTTTTACTATGTGATCTTTATGATCCTGACAGTGTTTATTGTGGCGAGAGGAGTTCAGAAAGGTATTGAGAAAGCCTGCAAGGTAATGATGCCTCTTCTTCTGGTGTGTATTATTGCTGTGGCGATCCGTTCCTGCACACTGCCGGGGGCAGGCGCGGGGATTGAATTTTTCCTGAAACCGGATTTTTCCAAACTGACTCCGGGAGCCTTCCTGGGAGCGCTGGGACAGGTGTTCTTTTCTCTGTCTCTGGGTACGGGAGCAACCATTACATACGGCGCTTATCTGGGAAAAGACCAGAAGATCACCAACAGCGCCTGCTGTATTGCCGGCTGCGATACTCTGGTAGCAATGCTGGCGGGATTCGCCATACTGCCAGCAGTCTTTGCCTTTGGATTTGACCCGGAAAGCGGTCCAAGCCTTATGTTCCAGACACTGCCTACAGTTTTCGGAGAGATGCCGGGAGGACAGCTTTTCGGTGTGATCTTCTTTATCCTGGTACTGTTTGCGGCAGCCACTACCAGTATTGCATTTCTGGAAGTGGTAGTATCTTTTGTTATGAACACTTTTAAACTTTCCAGGACAAAAGCCGCAGTGATCTGCGGGATCCT
>DWUY01000037.1 GCA_019120515.1 Candidatus Blautia avicola | reverse complement strand
ATACATCCGAGGAACCATCAAATATTTCGGCTATATAAACTGCATCTAAAGACGAAAAAATAGCACCGCAGATTGAAAATAAAATGCAGATAATAATCAAGGATCTTAAAAATGCCTCTTTATTCATCCATTCAAGAAAACTGCGTGATAAAAATGTCTCTTTTAAATAATGGGTTTTTGCCTCTGCCTTTCTGAGTCTTATATCTTTTTGCAAGAAGTTCAAAAAAACAATAGACAGAATAAAAGTACCGATGTCAATTATTAAAGCAACTTGGTAACCCTTCCATTCAATACACATCCCGGCTAATACAGGCGCAATTACCATAGAAACATTACTTGCAAAAGAATCAATAGTATTTGCAGTTTTTAATTCTAGGTCACCGCAGATATCTGGCACATATGCATTAACCGTTGTATTGTAAGTAAAGCTTGCGACAGATAGTACCATACACATGAAGTATAATACATAAATATTATCGCAAGAAGTTAAAACGCAACAAAGTATGGATAAGCCGGACATTGCTTCGCATAATTGTAAAAGTATTTTCCGGGAATAATTATCTATTTGTCTGGAAATTAACGGCGATAGTAAAATCACTGGTAGTGTTTCAAGCAGAAAACTAAGGGATACAGCCATGGCAGAACCAGTTAAATCGTAAATAATGAAGGGAACAGCCATTGAAGCAAACCAATTTCCGAAAGTCGATATAAATCTTCCAATAATAAACATATAGTATCTGGTTTTAGGTTCCAAAATATTACCACCTCGTTTGTATATTAGTATTAGCAGGTAAAATAAAAGGTATTTACATAAAAGACCGGCAAAACTGGCGCTGTCGCATTGATTATACTTCAGCACCGGCTCTGCCGGCCTTTTTCAGCTTTTTCCAGTGTCTTTAAAAAAGATTTATTCCCCTAAAATTTCCCGCAACGCCTCCAGCAGTTCCTCATTTTTCTTCGGACTCATGACACAGAAACGGATATAGGAGGAATCCAGGAAGGGGAAGGTGGAGCAGTCCCGGATCATCAGGCCTTTTCGGATACAGTGGTCAAAGACCATATCGGAGGTCACGTCTTCCCGAAGGATCCTGACCAGGAGAAAGTTGGTGCAGGAAGGGTAGACCTTTACGGTCTTCCAGGAGGAAAGGGTGTCGTACATCCGCTGGCGCTCTCCTGTTATGAGGGCCTTGGTCTTGTTGATATAATCCTTATCTGAGAACATGATACAGCCGGCAATCTCTGCAAGGCTGTTGATGGTCCAGGGATTTTTCTTGGTGTTGATGTATTTCAGCAGATCCGGATTTCCCGTTACCGCATAGCCCAGCCGCAGGCCGGGAGCGGCGAAAAATTTGGAGATCCCCCGAAGGACAATAAGATTGTTGTAGTTGTTGGTGAGAGGAATGGAGGAAATCTTGCTTCCCTCTGGAGTAAATTCTTCGTAGGTCTCATCTACCATTACAGAGATTCCATACTGGAGGGCGCAGTCCAGGATCTTCCGCATGTCTATTCTGGTGACAGCGGTGGAGGTAGGATTGTTGGGATTGCACAGCACCAGCAGATCCAGGCTGTCGTTGAGCTGGTTGCAGAAATCCTCTACGTCCATCTGAAAATTGTTTTCTTCCTTCAGGGGATAATAGAGGGTGTGGCCTCCTTCCAGAGAAATTTCCCGTTCGTACTCGGAATAGGTGGGACCCAGGATCAGGGCTTTCTTTGGGTGGGTGGTCTGGATAAAAAGGGAGATCAGTTCTGTAGAGCCGTTGCCCACGATGATATTTTCAAAGCTTGCTCCGGTGTAGGCGCAGATACTTTTCCGAAGCTGGGTGTACTCCCGGTCCGGATAGCTGGTAATGGCGTCTACGTGTTTCGCCAGAGTATCCCGAAGAAGAGGGGAGATCCCCAGAGGATTTACATTGGCGGAAAAACTGGTGATATCTTCCTTTTTAATATGATAGATCTCTTCGATTTTTTCCAGGTCGCTGCCGTGGAAATGGTCTTTATGTTTCAGCATGATAGCGCCTCCCTGCAAGGTTTTTCCAAGAGCCATGTCGTGTATTCGAGTTGCACGGCAGAACTTTGTAGTGTATAATCCATAGTAGCAGAATATTGCGGAGAGTTCAATAAAAATATACAGACAGGGTAAGGGTGATAGTTTGAAAGCACGAATGGAACAACTGATAAACGGAAGATTTGAATATGAAGTGCCCGGTCTCCTTCTTTCCCAGGAAAAGCTGGCGTTTTCCGTAACGCCGGAGGAAAAATTTAAAGGAGAGCTGCAGTTTGCGGCAGAAGATAGAAGAAGGATCAAAGGAATGGCTTACTCCTCTCACAGGAGACTGCTCCTTGGAAAGGAAAGGTTTTCCGGAGAACGTCCCGTACTGCCTTACGGGGTAGACGCCAAAGGTTTAAAAAGCGGTGACAAGATAGAGGGGGAGATTGTTTTAAGCACCAGTATCGGAGAATACCGGGTGCCTTTTTCGATTGAGGTAAAAACTCCTGAAGTCAGGACCTCCCAGGGGGCTGTGCGGACTCTGGAGGACTTTGTGAAGCTGGCAAAAGAAGATTTCCGGGAGGCATATCAGCTTTTTGTGGAGCCTTCTTTTACAAGGCTTCTGGCCGGACGGGAGGATCTTCTTCCCAGTTATCGGGCTATGGTCAGGACCCCTGCGCCCTATCAGAATCTGGAAGAGTTTCTGATAAGCGGAGATCTGAAAGAGCCGGTAACTCTCAGTCTGGAAAGGGAGGATCTGGAACTTTATGAAGTCCAGTCTTCTTTGAAAGATACCCTCAGGATCCGCCGCAGCGGCTGGGGATTTTTAAGAGCCGAGGTCACTGTGGAAGGAGATTTCCTGGAGGTGGAGAAAAAGAGTATCCATGACGGACACTTTATCGGAAGCGTCTACGAACTGGAATATATTATCCGCCGGGAATATCTGGGAAAAGGCAAGAATTTCGGAAGGATCCGGATCAAAACCGTGTACCAGACACTGACCTATGAGATCATGGCATCCAAGGGGAAAAAGCTTCAGGTCAACGTGGCTTCTTATGAGAAGAGAAAGTGCCTGGAGGCTTCCAGGGATCTTCTCCAAATGCGGATGGGAAAACTGCCTGTAGACCAGTGGTGCGCCAGGACAAAGGAACTGCTGGCAGATATGAAGGACAAGGGTTATTACTCTGCAGAATGCCAGCTTTTTGAAGCTTATGCGGCGATTCAGGATCAGCGGCCTTATGAGGCCAGGATCCTTCTGGATTCTTTGGAGAATAATCAGAGAGTCCAGAAAGAGGAGGTCCTGGAGGGAGCTTTTCTTTATCTTTGTGAACTGGCCGGCAGGAGCGTTCTTCCCAAAAAGGAAGTGCTGGAGAGGCTCCGTCAGCTCCATCAGAGAAGAAATGACAGCTTCCTGCTTCTGGCAATGATCTTTGAACTGGATACCCAGGAGATCCGGCCCCAGTCCAGAAAGATGTTCCTTCTGGAGGAAGAATACCGGACAGGCTGCAGGAGTCCTTTCCTGTATCTGGAAGCCTGCAATCTGGGAGCCCAGGACGGCTCTGTGTTCCGGAAGATGAACAGCTTTACCCTCCAGGTTTATATGTTTGCAAAGAAATACGGGATCCTTACAGAGGAGATGGCTTTCCGGGCAGTGGATCTGGCTGGCCAGATGAAGCATTTTTCCAGGCCGGTCTATAAGATCCTGGAATATATCTATGACCTGTATCCCTCTTCTCATGTAGTGTCCGGGATCTGCCAGCATATCATGAAAGGGGAGCCCAGGCGGGAGGAATATTTTAAGTGGTATGAACTGGCAGTGGAGGCAGATCTGAAGATCACCGGACTTTATGAGTATTATGTGGAGACTATGAGCCGGAATTACCAGAAGGTGCTGCCAAAGGTCATCCGTCTGTATTTTGGATATAATAATACTTTAAGTGATAATAAAAAAGCTTTTGTATACAGCAATGTGATCCGGAATAAGGAGCTGGATAAGGAAACTTATAACGCTTACCGGAATAACATGGAAAAATTTGCCTTTGAGAAGATCAAAGAAGGCAGGATCAACGAGGATTTTGCCGTAGTATACCAGGAGTTCTGTGTAAATTCCCAGGACGAAAATGTAAGGGCGGCTCTGGCCAGAGTCCTCTTTACCTATCGGCTGTACTGCGACGATCCCAAGATCCGAAAAGTCATTGTCAGCCATGGGGCTCTGAAGGAGGAGCAGGTTTATCTGTGTACAGATAAGACCGCGTACATTTCTCTGTATACCAAAGACGCCGCGGTAATTTTTGAGGACAGCAGCCAGAGACGTTACGCAGGAACAGTAGATTATAATATCCACAGTCTCCTGGATATCGAGGAACTGGCGCCAAAACTGGCAAAAGACGGCCTCCGTTATCCTGGCATGCTTCTTTATACCTGCGGAGAGTACAGTCATCAAAACCAGGTGAACAGCGAGAACATTTCCAGTTTCCAGGCAGTGCTGGGACAGGAGGTTTTCCGGGAGGACTACCGCCAGGAGATCCGGAGAAGGCTGCTGATGTATTACGAGACCAATATGGATAACCGGAACTTAAGAGAGTCTCTTCGGGAAATGGATTTCCGGGGCTTTGCCAGAGTAAATAAGAGCCTTCTGATCACTATTCTGGTGAAACAGGATATGTTTGTGGGAGCCTATGACCTGATCTGTGAATACGGATACGAGGGAGTGGAAATGCCTATCCTGCTCAGACTCTGCAGCCAGATGATCCTGAATCTGGAATACGAGTATGAAGAAGAACTCCTTCTGCTGGCGGAATATATTGTGAAAAGCGGGATCTATGATGAGATCCTTTTAAGATATCTGGTGAAACATTTTGAAGGTCCGGTGGAGGAAACCCTGAAACTGTGGAAACGGGCTATGGGCTTTGGCGTGGACTGTTATCAGCTGGAAGAAAAGATCCTGGTGTACAGTATGTTTACCAGGTGCTATCCTGTCCAGGGGATGACAGTCCTGAAGGAATATATCCGTCAGGGAGGCAGGGAACAGGTGATCCTGGCTTATCTGACTTTTGAATCCTACGGGTACTTTGTAGGTGGAAAAGAGGTGGATCCGTTCCTCTTTGAGGCACTGGAAAAGATCACAGAAAAAGGCTGGGAGAGCGATATTATCTGTCGTCTGGCCCTTCTGAAAAATTACGCTGCGGAGAATAACTGGGATCAAAAACGGAAGGAAAGGGCGGAGAAGATCCTTCAGGAATGCGCCGCTCAGAGGCTGAAATTTGCCTTTTTCCGCAGCCTTCCCAAAGAACTTCTCCAGTTCTGCCAGATGGAGGACAAGGTATTTGTCCAGTGTAAGGCAGGACCGGGAGCAAAGGTGACTCTTCACTACTTTGTGGAGGATCCCCAGGGCAGGAGCGAGGAAAAGGTAGAGCCGGTGAAAGAACGGTACCAGGGTATTTACAATAAAGAGTTTGTGCTTTTTTACGGGGAGCAGCTTCACTATTATTTTGAGATTGAACGCAAGGGAGAGACTTCCCGGACTGAGGAAGCAGTGCTGGCTGTGGAAGAGGGAGAGACCTCTGGAAGCAGTAAATACCAGATGCTCAACGCCATGCTGATGATGAAAGAGCAGGGCAGGGATAAAGAACTGGAAAACATGACAAAAGAATATGTGAAAAAGGAATATCAGGCGTCTGTCCTGTTTCCGCTGATGGACTAAAGGAGGGGAGAGAATATGAATGAGACAAGGAACATCATTGCAGGACTGGAAATCGGTAAAGAACAGTCTCAGCTCTGCTATTTTGACAGGAAAGAGCGGGAGCCTATCTCCGTCTCCGTAAAGGCGGGAAGCAATCAGTATCTCTTTCCCACTTTGTTGTCCAAGAAGCTGGGAAAAGAGGCCTGGCACTATGGCCTGGAAGCTGATTATTTTTCCAGGCAGGAGGGAGAGATCCCTGTGTCAGGACTTCTGAGGATCTGGAACCAGGACCAGGAAACGGAAATAGACGGAGAAAAATATACTCCGGGAAAATTAATGGAGATCTATCTGCGGGGCTGTATTTCCCTTCTGGGGATCGGGGAGCCGGTGCGGCAGATCAAGGCTGTGATGGTAACTGTGCCGAAACTTTCTCCGGCCCTTATCCAGGCAGTGTATCAGGCGGGAGAGCTGATGGGATTTGCCAGAAGCCAGATCTGGGTGCAGGATTATGACGAGAGTTTTTATTACTATGTGATGAACCACAGAAAGGATAACTGGGCCAGGAAGATCGGATGGTTCCTTTTTGAAAAGGATAAAGTATCCTTTGCCCGGCTGGTGGTGGATAATCAGAGAAGACCGGCCACAGCCTGGATCGAACATGGAAAAAGCGCAGAGCTTTCCAAGGATCCTCAGGAGAGAGATGAGAATTTCTTCCGGCTGATCTCTCAGTCCTGTGGAAATGACACTTATTCCAGCATTTATATGGTCGGAGACGGATTTGACCAGGAATGGGCCCAGCGTTCCACCCCTTATCTCTGCCGGAACCAGCGCCATGTTTTCTACGGGAATAATCTCTATGTAAAAGGAGCCTGCTACGGAGCCAAGGAAAAGTGCGGAGAGGAGAACCTGAAAGGCTATCTCTATATCAGCTCTTCTCTGGTAAGAAAGAATGTGAGCATGGAAGTGGTCACAGGGGGTTCTCTGAAATCCTATCTTCTGGTAGAGGCCGGGAAAAACTGGTATGAGATCCATACCCATCTGGAGATCATCCTGGATGATAAAGAGGACCTGGAATTTACGGTGATCCCTATGGAGGGAGGGGCCAGGACCAGGTTTTCCATGAAACTGCCGGGACTTCCTAAAAGACCTAATAAGACTACACGTCTGGCCCTGACCATCTACTATGAGTCGGAAGAACTTTGCGTGGTCCGGGCGGAGGACATGGGATTCGGAGATCTGTATCCTTCATCGGGAATGGTCTGGACAGAAAAGGTATCATGGTAAAGGAGGCACATAATGGGAAGTTATATTTTATGTCAGGTAAAGCGGGCCTCCATGCCCTATTATATTGAAAATATCAGCACGAATATCTACAGTATCGAGGAGCTGTGTTATTATTTTTACCACAACATTTATCTCCTGGACGAGACTATCCTAAACGAGCATCTCTGTGACTGGATACGGAAGGAACTGGGTCTGGAAAGGCTTTACCGGAGACTTTATAAGATCCTGGAGGAAGAGGAAGGGACCGCAGAGTTTATCCTGGCGGTGTTTAAGGAAATCAACTATCTTTCCCACCAGGAATTTAAAAAGCTCAATGAGAACCTGAACCTGCTAAAGCAGCAGCCGGCGGTCCAGCGAGAAAAGAAAAAGGGCGATTACCTGGTAGAGAATAAAATGTATGTCAACGCCCTGCGGATTTATGAGAACGCTCTGAAAAAAGAGGACAAGGAAGGGCTGGGACAGCAGTTTAACGGCGGGATCTACCACAATATGGGCTGCGCTTATATGTACCTGTTCCAGTTTAAAGAGGCTTCGGAATGTTTCCTGAAGGCCTACAGGCTCCTTGGCACACGGCAGGCTCTGAAGCATTACCTCACAGCCTGCTGTATGGCGGATGAAGAAAGTTTTTCCAACGTATGCCGGGAAATGGAAGCGCCGAAAGAACTGGAAGAAGAGATCCGCAGCAGCCTGAAAGAAGCAGGAGAACAGGCAACCGTGCCCCAGAAAGAGGCCGGAGAACTTTTAGGAAAGTTTATCCGGGATTATCATAGGAGTACAGGATTTTAGGCGTATGGTGAGCCATATTTTAGCCGCGTATGCAAACTGTATGGCCGGATCGCGGCGATTTTACGGCGGAGTGTTGTGTTTTTTCCGCTGATGATATATAATGCAAGAAGTTTTGAAAAAGAAAGCAGAGAGGTAGAGAGTATGAGTACAGACAGATATGTAAGTCCATTGTCCGAGCGTTATGCCAGCAAAGAGATGCAGTATATTTTTTCTCCGGATATGAAATTCCGTACCTGGAGAAGACTGTGGATCGCTCTGGCAGAGACAGAGAAAGAACTGGGATTGAATATTACCCAGGAACAGATCGATGAGCTGAAAGCTCATGCAGACGATATTAACTATGACGTGGCCAAAGCCAGAGAAAAAGAGGTACGCCATGACGTGATGTCCCATGTATATGCTTACGGCGTACAGTGCCCAAAGGCTAAAGGAATCATCCATCTGGGCGCTACAAGCTGCTATGTAGGCGACAATACAGATATTATCGTTATGACAGAGGCCTTAAAACTGGTTCGGAAGAAACTTCTCAATGTGATCGGCGAACTGGCAAAATTTGCCGATGCGAACAAGAACCTTCCTACACTGGCATTTACCCATTTCCAGCCTGCCCAGCCTACTACTGTAGGAAAGAGAGCTACTTTGTGGATGCAGGAATTTATGATGGATTTAGAGGATCTGGATTATGTGCTCAGCACCATGAAGCTTTTAGGTTCCAAGGGAACTACAGGAACCCAGGCCAGCTTCCTGGAGCTTTTCGACGGAGACCAGGAGAAGATCGATAAGATCGATCCGATGATCGCTGAGAAAATGGGATTCAAAGCCTGCTATCCGGTTTCCGGACAGACCTATTCCAGAAAAGTGGATACCAGAGTGCTGAATATCCTGGCAGGTATCGCTGCCAGCGCTCATAAGTTCTCCAATGATATCCGTCTCCTTCAGCATCTGAAGGAAGTGGAGGAGCCTTTTGAGAAACATCAGATCGGTTCTTCTGCTATGGCTTATAAGAGAAATCCAATGCGCAGCGAGAGGATTGCTTCTCTGTCCAGATTTGTGATGGTGGACGCTTTAAATCCGGCGATCACTTCCGCTACTCAGTGGTTTGAGAGAACCCTGGACGACTCTGCCAATAAACGTCTTTCCATTCCGGAAGGCTTCCTGGCTATTGACGGTATCCTGGATCTGTGCCTGAACGTGGTAGACGGTCTGGTGGTATATCCCAAGGTTATTGAGAAACACTTAAGAAGCGAGCTGCCGTTTATGGCTACAGAAAACATTATGATGGATGCGGTTAAAGCCGGCGGGGACCGTCAGGAACTTCATGAGAGGATCCGCGAGCTGTCCATGGTGGCTGCGGCTAACGTAAAGAAAGAAGGAAAAGACAATAACCTTCTGGAACTGATCGCAGATGATCCGGCATTCAATATGTCTCTGGAAGATCTGGAGAAGACCATGGATCCTG
>DWUY01000036.1 GCA_019120515.1 Candidatus Blautia avicola | reverse complement strand
TTTATTGTTTCTATCATAAAAATCCGCCTCCTTTATAAAAATATCCTTTATTCTTCAGTAATCAAAAATAAGTGCAGCAAGAGAAGATTTCTCTGCTACACTTACATTATAGGTAGGCCCTATTATCCTGTTCCTTGTCAGTTCTTCGATCCGTTCCACCGGGAAAGGCGGGGAAGATAAAGGCTTTGAGGCAATGGACAGTACTTTGATCCGATTATCTCTCTCGTTCATTCTGGCAGATACCATTTCTCCGCAGAAGCTGCATCTTGAAATAATTTCCCATTTATCATCTTCTCTGATCCAGACGCTGACTGGCTCCAGTATGCCCCCGCATGGATTTCCTTCCCTGTCTGTTTCATGAATCCCTGACAGACAGTTGGGACAATGTTCCAGATGTTCTTTTTCTATTTCTTCAGAGGCAGTCCAGCCGCAATTTGGGCATTGGTATCTTTTCGTGTTTTCTTTCATAGAACTTCTCCTCATAGATTAAAATCAAGTTTCATGTACCAAATAAAGTGATTGATAAGAACAGATCCGGAATTTTTTTAGATCGGATAGGGGAACTTTATCCCTATCCGATCTATGCGATACCGCAGCCAGCTCACGGCAAAACCCTTCGCTGTCCGTTGCCCGGCAAATATCCACTCATGCAAGCATGGTGACTGCTTGCCGGGCGTATCGCAAAAAAAACGGATAACCCATTACTCTGAGTTATCCGCACATACCTATCCTGCGTTTTCTTATTCCTGGAGGCAGCAATCCAAGCAGGCATACAAGCAGATCTATTTGGAAACTGCCCCAAGGGCCTTAGACTTGATTCCAAATGGACCTGTAGATTTTCCGTATCACAAAAAAACTGCCTGAAAGGTCAAAGCCAGCCTGATGAATCTATCCGCAAATAGGTACAACAAAAAAACTCATCATAATCATATAGATGAGAACCGATTTATTGTCCTTACCATTAGCGAATAGCCGACATCAAGCCACCTCCCTTACATTTGCTTTTTTCATAATAACATAAACAATTATACCGGACAAGTCCTAACTTTTCTTTTTTCCCGTAATATAAATATAAGCATCCTCCAGCGTACCCTCACAGGGGATACAGGAGATCTGAGGCTGTTCTTCACTGATGATCTTCAACTGCACCCCGCCCTCTCCAAGCTGTTTGGAAGAGACATGATACTGCTGCTCCAGTTCCCTGGCCCTTTTCTCATCAGCCACTTTACACAGCCACACATGGCCCTGTACTTTTTCGAGGAGTTCTCCCATACTGCCTGCATAAAGAAACCTGCCCTTCTGCATAACAGCCAGCCGGCTGCAGGAAGCTGCCAGATCTTCCACTACATGGGTGGAGAATAGTACTGTCCGGTTTTCGGAAAAGTCCACCAGCAGATTCCGGATACGGATCCGTTCTTCCGGATCCAGGCCGGTAGTGGGCTCATCTACAATGAGAAATTCCGGTTCATTTAAAAGAGCCTGTACCAGTCCTGCCCGTCTTTTCATTCCCCCGGACAGCTGACGCATTTTCTTTTTTCTCTGTCCGGCAAGCCCGGTTTTCTCCAGATAGTAGTCTGTCCGTTCTCTGGATACCTTTTTCGTCAGCCCGGACAGGGTTCCCATATATTCCAAACACTCCTGAAGAGTCAGTCCCGGATACAGGTCAATCTCCTGGGGAAGATATCCGATCTTACTCTGGATCCTGGGGTAATTCTCCTCCCGGTATGGAATCCCATCCAGGGTTATCTCCCCCTCATCCGGGGTAATCAAAGTCGTCAGCACCTGCATAAGGGTGGTCTTTCCCGCGCCGTTTTCCCCCAACAGGCCAAAGACCCCTCTGGGAATTTCCAGGTTTCCATGGTCTATGGCTGTCACTTTGTTTTTGAAAGTTACTGTCAGATTTTTTATTATGATACTCATAGTTTTATCCCCTTTTCTTTACGATTTTCGGAAGCATATAAGCCAGAAGGATACTGGCTGCCACACACAGCAATTTCCCCCACAGCCAGCTCAGATCCCCGCTGTCCTCCAGGTCTCTAAAAGAGTAGGAAAACAGGTTCCAGCATCCCAGCCACTTATCTCCCACTGTAGAATTAGTTACGGTCCATAAAAGGAGGCAGCTGCCGATCCCTGCCCACATATTCCGAAACAGGCAGGAGAGAACATGAGAAAGCAGCCCCCAGAAGAGCAAACTTACAAAAACTGCTCCCAGATATATAAGAAATATGGCAACACTGCTGTTCTCTCCCCTTTCTTCACCATTTAACAATACTGGCCTCTGGACCAGAAGATACATGCCATAGCCGGCTGCAGACAGAAACAGCAGAAAAGCTTCCTGGATCATAAGCCGCTTTGCCATGGAAGCCAGCCGGTTTTTCAGGGGATACAGTCTTTGGATCTGATACCTGCCGCTTAAAATCTCCTGGATATAGGTATCTGCACAGAACACTGCAGCCAGCAGGGCCATAGGGCTTTCCAATGCGGGACCGATCTCCTGGGTATAGGTGACACCCCGGATCAGGCATAAAACCCCTGTAAAAAAAACTGCGTAGGCAATCTTGTAAAATGGCAGGCAGATCTTGCTTTCTATTCTCATGATATCCGCCTCCTTTTCCAGATCCTGACACAGATCAGGATGATCACTAAGGAAGCAGCCAGAAGAAATACCTGATTTGGCACTACCATAGACAGCAGAGAGGTTTCAAAAAATCTTCCCGGAAACCGGACCATGATCGCCAGAGGCCTTCCGTAGAATCCAAATACCCCCTCTGCGTTCCGGCTCCCCATGTTGGAGTAGAGCATATAGAGGATCAAAAGAGGCGCCGCAGGCAAGGGATTCTTAAACAGCACAGAGATCAGGGCATATACACAGACCATCATCAGCATATTGGGCAGGATATACAAAACTGTAGACAGAAGAAAGTCCGTAAGTCTCACCTCAAACCCGCTGCCTCTCGTCCGGAGAAGACAGGCCAGCCAGAAGATCAGGTTCAGAAGTCCCAGTACCAGCCCACAGACCAGAAAGCCTCCCAGGACTTTTCCTGTCACATATGCCGCCGGGCTGACCGGCTTCGTGTGAAGAAGTTCATAAGTATTTTTTCTGGTATCCAGGTAAAAAAGAGCCGCCAGCATAACCACGGCAAAGAATTCCGTATACAGCCCCGCAAAGTCTGCAAACTTCCTGGAAAAATACCAGGAAAAGGGTCTGTCCTCCGTTTTTTCTTTCAGGTATTCATTAATCTCTTCTCTGGTGCCCAAATGCCAGGCAGTGTCCTCATAAGTATAAATGGCCCCGTAGAACTGGTAGTTTTCTTCCAGATACCGGCAGGCATTCTCAATATCCATATCTTCCATTTCATCTATCACAGCCTGGGCCTCTTCTTCATTCATCTGGTATTCCTTCAGAAAGATTTCTTTCATTTCCTGATCCCACATTTTCCGCCGCTGTTCCTTAGTCGCAGGCACATACCCCTCTGAAATATCTCCTTTATAGGACCCCTTTGGAAGATCTGTCTCCAGCTTCTCCTCTGGCGCGATATAATGGATCTTCAGATAAGGCTCCAGATTTTGAAAAGTACCAAAGATCACCAGCAGAACGCCCAGCCAAAACCAGGGACGTTTCAGATAATTCCGTATCTCCCGCTTTATAATTTTTGTCATATCATCTTCACCTCGTTTTCTTTGATACCCTTATCTTAGAGGTAAAATAACAACAAAAAAACAACAGACAAAAAAGAAGCTATCCCATTAATCTATATCGAGAATATTCCTGATATATGTTTAATGTGATAGCTTCCGAAATATTGCGGTTACTACGGCTCCCCCTGCCTGGTCATTTTCCAGCAGCAGGCTGCCTCCATGTTTTTCACAGTAAAGTCTGCTGATATACATACCCAGTCCGGTATGTTTCAGACTGTCTTTGATATTCTGCTGATAGAAAGCTTTTGTCAGTTCCTCTTTGTCTTTCTGAAATCCCTCTCCATCATCTTTTACTCTTATTTTCAATTCCCGAGAAGTCACGGACAGGTCTATTTCTATTACCTTTTCTGCATACCGGCAGGCGTTGGAGGGAAGATTTTCCGCCACCTCCAGGATTACCTCCCGGTCTCCCAGAAAATCTCCGGTATTTTCTGAAATATGGAAATCCAGCTGTTTATCTCTTCCCAAAGCGGTAAAAGCCTGGCGGATCTCCTGCTCCAGTTCTTTTGCGATAACCGGACCGGACTTCAACACTCTCTGTCCCAGGCTGTTCAGCTTTGCCATCATGTCCACAAACTGATCCATGCGCTGAACCTGCTTTCGGCTGGCTTCCAGCATTTCCCCTTCTTTCTCCTGATCCAGGATCCCGGCTTTCCGAAATTCTTCCAGCATTTCCAGGTATCCTTTCAGAACCGAAAGGGGAGAACGAAGATCGTGGGAAACCGCCGATCGGAGAGCCTTTTCCTCCTCAATGGTCCTCCACAGCTTTTGATTGTTCAGGACAAGCTGCCGGCGCATCCGCTCAAACTCCTGGCAAAGCTGTCCCATCTCATCTTTATTTGTATAATCCACCTGAAAGTCCAGATTATTTTCCCCGATCATTTTGGAAGCCCGCCCCAGTTCCTCTATAGGAGGCTTCAGTTTATTCCGGTAAAAAAGAAAAACCGCTCCACCGCTTCCCGCCAGAGAGATCAACAGCACACTGTAAGTCTCCAGAAAATCGCAAAGCTCCGATACCTGATGATCCCATCTGCTCATTCTTGAAGCAGATGGTCTGGGGATTCTCACCGTATAGTTGCTGTTTTCTCCGGCTTCGGCCTGGATATACTGCTCCTGGTCCACATACTTCCACCAGATCTGCTGCTGAACTTCAGAAGCGATCCCTCCCACCAGAGCAGAAAGTAAAAAACTGCAGATCAGGCTGACGCAAAGGTACAGCAGGATCGTTTTCTTAAGTGAAAAATTTTTTATTTTATCCATCGGTATCCCATTCCCCATACAGTTTCTATAAATTCTGTTTTCGTGTACTCCTGGAATTTCTTCCGTATTCTTCGGATCAGTTCTGTGACCACCCGGCTGTCCCCTTCCGCATCATAGCCGCAGACCTTTTCATAAATCCGCTCTCTGTCAAAGACCTGCCCCGGATTCATAGAGAGAAATTCCAGGATCCCGTATTCCAGCTTTGTCAGCTCCAAAGGATTCCCATTGATCTCCACGGTTTTGCTGGTGTAGTCAATAGACAGTTCCCCCTGGAAGCGGTAATGATTTTTACTTCTATGGCGCTCTTCTCTTTTTAAATGGGCGATGATCCTGGCCTCCAGTTCCTTTAAACTGAAAGGCTTCAAGATATAATCGTCTCCCCCGGAGAGCAGGCCGTTTACCCGGTCTTCCTCCTCCACCTTTGCTGTTAGAAAAAGGATAGGGCAGGAAACCTTGTCCCGGATCCTGCGGCAGACTTCGATCCCGTCAATCCTGGGCATATTGATATCTAGGAGGATAATATCCGGATTCTCTTCCGCCATCTTCAATCCCTGTACCCCATCCCTGGCTGTACTGATCCGGTATCCTTTCATTTCAAAATAGGTCTGGAGCATCTTTAGAAGCTCCTGGTCATCATCAATTATAAGAATCTTTTTTCCCATCTTATCGGCCATGTTCCTCTCTCTTTCAAGCTAAAAAATCAGTCATACCCTATCTATAGATCTATCTCAGATTATATCTGCCGGCTTTTGCCTATTCCAGTTCAAAAGCGCCTGTATACAGCTGATAATACTGCCCTTTCTTTTCCAGCAGCTCCTGGTGATTTCCTTTCTCGATGATCCGCCCGTGATCCAGTACAATGATCATATCAGAATTTTTCACCGTAGACAGGCGGTGGGCAATAACAAAAACAGTCCTGCCCTTCATCAGAGCGTCCATCCCCCGCTGTACGATAGCTTCAGTACGGGTATCAATAGAGGAAGTAGCCTCGTCCAGGATCATGACCGGCGGATCTGCCACAGCCGCCCTGGCAATGGACAGAAGCTGCCGCTGTCCCTGAGACAGGTTGGCGCCGTTTTCTGTAAGAAGAGTATCATAGCCTTCCGGAAGCCTGGTGATAAAGTCATCTGCTCCTGCCAGCTTCGCCGCGGCAATACACTCTTCATCTGTAGCATCCAGTTTTCCGTATCGGATATTCTCCATTACAGACCCGGTAAACAGGTTGATATCCTGGAGCACGATTCCCAAGGAACGGCGAAGGTCGCTTTTCCGGATCTTATTGATATTGATCCCGTCATACCGGATCTTACCGTCGGCAATATCATAAAACCTGTTCAGCAAATTGGTAATAGTAGTCTTTCCTGCGCCGGTAGCCCCTACAAAAGCCACCTTCTGACCCGGCTTGGCATAAAGGGAAATATTATGGAGCACAGTCTTTCCCGGCTCGTATCCAAAATCTACATTATGCAGCCGCACATCCCCTTCCAGTTTCGTATAGGTTACGGTTCCGGATTTCCGGTGAGGATGTTTCCAGGCCCACAGCCCTGTCCGCTCCTCAGATTCCTCAAAGAACACTTCTCCCTGTCCAGGCTGCTGATCGTCTGCACCTGCCTGGCTCCTGGGGGATTTTTCCCGGACATTGACCAGGGTCACATACCCCTGATCCTGTTCCGGCTCCTGATCCATCAGCCGGAAGATTCTTTCTGTACCGGCGATTCCCATAACCACTGCGTTTACCTGATGGGACACCTGGCCGATATTCCCTGCAAACTGTTTCGTCATATTCAGGAAGGGCACCACAATACTGATCCCAATAGGAATGCCGGATACGCTCACATTGGGAACATGCAGGGTAAGCAGAATCCCTCCTGTAATAGCCACCAATACATAAAGAATATTTCCGATGTTATTCAAAATAGGCCCCAGTATATTGGCATACTGGTTTGCTTTTCTGGATTCTTCGAAAAGAATATCGTTGTAGCGGTCAAAGTCTGCTTCGCTTTCTTCCTCATGACAGAAAACTTTGATAACCTTCTGTCCATACATCATTTCTTCTATAAAGCCTTCCACTTTTCCCAGGGCATTTTGCTGTTTCACAAAAAACTTTGCCGAACCGCCTCCTACTTTCTTGATCAGCACAGTCATTACCACTACTCCCAGGACGACCACCAGGGTCAGCCAGAGGCAGTAATACACCATGATCCCGAAGATAGTCATTACAGTAATACCGGAGATCAGAAGCTGGGGAAAGCTCTGGGAGATCATCTGACGGAGGGTGTCGATATCGTTGGTATAATAGCTCATAATATCCCCGTGATCATTGGTATCAAAGTATTTAATGGGAAGACGCTGCATTTTTCCAAACATCTTTTCCCTCATTTTTTTCAAGGTTCCCTGGGTCATGATCGCCATCAGCTGATTAAAAGTAAAGCCTGCTGCCAGAGAAAGGATATAAAAGACTGCCAGTATAGAAACCAGTCTCAGGATCTGGCCGCCCACTGCTCCCCAGTCTCCTTCCTGCCAGTTATTCTCTATAACAGCAATGATATTCTGCATAAAAACAGAGGGTATAGAGCTTACCACTGCATTAAATACAATGCAGGCAATCGTCGCCGGCAGCATCACCGGATAAAAACCAAGCATGGTTTTTAAAAGTCTTCCAACAATATTTTTCTTCTTATTCTCCAAGCTGGTTCCCCTCCTTATTCTGGGAAGTATAGATCTCCCTGTATATTTCATTGGATGCCAGCAGCTCCTCATGGGTGCCGATGGCATTGATCTCGCCGCCCTCCATGACAATGATCCGGTCTGCGTCTTCTACAGAAGCCGTCCGCTGGGCGATAATAATCTTGGTAGTTTCCGGAATGTAATCTTTCATGGCCTTCCGGATCCTGGCGTCTGTTCTGGTATCCACCGCACTGGTGGAATCATCCAGGATCAGTATTTTCGGCTTTTTCAGAAGGGCTCTGGCAATACAGAGCCGCTGCTTCTGGCCGCCGGATACATTGGCGCCTCCCTGTTCTATGTAAGTGTCGTATCCATCAGGAAACTGGGAAATAAACTCATCGGCACAGGCCATCTTACAGGTCTGGACCAGTTCCTCATCTGTAGCCTCCTTGTTTCCCCAACGGAGATTATCCCGGATGGTGCCGGAAAAAAGGATATTTTTCTGAAGGACTACCGCCACCTGATTACGCAGGGTTTCCAGATCATAATCTCTTACGTCTACGCCCCCTACCTTCACAGCCCCCTCCGTCACATCATACAGACGGGAGATCAGCTGGATCAGGGAAGACTTGGAAGAGCCTGTACCCCCGATAATGCCAATGGTCTCTCCGGAGCGGATATCCAGATCAATATTCTTTAAAACCCGGCGTTTCGCCTCTTTCGCATATTTAAAGCTCACATGTTCAAAAGATATGGATCCATCTTTTACTTCATATACGGGATTTTCCGGGTTGGATAAGGTGCTTTTTTCTTCCAGTACTTCTGCGATCCTCTTTCCCGATTCCCCTGCCATTGTGATCATAACAAATACCATAGACAGCATCATCAGACTGTTCAGCATCATAAAACTGTAGGTCAGCAGGGAGGAAAGCTGTCCCACATCCAGATCCAGGCCTCTGGATGTAATGATCGTATAAGAGCCGAAAGACAATACAAAAGTCATCACCGTATAGATACAAAACTGCATTAAAGGACTGTTCAGAGCCAGGATACGCTCTGCTCTGGTGAAGTCTGTGCATACATCTTCAGCCGCCCGGTCAAACTTTTCCTGCTCATAGTCTTCCCGGACAAAAGACTTCACTACCCGCATGGCTTTGATATTCTCCTGAATAGAGCTGTTCAGTCTGTCGTATTTTTTAAACACTCTCCGAAAAAGGGGCATGGTCTTATAAATAACCAGTGACAGTCCGAAGGCCAGGACCGGCACCACAAAAAAAAAGATCCATGCCATCTTGCCGCCCATAACAAATGCCATCACAAAGGCAAAGATCAGCATAAGGGGCGAACGGATCGCCGTACGGATGATCATCATATAGGCATTCTGCACATTGGTGATATCTGTAGTCATCCTGGTAACCAGAGAAGAGGTCATAAACTTATCAATGTTCTCAAAAGAATACCCCTGGATACTGTAGAACATATCCTTCCGCAGATTCCTTGCCAGACCGCAGGAAGCCGTAGCGCAGGTAGACCCTGCCAGACCGCCGAACAAAAGGGACAGTATGGCCATACAGACCAGGATTCCTCCGTATCCCAGGATCTCCTCCATATCGCAGCCGCCTTTCACCTCGTTGACCAGCCGGGCGATAATAAAGGGAATCGTGCACTCCATCAGCACCTCGAAGCTTACCAGGATCGGCGTAGCGATGGAAGCCCGCTTATACTCCCGGATACTTTTCGCCAGTTGTCTAATCATTTTCTCTTGTCCTTTCCTGTAAAGAAAAAGCAGTGCCTATCCGCTGGACTTACGTGATAACACTGCTCGCTTCTTTACATCTGTCATTATAAATTTTAATATCTGCTGTGGCAGATTCCGCTGTACAGGAAAGCCGGCGCCCTCTCCCTGTTGCCAGCCCGGCTTTCTCTTTCTGTCTTTCATTATATTCTTCACTCATCCGTAAAGTCAATCTGCTTTTCCCACTTTACTGCTGCCTCTTTTCCCCGGTGAGCAAGGCCCACATACCAGACCTGACCGGTCATGCCTGCACTGTAATTTTTCTCTTTGATCTGTTCGATGGCTTTCAGCGCCAGATCTTCCAAATCCTCCGACTTATCTCTGGTATATTTAAATTCCAGGATCAGGCTGGGACATCCCCTTTTTCTGGAATACAGCAGGATATCTCCTCTTCCTCTGCCACTCTCCCGATTGCTTTTCACCTGGTAAGTTCCATGAAGAAACACACACATTCCAAGCATCATCATGTGGTAGCTGTTTTCATCTACCAGATCGTGATAAGAGGGGATTTCCAGCAGGGTCCTTTTGTATTCTCGGGAAAAGTGCTCCATATCTCCTGTCTGGAGATAATACAGCATTTTGTCTATTTTTCCTTCCTCCACCTGCAAATAAGAGGCCGTCAAATCCTGAAATCCTTTCCAAACTTCCAGATTCGGTACCCGGACCTTATACAGGTCCTCCCGGATTTCCTCCTCTATGGTCACCATACCTGCGTTCAGCAGAAGTCCCCAGAAAGCCTTCTCATTCTGGTTTTCGTAATAAGCCCCTGCCACGTCTGCATTCACTGTAACCTGGCCCCGTTCAATCAGCTCCTCATAGGACTGGAAAAAGGGCTGTCCCTGTTCACGAAGGACATTCTTCAAAATATTGTTTTCACTGGTATTGACCCAGTAAGACTCCAGTTTTTTTCTGGCTCCGTAACAGGATACAGACCAGGGATTATAAAGTTCCGCATCCCCTATTTTGTAGCCATCGTACATTTCCTTTACCTGCCCGGAAAACTCCGTTTCACAGTAATCCAGAAGTTCTCGTACTTCCTTCTCTGTAAAACCAAAGCAATCCTTATATTCCGGGTCTTTTACAGTACAGACCATCAGATTATTCAGACCGGAAAAAATGTTCTCCTTTGCCACTCTCTGAACACCAGTAAGCATAGCTTTTTCCAGGGAAGAGTTTCCTTTCAGGGAAAAGCTCAACATTCCTGAAAGAATTTCTCTTACCTGTCCATAATATCCTCTGGAATTTGCATACATAAAAGGCGTATCATATTCGTCCAGAAGGAGGAACACTTTCTTTCCATAGTATTCTTCCAGAATGCCGCACAGATCCTTAAGTCCATGGCAAAGGCAGCTCCTTTGCTCCTCAGACCCTTGTTTTTCACGAAAGGTCTGGTAATTCTGAAAAAACATCTCTTTCTTTCTCTGAGACAGTTTGCCGCTTTTAGCCAGATCCATGTATCTGTCATATTCCTCCAGAAAAAGA
>DWUY01000329.1 GCA_019120515.1 Candidatus Blautia avicola | reverse complement strand
AGAACTGGAGAGTGTGGGTCTGAAGCCTGTGTATGAGTTTGCTTTTCAGAGGGAGTAATATTATGTATGACGCAAATACTTTGAAAATCCTCTTTCGCTTCAGCCGGATCCCGGTTACTGTCTATACACTGGAATGGGCCTGGATAGAAAGTTTTTCCAGCTTTTTTAAGGCGCCGGAAACCTTTGAAAAGGATATGCTGGAGAAGGCGAAGGAAGGACTTGCAGGGAAAAAATTTCTTTTCCTTTCCTATGACTCCCAGATACCGATTGCTCTGTGCGGCTGCAGAGGAGAAGAGGAGTACTATATCCTGGGACCTTTTGCCTATGGGAGAACAGATACTTTTGAATGCAGAAATTTTATACGGAGAAATAAGATCAGGGAATGTCCAGGGTGTCAGTTGGACGATATTTTTGCGTTAGTGTCTTTTCTTACCGGAGAGGAATTTCAGGAAGAACGGAGAAAGGATATCCTGGGAGAACTTCTTCCTGATACGGAAGAAGGAGAGAACCAGGAACTGGTAACCAGGGAAGAACTGCGGCAGATAGATTCTTTTCAGAAGAACCATACTTACATGGATGAGCAGCTTTTGTATGATCATATCAAAGAAGGCGACGTAGAGTACCTGAAAAAACAGGATTTCTATGAAGCGCCTTCCCACCCGATCATCATGGACAACCTAAAGAAAAATGAGGAATATATGACGGTGATCGGTATTTCCCTGGCCGCACGGGCGGCTATAGAAGGGGGGCTTAGTTCTGCGGAGGGCTTTATTAATAATGACATTTATCTGAAAAAGCTATCCCAGTGCAAGACGGTTTTTGAGATGGATCGGCTCCGGCGGGAAAGCCAGATCTATTTTGCCCGGCTGGTGGCAGATCATAAGAAAAAAAGCACTGTAAATTTCCATGTAGAGGAAGTGAAAAAAAATATCATATCCAGAAGATTTACGAAAATATCCATACAGGAGATTGCGGATGATCTGGGAATTTCAAAGGAATATATGCAGAAATTATTCAAAAAATACGAGGGGATCTCAATCACAGAATATATTTCCGATATTAAGATCGAGGCGGCCTGCAACATGCTCCGGTATTCAGACAGGCAAATACAGGAAATCGCAGAATACCTTCACTATGGTAGCGTAAGCCATTTCAGCACAGCCTTTCGGAAGAAAATGCATCAGTCTCCCAAAGAATACCGGGATCAGAACAGGAAGACCGTCTTTTGATTCCAGAAGAGGCGGAACAAAGGGATATTTCCACCGGTGCAAAAAGCTCTTTTAGCAAAATATATCCGAAAAGTTAAAAGAAATATCCGAAAATATAAAAACTTTTGCCTGAGAAAACAAATAGAATAGAGGTATCAGAAATAATATTCTAGGAGGAATGGGACGGATATGAAAATTTATGTAGATGCAAAAGCTTCCCGTCAGGGAAACGGAAGCAAGGAAATGCCTTTTAAACATATTAATGACGCGGCACAGGTGGCAACGGCCGGCGACGAGGTACTGGTGGCTCCGGGCGTTTACCGTGAATATGTAAATCCCAGAAACGCCGGAACAGAAGAAGCCCGGATCGTCTACCGCAGCACAGAGCCTTTAGGCGCAGTGATCACCGGAGCAGAGGAAGTAAAAGACTGGAAACTTTATCAGGGAACTACCTGGGTAACCAGGGTCAACAATTCTATTTTCGGAAATTATAATCCTTATACTACATATGTATACGGCGACTGGTACTTTGCCGGACGGAGCAAACATACAGGGGTTGTATATCTCAATGACAAGATGCTCTATGAGGCAGAGAGCCTGGAGGCATGTATGGAGGGAAAGGTCTATGAGTGCTCCTGGGAACCGGAAGCTTCTGTCTATAAATGGTATTCTGAACAGGATGGGGACGAGACTGTGATCTATGCAAACTTCCAGGGGAAAAATCCCAATGAGGAAAATGTAGAGATCAATGTCCGCCGGGAATGTTTTATGCCTTCCGAAACCGGCATCGGTTATATTACAGTCAGCGGTTTTAACATTAACAAAGCCGCAACTACCTGGGCGCCGCCGGCAGCTTATCAGGACGGTATGATCGGCCCTCACTGGTCCAAAGGCTGGATCATCGAAGACTGCGAGATCAGCAACAGTAAATGTGCCGGTATCTCCCTTGGTAAATATCTGGATCCGGACAATGATCATTACTTTACTTACAAACATGTGAAGAGCCCTACCCAGATGGAGCGCGACGCTGTATGCCGGGGACAGTACCATGGCTGGCTGAAAGAAAAAGTGGGAAGCCATATTGTCCGCCGCTGTAATATCCATAACTGTGAACAGGGCGGGATCATCGGCCGTATGGGAGGGGTTTTCTCTATTATCGAGGATAACCATATCCACCACATCAACAATATGATGGAACTGGGAGGCGCAGAAATCGCCGGTATCAAAATGCATGCGGCAATTGATGTGATCTACCGCCGGAACCATATCCATCACTGTACCATGGGAATCTGGTGTGACTGGGAGGCTCAGGGCACCCGTATTACCCAGAACCTGTTCCATGACAATCAGAAGCCTGAATTCGCCAAACAGTTAAAAGGCGGAATGATGAGTCAGGATATTTTCGTAGAGGTTGGCCATGGTCCTACTCTTATTGATAACAATATCCTTCTTTCCGACGCCTGCCTGCGAATGGCTACGGAAGGCGTCGCTATGGTCCACAACCTGATCTGCGGCGCTCTTACCTGTGTAGGAGAGGGAACAGGTCCCCGTTATACTCCATACCACATTCCACACCGGACAGAAGTGATGGGCTTTATGACCATCCTTCACGGAGACGATCGTTTCTATAACAATATTTTTGTACAGAAATGGCCGTCCCAGCCGTTCACCACTCTCAGAGACAGCTCCGAGGGAACCGATGAGGAGAACCGGGAAGTAGGCACTCATGTTATGGATGAATATCCTACTTATGATGAATGGATCAAAATGTTTGATATGGACACAGATACGCCGGATATGAAAAAACTGGAGCCGGCTCATGGTAAAAAACTGCCTGTATGGGTAAAAGGAAATGTTTACTTCAACGGCGCCAAAGCTTATAAAAATGAAACCAGCAATCTGGTGGACACAGAACATACTGTAACGGTTGACCTGAATATGGAAGAGGGCTGTCCGGTACTCTCCACGAACCTTTACGAATTCCTTGGAGACTTTGGGGACAGTATGGTAAACAGCGATATCCTGGGCTATGCTTTTGAGCCGGAAGAGCGGTTTGAAAATCCAGACGGAACAGACATTGTTTTTGACAGCGATTATTTCGGAAATCACAGAGGCATCCGTGTCCTTCCGGGACCTTTCGCAAATGCAGAAGACGCAGGGAAAAAGCTTTTTTCCTGATCCGAAAGGAGTTCTTTTCTGAGCAGCAGTTTTCCACCGCTGCCGGAGCAAAATAGAAGATAAGATGATTACAGAGGTATTTCAAAAGTCAGCAATGACTGGAGAGATACCTCTGTTTTTTACTGGCGGGCTGCTATTGCACAATTAAAATACGGAAAAGCAAGAAGGTTTTCTATACTTTTCCCTGCCTCTAAAGTATAATGAAAATAACAGTAAGAAGATTTTAAGGAGATAAATAAATGCCGACGATACTTGTTTTGGAAGATGATCCGGAACTGAACCGGACCATCAGCAGCGTCCTGGAAAGAGATGGCTATCGGATCTTTTCTGCATATTCCTGCAAAGAAGCAAAAGAGATTGCGGAAAACGATACCCTGGATATGGCGGTACTAGATATTAATCTTCCCGATGGAGATGGGTTTTGGTTTTGCAGATGGCTGAAGGACAGAAACCAGGTCCCGGTACTGTTTCTGTCCGCCCGGGATCTGGAAGAAGATATGCTGAAAGGTTATGATCTGGGCGCTGAGGATTATTTGACAAAGCCTTTTTCTATTAAAATACTGCAGAAAAAAATTGCCCTGATCCTTTCAAGAGAACCGAAAAACTCCAATATTTATGACGATGGCTTTTTAAGGATCGATTTTGAACTGGGAAAGATTCAAAAAGGGAAAGAAGAATGTCCGGTTACCCCTACAGAGTACCGGATCTTAAAAAAGCTGATCCAGAATAAGGGGAGGTTGCTTACCTATTCCCTGCTGCTGGATTCTTTATGGGAAGAGGGCGTCCAGCTGATGGACAAGCATGCTTTGGCAGTGAATATAAACAGGCTGAGGAAAAAGATCGAGACGGAGGAACATTCCTATATTTTTAATGTATATGGAATGGGTTATATATGGAAATAGTACTGCTTATAGTAATCCTCTTGCTATTGGTGTTGGCGGCATTTCTACTATGGAAAATACATGTCTTAAAACAGGATATTTACAGGTTTACAAAGAACCTGGACACGGCCCTGAATACTATGCTGAGCGGAAAAAAGCTGGAAATCAAACCTTATGGCGAAGACGATCTGTGGGGTATGATCTATGAAAGACTGCTGAGACTTTCCAACATGTATACCCATAAAAATAAAGAAATATCCGAAGAAAAAGAATTA
>DWUY01000328.1 GCA_019120515.1 Candidatus Blautia avicola | reverse complement strand
GGGCAGTAATACTGCTGCCGGAAAGGACAGGTGACATATTATGGATACGAAAGAATACTATATTGAGCGGAACAGAATGAAACTTCATCTGAAACTGCAGATGCCATCAGATCATATAAGCCGCTGTCCGCTGGTTATTATAGCTCATGGCCTGACAGGACATATGGAAGAGCCGCACATTCGTAAAATAGCTGACGCAATGGCTGAAAACGGGTATGCGGCCCTCCGGGTAGATCTCTATGGGCATGGGAAAAGTGATGGGGAATTCAGAAATCATACAATGCTTGATTGGGAACTAGATCTGCTGACAGTGATTGATCATGTAAAAAAAATGGATTTTGTTTCTGCTATTTATCTGACGGGACACTCTCAAGGAGGTGCCGCCACTGTACTTACTGCCGGGATGAAATCAGATGACCTGACTGCTATCATGCCTCTGGCTCCAGGATTCGCAATAAAAGATTATTCCGTGAAAGGAAAGTTTCTGGATGCCACATTTGACCCTCAACATATTCCGGAGACTCTGACAATATTTGGAGACCGTCCGATCTCAGGAAATTATTTCCGGGTAAATCAATTGCTTCCTTTTGAAGATGCCGTAAAAAGGTACGACCGTCCCGTGCTGATCGTACATTCAGATACCGATGAAATGATACCTTTCGGCTATGCGGAAAAAATGGCGGCAATGTACAAAAATGCTTCATTGAAAGTTATCCATGGTGATAACCATGTTTTTGAGAAACATATAGATCTTGTAACAGATGCCATGTTGAAATTCTTAAAAGCGGCAAGGTAACCTCCATGACCTTCCGGACAGCGAGTAGATCTCTCTATTTTATCCATATTTCATAATTATACTGACCACCATTCTTTCTTCTTGTTAATCTGAAATTGATTTTTGGTTGCCCGACTTTGAAAAGTCGTTATAATAAATTTCAGGGGCCGGAGTAACTCATACGACTTACTCCGGCCCTGTCTGGAATTATCTATTTCCCGATGCTCCCTTTTTGTCGGGTTAACGATCTTATTTCTATTTCATCTGTCAATCTGTGTCGAAAAATACTTTTTATCAGTTATAACCGTTAAAATCTTCCTTATTTTCTTGAATTTTCATCATATCTGTGATATCATAAAACAACTCCAGAAGGGAGGCTGATTCTTATGATTAAACGTGAAGCCTATATGAGCCGTATCCGTCCTTTCATCGGAAACGATCTGGTAAAGGTCCTGACTGGTATCCGTCGAAGCGGCAAATCGGTCATGCTGGGCCTGATTCAAGAGGAACTGTGCGCCTCCGGCGTGGACAGCGGCCAGTTTATTTCTATCAACTTTGAGAATATGAGCAACGCCCATCTCTGCACCGCCACAGCACTCCATGATGAGATCATACGCCGGGCAGCGGAAATCAAAGGCAAAGTCTATCTTTTCTTTGATGAGATCCAGGAAGTGGACTCCTGGGAAAAATGTATCAATTCCTTCCGTGTGGAACTGGACTGTGATATCTATATCACCGGCTCCAATGCCAGGCTGCTTTCCGGTGAGCTGGCGACTTATCTGGCCGGGCGGTATGTGGAATTTGTGATCTATCCATTCTCCTTTGCGGAATTTCTCGAACTGTACCGCACTGTTTACCCGAATGCCGATATCCGCCAGTGCTTTAGCAAATATCTGACCGTTGGCGGTATGCCCTACCTGTCCAACCTTCGCTATGACGAAGCAGCCAGCCGTCAGTATCTACGGGATCTGTTCAACTCCGTGGAACTCAAAGATATCGTCAAGCGAAATAATATCCGGGATGTAGATATGCTGGAGCGGATCGTTGCCTATGTAACATCCAATATCGGCACCACATTTTCCTCCACCGCTATTTCCAAGTATCTCAAAAGTGAAGGACGATCCGTATCTCCGGAAACAGTACTGAATTACATCAAAGCCTGCACTGACGCCTTTCTGTTCTACCAGGTGAAACGGCAGGACTTACAGGGCAAGAAGATACTCACCGTCAACGAAAAATACTATGTGGCCGATCATGGTATCCGGGAAGCAGTGTTCGGCGGCAATATGCGGGATATTAACCTGGTTCTGGAAAACATCGTCTACATGGAGATCCTGCGCCGGGGCTATACTGTTACTGTGGGCAAAGTAGGCGGCAAGGAGATTGACTTCGTATGTGAGGACCAGGGAAACAAACTGTATATCCAGGTGGCTTACCTGCTGGCCTCGGAAGATACCATCCAGCGGGAGTTCGGCGTCTATGACCGTGTCCGTGACAATTTTCCAAAGTACGTTGTCACTCTGGATGAATTTGATATGAGCCGCAACGGGATCAAGCACCGTAATATCCGGGACTTTCTGCTGGAAAGTGAATGGAACTGATCGCAATCATGAAACTCTCTCTATTTCCAACCTTAAAAACTATAAAAAAGAATATCTGCCCAAGGACCTGTTTTTCGCCCTGTTTCCCACTTCAAAGCAGTTTATCTTCGGGGTGGACGCCGCCCTTTCCACCCCGGTTATTTTATCTCTATAATACTGGTGGTTCCAAAGATACCCGGTCCTACAAGAACCGGCTTGCACTTCGTCCAGGAAAAATATACCTCATACTTTTTACAAAGTTACCGGATCTTTGAGAGATAAAAAAGACAATCACTTTTCCTTTTTTCATTTCTTCTTTTGCTGTCCCCTGTATCAACCTGACATTTTTGCATACTTTTTGTTCTTACAGTTTTCTCTCTTTTTTTTATGCCAGATAAGATATTGGCTGTTTTCCATGGCCATCACTCTCTCCACTGGAACCGGTTTGAAAAATGGTTTTTTCTGATATATCAGCCAGGGAACTGCATAAATCACCAACACACCAAACATTACAAGGCACAGGCCGTACACGCCAAATCTTGTGGCATTATCCTCTGCAATATGCCAGATCATCCAGGCTGTGCCTAAAATACCGATAACCGGGATTACAGGTCCTCCAGGCACTTTAAAATTCCTTGGAGCCTTAGGAAGTCTCTTTCTCAAAATTAATACATCAATATGTACCAGTATATAAGCCAGCATAAGTATAACGCTGGCACTTAAAATCATAAAAGAAAGTTCACTTGTTGAAGAAAGCCCTGTAATATTAATCACCAGCATACCTCCACCGATGATCAGAACAGAAATCCAGGGAACCCCATTTTTATTTCTTTTCATAAATAGCTCGGGAAGCAGCCCTATCTTTGCCATTCCGGCAGCAATATTAGCAAGGCCCGCAATATTAGAGTTAACCGTACTTACAACTGCAAGAATCGCTACAACTGCCATCCATATTTTCCCCGGGGTTCCCAAAAGCAATGTTCCATAAAGAATATGTGGAGAGGATGAAGCTGCCAGTTCAGCCCAGGGTGTATAATTTTTAAATCCCAGAACAAGGATTGACTGCATGACCAGAATCAGTATCAGGCTGAGGATCATCCCAAGAGGCACATTTCTCTTTGCATTTTTCACCTCTTTGGATATAGGTATCACAAATTCGCTGGCAATAAACAGAAAAAATGCCAGGCCGCACATATTGATTATGCTGTTAAAGTCTCCTGCTACTACGCCCGGTTGCTCTACGATTTTCCCGGTTCCAAGTCCTAATGCTCCTATAACCCCCAAAAAAATAAGGGAAAAAATCAATCCATAGGCAACAATGTTCTGGATCTTCGCGAAAAGATCAATACCTTTTAAATTGATCAGTACTAAAAAGATTAGGATTATCACACAATATACTGTTGATGGCACCGGCGATTGAGGAAAAATCGTCAGTATCATATTTCCAAACATCGCACATTCCACACTGGCAACCATAGTATTTCCTATAAGATAGCCTCCTGTCATGATAAGAATTGTCAGAAAAGGTCCTACACAGGCCAGAGTATACTGGGCCAGTCCTCCGGTAAGATCCGGCATCAGAGCATTCAGTTCTGACATAGAAAAGGCTGCAAAACAATTCAGCGCGCAAGCCAGAGCCATAGACAAAATAAAGGGAGTTCCTATAGTCCCGGCTCCCTGTCCCAGAGATAAAAGACAGCTTGTCGCTATGATAACGCCTACTCCCGTAGCAATCACACTAGGCAGTCCGAGTTTTTTCTTTTTTTCCATATCTGTTTCTCCTTCCGTTAATAAAGAGCGTCTTTGTCTTCCTCTCCGGTACGTATCCGGATAATATTGTTTACCGGCGAGACAAAAATCTTTCCATCGCCTATATGTCCTGTATATAGTCCCTTTTTTACAGTATCCAGGACTTTCTCCAATTTGCTTTTTTCTATAACCATCATGATCATCTGTTTAGGAAGCAGTTCGATCTCACTATGGATATCATCTTCGTATTCCGGTGTTCCCCTCTGGACTCCGCATCCCATGACCTGGGTTACTGTCATTCCGGTAACGCCGACCTTCGTAATGGATTTCTTTAATTCCTCCAGCTTTGCTCCGGCTGTAATAACTTCAACTTTAACAAATTCCATATCTCCTTAACCTCCTGTTGATAGAAAAGGCGTTTTGAACCTCTTATCCCGGATCAAAACGCCTTCGTTTTATCTATGAATACATTTCTTTTACAATATCTTTTGTTGTCTCAATAAAATCTGTAATGTCCTGATCTGACATGGGAAGAGTCAATCCCAACTGTCCTCTGTGTACCGGCAGGAATCCCCGTACTGCGATTTCTAATGCGAAAGTCTGCATCTTCTGACCATCTGATTTTGTCCAATAATCCCGGTGGGTATGTATCCTCTGTCCCATCTCTCTGGTAAATGCATACCCCAGCACAGAAGACTCTCCGAAAACAATAAAGGGGATCTTTTCCTTTAACGCCCATGTATTTAATTCCTTCTTGATCCTGTCTCCCATTCCGTTAAGTCTCTCATAAGCCGCATCATCCAACTGCTTTAAAGTAGCGATTCCTGCTGCACAGGCAAGTCTGTGTCCGTGATGGGTACCGGACATCTGAACTTCATTACGAGCGGCAACATCCATTACTTCAGCAGAGCCTCCCACCATTCCCAATGGTATCCCCCCTCCTATGGTTTTTCCGGAGATGGTCAAATCAGGCTTTACATTATATTTGCTTTGAAATCCTCCCTTATATGCCCGTATCATAATTGTCTCGTCAAAGATCAGCAGGATTCCCAGTTCCCGGGTTACTTCCCGGATACGTTTTACAAATTCCGGATCCAATGTCACGATTCCTCCTGATCCTGACTGAAGCTCCATAACTACACAAGCCAATTCATCTGCATGCTCTCTGATCAGCTTTTCACTAACTTCAATATTATTTTGTGTCAGCAGGATAACATCTTCTGCTCTGTTTGCAGGGATTCCTTCCGATTCCGGAAGGGGTACAATATGTTCCAGATCATCCCCCGCCTTAGCAGCATCCGGATGGGCAGAAAAAGAAAAATCATCCAAGAATCCATGGTATCCTCCTTCCATTTTTGCTACCTTATCTCTACCTGTGTAAGCTCTTGCAATCCTTAAAGCTCCTACACATGCTTCCGAGGCAGAGCAGAAAAATTTCACTTTTTCTATGGAATCAATCCGTTCACAGATCATTTTTGCCAGTTCAATTTCTTCCTCTGTAGGATTGCCGATAGAATATCCTTTTTTCATAGTATCTATAATGGCTTGATCCACTTCTTTATTCTGATATCCCAGAATGCTCACAGTAAAATTATTATTAAAATCCAGAAGTTTTTTTCCATCTACTGTGTATACATAAGCGCCTTCGGCCTTGTCTACATATATGGCATGTGGACCATAATTAAAACTTCTTCGGCTATAGGATCCGGGAATATATTTACTGGCCCGAAGACTCATTTCTCCGGATTTTTTAAAAGTATTTAAATAATGTTCCAGACTTTCTTCATATGTAAGCGTCATACCTCTTTCCTCCTTTTAGAAAATAAAAAGAGCGCTTTCTATAACCTTTCAGTTATCTCAAGCGCCCTTGCTTATTACTTCTATTGTTGAATGGAAGTATAGCAGGCCCGGACAGGGTTTACAATGTTTTAAAAAATAAAAAAAGTCTGTATTTTTGTGAAAAATTACAAATCCTCTACACTGTATCCAGTATCTGCATCATACGCCGGACTTTAAAAGCCGTTACCAGATCTGTGATAACATTGATATTTTTCAGACTTTTCCCCAGAATTTTCTCGATCTGATGAAGCCGATATCGCAGTGTATTTTCATGGATAAATAATTCTTCTGCGGTTTTTAATTTATCACATTCATTTCGGAAATAGCACTCTAGTGTGGAAAACAGCTGGGAATCATTTTTCGAATCATACTGCCATATGCCCTGAAAAATACCGGTGCAGTATCTTTCAAAAACCGCCGGATCCTTCAACTCATATAACAGGCCGTAAATTCCCAGATCCTCATACAGCAGGAGATTTTCCCTGTATTTTTTTACTGTTTCAATCATATCATATGTGCGAAGGGCTTCCTGCAGGCCGTACCTGCTGTCTTCAAGAGCATATTTTATGGTGCCGCATCCTATCTTAATTTCCTTCTCAATTTTCTCCCCGTCATGATATAGCTTTTTAATTTCTGAAATTCCTGTCCTATTCTCCGGCAGTATCCCTATGAGCAGACCCTCCCAGATGGTAGTCAGATATATGTTATATTTTTCATGAAATAACTTTTCTATATCTGCCAGAAATCCTTCTCCGCTGTTTTTATCTGTGAATCCCAGAAGTAACACCCGGTATTTTTTCCCATAATCCAGAGAGGAAATCCTGGATAGAAAAGACATATCCAGACGTTCATATCGGATATCTGAAAACAGTACCTGTTCTGTAATACCATGAAAAATCAGATTGTGTTCTCTGCCCTCAGTTATGAGTTTCTGCAATTCTTCTTTTCCTATACTATGATTTAATTCCCTGTAAATCTTCTGCTTATCATTTCCCATAGTAAAATCTCCCTAAAACCGACGGTTACTCTATCAGTTTATCACAGACTTTACCATCATACTATAAAAGTACAGGGAATTTTTCTCTATTCTTCTTTTGGCCCCGGAATACATCCCGGCATGGTATAGCTCCAGGGTTTCTTCTGGAAGCTTAAAGTTGCTCCGCCGGTCACATCAACAGTCTCTCCCACCATATAATTGGACATATCTGTACACATGGCAAATACAGCAATGGCCACTTCATCAGGATTCATGGCTGTAGGGGTATCTTTTGCAAGCGCCATCTGCTCCTGGATAAGCTCTGTTCCGTAGTAGGCAGCGGCTTTTCCTGTATTGGTCAGAGCCCCCTCAGACACCATACCACCCGGCGCTACACAGTTCACTGTAATCCCGTACTGCCGCAGTTCCTTTGCCACTCCCATGGTCATGCTGGCAACGGCTCCTTTCGCCGCATTATAATGGCTCATCATACCGATTCCGGCCACGTCGCTGGAATGACGGGCTGCGGAAGAGGTGAATATGATCTTCCCTTTTACCTTATTGCGCACCATGGAGCGGGCTGCTGCCTGAGCCATGAAATATTCTCCTTTTAAGTCTGTATTCATGACCTTGTCATATTCTTCCTCCGGCATATCCAGAAATGAAAACATACTCCATGTAGCCGCATTGGCCACCAGGATATCTACTTTTCCATAGGTCTTTTCTGTAAATTCCACAGCCTTATAGCAGTCGGAAACCTTTGTCACATCCGTCTGGCACCAGGTAACCTCTCTTCCTCGGCTGCGGAATTCCTCCTCTGCCTTCTTCCCCTTTTTCTCATTTCGGGAAGCGATGACAACCTTCACTCCCGCCTCGCTTAAGCGGTTGACTACATTGTAGCCCAGTCCGGAAGCTCCTCCGGTAACGATAGCGGCTTTCCCCTTCATATTGTTGATAAAAATATCGCTTAAACTCTGGACATTGGAAACATTTCCCGCAGCCATATTTGCGATCATTTCCGGTGTGATCTGCATCTGTTTTTCTTTCTCCATAAAATTCTCCTTTCGTTCCATATACTGAAAATTCAGTATTTTATTTTGTTCTTTCTTCTTTTATAATAAAAAATATACTAAAAATTAAGTATATACCTGCCATACTATGAATAGGAGGCTATCTGCAATGAATGCTGAAATAACAGACATCACCTATGCCTTTCCTAAATTGGAACATGTAGACCCTTCTGTCTATATCGATGCCTATAATCTGATCCTGGAGTGCAGCCAGGCTCACAGTCCCAGAAGCTTTGCCATCAAGCTTCTGGACCTGATGTCCAAAATGTGTTCCTATGATGAGGCTATGGTATTTTTCCTGGATGTGAACAAGAAAATCTCCGGAAAGTACACCATACATATCCAGGACAAGTGGCTTGACGAATACATGAACTACTATCTGACCCAGATTGAGTTTCCTGAGGAATTCCGTATTTATCAGGATATCCGGGAAAACACTTTGAACCAGAGCTTTTCCAGGATCATCAACTGGTCAGAAGTGCCGGATTCTGAATTTCTCACAAATTATATCAAAGCCAGAAAGCTGAAATATTCCTGGGGCTTCTGTTTTTTTGACCTGAACGGCACCTACCGGGCTGTTTTTTCCCTGGACCGGACCCGGAATGAATTTTTCTCAAAAATCGAACAGGACCGGCTGAATCTGGCCCTGCCTATCCTCAATAACATGTATCGGAACTTTTTCTATCAGGGAACAGATTTTAATCCTCATGAGAACCAGTCCGGATGGAGCAAATACAACTTTACCAAACGGGAAACCGAGATCGTAAACCTGCTCTGCCAGGGTATGAGTATCCAGAATATCAGCTCAGCTCTGTATATTTCCAAAAACACCACTTATAAACATATTGCCCATATTTATGAAAAGGCCCATGTTTCCACGCAACAGGAATTGCTTTTCAAGATCATGAGCCAGACCGAAAACTGATGGATAAAAAGAACCGGAGCGGTCTTCCCCTTCCGGCTCTTTTTATCAGGCGGGAAGGATTATCCCGCCTGGACTCGCTCTTTCTTTTCTGCTGTGTATCTTAGAAGTTATCCATCATGGTGTTGAATTTTTCCAGTTCTTCCGGATCCATATGATAACCGTTCTTTTCCTCCGGATAAGCGCCGGTACGGACATCATTTGCCCATGCAGCGTAAGCCTGGCACAGGAACGGCATCAGCTGGGCATAAGTCTTTGCGTGGGAAGCCGGCTTTGGCATCATGCCGAAAGTATCCATATCCACCATTTCGGAACCGTCACATGGGGCTCCTGCTGCAATGGATACTACCGGTACTCTCAGTTTCTTGGCAATGGCTTCTGAAACTTCCATAGGAGTCAGCTCAATGGTCATGCCGCCCATGCCGTTTTCCTGATATTCATATCCCCATTTGAAAATACGGAAAGCATCCTCAGCGGTACGGCCAACCTTTTTATATCCTGTAGCGTTAGTCTGCCATCCTGAAATAGCGCCGATATGTCCGTAAGTAGGTACATAATTGTCGGACATAAACTTCAGGACGTCATTGGTAACTCCCATAGGAAGCATGGAGTCTGCTCCGTCAAATACCCATTCAGCGCCCCAGCGGACAGCAAGAGATTTATCCGCATAAGTAGCTGCCGGCATGTACCAGTTAATGTGGATGATACTGGTATACTCACGGTATTTCTGGATGGTCAGGGAACCTGTAAGAAGTTCATCCTCAAGCCGCGCGGAACTTCTCAGGCTCAGTATGGACGGAGTACGAAGGATATCGCAGTCTGCCAGTTCTGCGGCCATACCAAAAACAGGGCCGAGTTCGGCCGGACACATCTGTACGATCTTTTCTCCGTTATCTTTTTTCTTCTGAAGAAAAGCCAGGGATTTCCTGCTTTTTGAAGCGGTTGACATCTTAATATTTTTTTGTTCTTCCATGTAATTTCCTCCTTTTTATTATTCACGGGTATTCTGCTATGATTTCATAATATCCTGAAACGCCCAAAAGTAAAATACTGAATTTTTAGTATTTTTCACCTATTATTCTTTTCAAATTTATTTTGTTTCTATTCATTAATACTATTTTTTTCCATTTTAATACTCATATTTAAGTATTGTTTCACAAATATTTTTTCTCTATAATAATGGATAACGGCGGTTTTTTATATTCCCGCTGGATATTTTCCGCCATAAAGACCGAAATACTGCTTAACATAAGGAGGTTTTCCATATGAACATTACAGATGATATGGACACCTGGCTGGGCCTGATGGCCGGCGTAGATGTCCTGGCTGACTCTATTAAATATACACTGGGACCTGAAGGACGGAATGTTGCCATGCACCAGAAAGCCGGCCTGAGAGGAGCCGACTATTCCGATGCTCCTCAGCCGGGAGCTCACATACTGGTTACGAACGACGGCGCCACAATAGCCCGGAGCCTGGTCCTGAAAGAGCCGCTGAAAAATATGGGTGTTCAGCTGCTGAAAGAAGCCGCGGCAAGGACCAACGATTCTGCCGGTGACGGCACCAGCACTACCGCCCTGCTGACCCAGGTCCTTCTCCATGAGGCCTTCCACGCAGCTGCTGCCGGAGCCAATCCCCTGGCGGTGCGCAGAGGCATGAAACAAGCCGCAGATATTGTTCTTGAGGAACTGAAAAAAATGGCGGTTCCTGTAAAAACTTCTCAGGATATCGCAAAAGCCGCTTCCATCTCCTGTCAGGACGAAGAGCTGGGCCGCATGATCAGCGAAGCTTTTTCTGCTGTAGGACTGGAAGGCGTTATTAGCGTAGACGAATCTCAGAGAGCAGAAACCACTTTGGAAATCCAGGAAGGGATCGTCTTTGACAGGGGCTATACAGACCCTGTAATGTGTACAGATAAAGAGCAGCAGATCGCTGAACTGCAGGATCCCTATATTCTCCTCTGCGACAACACTTTTACTGATCCTCAGGACCTGATCCCTTATCTGATCCTGGCCGCAGAGGACGGACATCCCTGTCTGATCATCTCGGAAGGCGTCAAGGACAAAGCTTTGGGGCTCATTATGCAGAACCGGATAGAGGGAGATATGGATATTGTCTGTGTCAATGCGCCGGAATATGGAGAAGGAAGGCGCTGGCGGATGGAAGACCTGGCCCTTCAGACCGGGGGCGTTTATATCACCAGTGAGCTGGGCTTTAATATCAGAAAGGTAACCCGGGAAATGCTGGGTACTGCCCATTATGTTAAAGTAACCGGAAAACAGACTATGATCACAGGCCCCGGAGGCGACCCGGAAAAGATACAGAAACGTATTCAGGAACTGCGGTATCTTTCTGCACATACAGATTATGACTTTAACCGGAACCGTTACAAAGAGCGTCTGGCGAAATTTGTCTCCGGAGTGGCCTATATCCATGTAGGAGGCCAGACCGAGCCGGAAATCTGGGAACGGAAAATGCGGGTGGAAGATGGCGTCTGCGCCGCCCGTGCCTCCTGTGAGGAAGGGATCCTTCCAGGCGGCGGCGTTGCTCTGCTGAATATCGCCCCCAAGATAAAAGCCGCCGGAGATACGTTAACTGGAGATGAACGTTTTGGCTTTTTGGCTGTATACCAGGCTCTGAAAGCCCCTGCCCGCCAGATCCTGGATAATGCAGGATTGGACGGGGCCTTCATAACGGAAAAGCTTCTGGAGGAAGAGCCTGGAACCGGATACGACATCAATACGGAAAGATATATCAACATGGCAGCCGCCGGCATTGTGGATTCTGCCAAAGTGACCCGTCTGGCCTTTGAAAATGCTTTATCCGCAGCCGGGACTATCGCTACCGCTGCAGCCGGTATTTCCGGAAAAAAATCAGAGGGAGGTTCTGACTGATGAATAAAGAAGAGCAAATCCGACGCTTTATAATGGATTATCCTATAGAAGTACCCCAGCAGGCTCTTGAAAATGAACTGAACTATATACGGCTGGAGATGCGGCACCGGATGCGTTATGACACGCTTACCGGAGGTCCTCACCATTTTGACGCTGACGGGGAACTGGAACAGATGGAGGATGAACTCCGCCAGGCCGCTTACTATGAGGCGAAATACGATCTTGTGATCAAAGATATCATAGCCCGTGAAGATTTTTCCGTGACCCGCCGGGAACTGGAAGAAGAAGCTACAGCCATGGCCCAAAGGCAGAACAGTACAGTAGAGATGGTATACCGCTTCTTCGGAGAGGATCTTGCCATGCTGGAAAAAGACCTGAAACGCAGAAAAGCAGAACAATGGATCTGTGAAAAAACCCGGTAAAAACCTTCATGGAATGATTGCCGTTCTCCTCCAAACATGGTATATTAGTAGTACCGATTGTGATTATTTCACAAAAAAACTATAATGAAAATAGTAGGAGTGGTAAAAATGTATCAGGAAGAGTACAAGCGTTGGTTAAACGCAGATCTGGAGGATGCGGATTTAAACCCGGAATTATCCCGGATCGAAGGAAATGATGATGAGATCAAAGAACGTTTCGCAGTGGCACTGAAATTTGGTACAGCCGGACTTCGGGGCGTATTAGGCGCAGGAACAAACCGTATGAATATCTATGTAGTCCGTCAGGCTACACAGGGACTTGCCAACTGGGTTAAAACTCAGGGCGGCACACAGACTGTTGCCATCAGCTATGACAGCCGTCTGAAAAGCGACGTATTTGCCAAAAACGCAGCCGGAGTACTGGCAGCAAACGGCATTAAGGTAAGGATCTATGATGCGTTAATGCCTGTTCCGGCCCTTTCCTTTGCCACAAGATATTATAACTGCAACGCAGGTATCATGATAACAGCCTCCCATAACCCTGCAAAATACAACGGTTACAAAGCTTATGGTCCTGACGGCTGCCAGATGACCGACGACGCGGCCGCTATTGTATATGATGAGATCCAGAAAACAGATGTACTTACAGGCGCAAAATATATGTCCTTTGCTCAGGGTGTTGAGGAAGGATTTATCCGTTTCGTAGGAGACGACTGTAAGAAAGCTCTTTATGAAGCTATCGAATCCAGACAGGTTCGTCCGGGTCTGTGCAAAACAGCCGGCCTGAAACTGGTATACAGCCCTCTGAACGGCTCCGGTCTGGTACCTGTAACCCAGGTATTAAAGGATATTGGCATTACTGACGTTACCATCGTTCCTGATCAGGAATATCCAAACGGCTACTTTACCACCTGCAGCTATCCGAACCCTGAAATCTTCGAGGCTCTGGAGCAGGGCCTGAATCTGGCAAAAGAAACCGGCGCAGACCTGATGCTGGCAACCGACCCGGATGCAGACCGTGTAGGTATCGCCATGAAGTGTCCGGACGGCTCTTATGAACTGGTAAGCGGAAATGAAGTAGGCGTACTCCTTCTGGACTATATCTGTGCAGGACGTATTGAGAAAGGCACTATGCCTGAGAAAGCAGTAGCTGTAAAATCTATTGTTTCCACTCCGCTGGCAGATGCAGTGGCGGAACATTACGGCGTGGAACTGAGAAGCGTTCTTACAGGCTTTAAGTGGATCGGCGATCAGATCGCACAGCTGGAAGCTGCCGGAGAAGTTGACCGTTTCATCTTCGGATTCGAGGAGAGCTACGGATACCTGGCAGGTCCTTATGTCCGTGACAAAGACGCTATCATCGGCTCTATGCTGATCTGCGAGATGGCAGCTTACTACAGAAGCATCGGAAGCTCTCTGAAACAGAGAATGGAAGAGATCTACGCACAGTACGGCCGTTACCTGAACAAGATCGACAGCTTTGAATTCCCCGGATTAAGCGGAATGGACAAGATGGCCGGTATCATGGACGGTCTGAGAAAGAATCCTCCGGCCCAAATCGCAGGATACAAAGTTGTAAGCGTAACCGACTATACAAAACCGGAGGAAACCGGACTTCCTTCCGCAAACGTTCTCATATACAAACTGGAGAACAAAGAAACCGTTATCGTTCGTCCTTCTGGAACAGAGCCAAAGATCAAGGTATACTATACAACCCTTGGCAAAGACCTGGCAGAAGCTCAGGCTGAGAAAGACAAACTTTCCGAAGCAATGAAGCCGATCATGGCATAAACAGCAGGAAACCTGTGCGACTCATGGGCTTTCTCTAAACTAAAAGGCTCAGGCAGACCTGACAGAAAAGAACGTTTCTGTCAGAAGTCTGCCTGAGCCTTTTTATTTTACTGATTCCTGATTTATCAGTACTGTAATGTGGAAATCGCTCCAATTCCCACAATACTTCCCAATACAGCGAAGAGAACTACTACAACGATCAGGAAACAGAAATAGGATCTTGCAAAATTTTTCAGATTCACATTCTGAGTTCCTCCAAAAGCAAAAACCAAAAGAAGTATCAGACCGATACAGGGAATTGAAAAAAGAAGCTCGTAGCCAAAGTATCCCCACATGGTAATAGGTTTATACTCTGGAGGAATTGACGGAGTTTCCTGCCGGTATGGCTGCTGATAATACGTATCTTCTCCGCTCTCCTTTTGCTCTCCGGACATGTTTTCCACTGCCGGGCCATCCTGTTCCTCATAATTCTTTTGTTGTTGTGTTTCCTGTGTCAGAGGCGTCCCGCAGTATTTACAAAATTTACCTTGAGATTCTGAACCACAATTTGGACATTTCATAATCCTTTCCCCCTTCATAAAATGAATTTTCAATCCTGACCATACCGCAGATTATCCTGTACTGATATTCTTATAAATGTCGGCGGACAGGTTTTTGATATTCTCACGTGCCCCGGCAGCATCTGATACATTATCAGACAATACGCATAAAATATACGGGGCATTGCCATTAAATATAATCGCCGCATCATTTTCCACTACATCCAGTTCACCGGTTTTATTGGCGGTCTCTATCCCTTCCGGTATTCCCGCCGGGATTTTCCCGGTTCTTTCCTGCTGCTTTAAAAGGGACATCATTTCCGCGGAATGAGGCATGGTCTCATTATAGACGCCTTCCAAAAATTTTCCGCAGTCAGAAGCTGACGTATAATTTTCTCCATTTGCATTACTTTCAAGGAGCATCCTTCCCATGGAGGTATCCTTATATCCGTTTTGCGTGCAGTAATCGTTGACCACAGCCTTCCCTGCCTCAGGATCACCTTTACCGAGCATCCCGGTAAGACTGTTGGCAGAATCATTGTCGCTGACAGTGATCATAGAACTAAGAAGCCCATCCACGGTCTCCTTCCCGTTCGCGCTGACGATCTCATCATAATGACTGTAAACAGCCCCCATAATATACAGTTTAATAAGGCTTGCAGACCGCATCTGTCCGCTTCCTGCCGACACTTCAAGTCCGTCAGAAAGACGTTTGACATATACCTGCCAGTCCTCTCCTGCCCCTACTCTTTCCGCAATATGCGCGTCCAAGACTAATTTTATGTTATCACTTTCTTCTGTGGACTTACTGCTGCTTTCCGCTGTTTTATCCTCTTCATCCTCAGAGGTATCCGGAAGAGCTTCCTCATTTTCTTCTTTCTTTTCTGTCTGCTCCTGCTTGGTCTTTTCCTTTTCTTCCTCAACCTCCTTGTGGAGCGTTTCCTCCTCGAAAGGAGAGATCCCTTCCAGGAAGGGCTA
>DWUY01000327.1 GCA_019120515.1 Candidatus Blautia avicola | reverse complement strand
GATCTGGGGGATATTGCCTAATATCTCTGTCCGATAAAACTCAAAGAACTGCTCTGTCCGATTGTTATAAAATACAGTAGTAAAAATATCTTCCGGAGACAATCCATACTTTTTCTCTGTTTCATAGGCCTGTTCCGGAGATTTCAGTCCCTGATATCCCCCTTCTTTCATCATGCCGGAGCCTCCCAGCATTACTGTATAGCTGCTGTCATTTATGATCTTCTTTAACAGTTCTATCTTCTTTTCCAGTATATCCATAGAAACACCCCTTCCTCGCTTTTCTTGAACCTATTCTATCATTTTTTCATAGAATTATAAAGAGTTTTCCCCCATTTCTACTCTTTTTGCCCCACTGCAGAACAGTATGCTTTTTTCTCAAAATATGCTAAAATAATATCCACAAAACAGATACAGGAGGTTGTACAGCCTATGGAAATGGAAAAACTGATCATTGCAGGAGCCGGTCCCGCCGGGGTATCCGCGGCCCTCTACGCCGTCAGGTCAGGGATCACGCCTCTGGTCCTCCACAAAGGAGGCGGCGCCCTGGAAAAAGCTGTAAAGATTGAAAACTACTACGGCCTTCCCGAACCGGTCACCGGAGCGGAATTATATAAAACCGGCCTGAAGCAGCTGGAATCCTTCCAGGTTCCTGTCGTGGAAGAAGAACTTCTGGCCGTAGAATATGACGGAGACTATACTGTCCAGACAACGGAACATACTTACCACAGCAAGGCCCTGATCCTGGCTACGGGAGCCAAACGGAACACTCTCGCGCTGAAAGAGCTGAAAAAATATGAAGGCAGCGGCATCAGTTACTGTGCTGTCTGTGACGGCTTCTTCTACCGGGGAAAAGAAGTGGCTGTTCTGGGCAACGGCCCTTATGCCCTTCATGAATCAAAAGTCCTGGAGCCCCTGGCCGCAAAGGTCACGATCCTTACCAACGGAAAAGACGCGGATTTTCAGGGAGAAGACCCGGGAAATATCCAGGTGATGACGCAAAAAGTGATCTCCGCCGGAGGAGATACCGCCCTTTCTTATATTCAGCTGGAAGATGGATCCAGAGTTCCCGTATCCGGTCTCTTTGTGGCTCTTGGAACGGCAGACAGCACAGATATCGCCAGAAAACTGGGACTGGTCATTGAGAATAACCATATCCTTATAGAACCGGATACCAGCACTCCCCTTCCCGGACTATACGCCGCAGGGGACTGTACCGGAGGTATGCTCCAGATCGCAAAGGCCGTTTATGAAGGCGCTCTGGCAGGGACAAAAGCCGTAAGTTACCTGAAGACTCTGAAAAAAGAAAGCTGATCCCCCTCGTTTTTCCAGATAAGGAATCTGATATATTCTTTAGCAGAAATCTGAAAACAAACGATAAATTTGCAGAAATGTAATTTAGTCACAGACATTTCCGCAAAAATGTATTATACTTAGTTTATCCTGAAAGACGGGATCTCCCGCCGGTCTATTTTCCGGCGCGGCGGCCGTTCATATCCGCCAGGCCCGCTGCCTGGGGAAAGAAAAATAATATAAAAATCAGATAAAGGAGAGAATGATCATGGCAATGGAAATTACAATGGACAATTTTGAACAGGAAATTCTCAATTCTGATATACCGGTATTGATCGATTTCTGGGCAACCTGGTGTATGCCCTGCAAAATGCTGGCACCGGTGATCGAAGAACTGGCAGAGGAAGCCAATGGAGCTTACAAGGTAGGAAAAATCGACGTAGACAAATCTCCCCGCCTTGCCGCTCAGTTCGGAGTAATGAACATCCCTACCGTTATGGTATTTAAAAACGGCAAAGCCGTTGACAGATCCGTAGGCGTCGTACCCAAAAGCAATCTGGAAGCCATGCTGAAATAATTCCGGGCTTTCAGAAATCCACTTTTCTATTTGATAAAAGACAGAGAAGCTCCATGAAGAAAGGCCGGTCTATAAATATTTCCGGCTTCCCTTCATGGAGCTCCTTTTGTTTTACAGAAGTCTGTACAATTCCTCTTTATTTTCGATCTTGACCTCGCCTCTGGAAAGGGAGACATATCCCTTTTTCACCATCTGCTTTAAAATACGGCTTACCGCCTCTCTGGCGCTGCCGATCTGCTTTGCCAGGTCCTCCTGAGTCATGGCGATCACCTGAGAATGGGTTTTCGCAGATTCATCCAGAAGAAAAGCGGCAATTCTCTGGGTCAGGCTGAGGAACATCATCTGCTGAAGTGCCTCTACCACATCAGAAAACCTTTTGGCCGCCTCCTTATAAACATAATTTTCCACATAGATATTGTCCCTGGTCAGGCTGACCAGCACTCTTGCCGGGATCAGCACTGCGTCCACCTCCGTCTGTGCTTCGATCTCCACATCAAAAGTAATGGCCGGCAGCACGCAGGAAGCGGAAAGGATACAGGTATCTCCCTGACGAAGGCGGAACATGGTAACTTCCTTTCCCTCATCTGAGAGAAGATAGGTCCTGAAGATCCCATTTAAAATATAGATTGCTCCCAGACATTCTCCTGCTCCGGAATAGACGCCGGCCCCCGCAGGATAATGCACCTCCCTGGAAGCTTCTTCCAACTGTCTCTTTTCTTCTTCCTTCAGGTGCTTCCAGAAAGGAAGACCTTCCAGCAAATTTCTGATTTCTTCTGACATTTTTCCCTCCTGCCTTGTAATTCCTGAAAATCTCTTTTAAAATGTTCTTATAATATTAATATGTTCTAAATGATAACCAAAGGAAGTGGATATATGAAATTCAAAACAAAACTGGCTCTCTTCTTTTCTGCCCTGCTCCTCTGCGCCCTGACTGTTTTTCTTGGCCTTCGCTGCCAGCGGCGCCAGGTGATCCGTGTCGCCTGTGTAGGGGACAGCATTACTTACGGCGCCGGGATCTCCAACATCTCCAAAAA
>DWUY01000326.1 GCA_019120515.1 Candidatus Blautia avicola | reverse complement strand
CCGCCGCAGGACGGTCTGGAAACGAGAGGTAGTGTTGTAAAAGTCAAATCCGAAACTTTCCTTCACGAACTCAACCGCAATGGGTACTGTGACCTGAACAATATCATGTTTGACACAGTAATTAAAAAAATGCTCCAGGATCCAGGTAGTATCTTCGATTCTGGAACTGCTGTAGCCATCCGATTTCATTTTTTCAATAAGCGCGGATGCCACATTTGGTAAATCTTTTGTTTTCATGATGAAAACCTCCTTGAGTTTATTACAACCGATCATGATCGGTTGCCTCTTGAAGGTATCATGATTTTATGCTAAGTTAAAGGAAGAAAAAAGCCCTTGTTTTGGGAGAGACAAGAACTTTCTTTACATAACAAACGACTTCGCATAACACCGTTTATGGAAAGCTTTCCATAAGCGATGTTATGCGAAGTTAATAGTTATGCAAAGTCAGTTCCGAATTCCTTTTAAAACTCAGGAATCCGGAACTTTTAACTTTGCATAAAATTTTACTATCTTACAGGTTCTTTTTCAACCAATCAATCAGATCTTCTTTCTGTTTTCTGCTATATTTAGGCGTTGGCGCCACTGCAGCACTATGTTTTCTGATCTGCTCCTCCTTGATCTTAGGGTTGGCTTTGGCATAAATCTCTGTCGTAACGATCGATGTATGTCCAAGTAAATCACGGATATAGACCAGATTTACACCAGCCTCTAACAAGTGCATTGCTTTACTATGCCGGAAACTGTGGTTTGTTATCCTGTCCCGGAATAGCTCTGGATGGTGCTCCTTGGCTATTGACACATATTTATCTATGATATACTGTATACCTGCGCGGGTAAGTTTTTCTCCTTTGCGATTTACGAACAACGGCTCATTTACATCCGTCCTTTTGCATCGGCGTATGTAATTCCTGACAATAGCGGCGGCATCCGCATTGACAGGAACGAGCCTTGTTTTGTTTCCTTTCCCGTGAAGTTCTACTGTGTTTGCGGTGCCAAAACGGATGGATCGGGGACAAAGGTCAATGATCTCCTGTACCCGGCCTCCGCTTTCATAAAGAAGAACCATGATGGCAAGATCCCGGAGCTGTTTCATATCTCTCTGGTCCGGGAGGGAAAACAGCAGGGTGGTTTCTTCCGTGGTCATATATGTCATTGGTGCCATAGGAGCCTTTTTGAATGGGACGGAAAGAATCTCCGCGCATTGGCCAAATCCCGCAGGATCCCGGTACTGGATATACCGGAAGAATGCGTGGATCGCTGCAAGCCTCTGGTTTCTGGTACGAATGCCAACCTTTCTTTCTGTTTCCAGCCATGTAAGGAATTCTTCTATCCTTTTGGATGTAAAATCCAGATATTCCAGTTTTTCGGGTGCCAGGGAGTATACCTGTTTGTAGAAGCTTAAAAGCTGCACGAACGTATCTCTGTATGACTGGATGGTATTTACAGAGGCGGCCGTCTGCCTGGGCAGGTAGTCAGAGAAATATTTTGTAAGATGATAGGAAAAACCATTATCCTTCACCGTCACCCTCCTCTCTGACCGGGAATAAATCCGGGGCGTATGCCGCAGATTTTTCCAGTATCCTGTCAAAATGTTCATCCAGCATCCTGAGATAGTATTCCGTCTCTGTGATGTGTTTGTGCCCAAGGTAAACTGATAACAGCGGAAGCGAAACATACAGGTCAAATCCCTTCAGCTGCATTTGTTCCAATGTCCTTACGCAAAAAGTATGGCGCAGGTCATGCAGGCGCTGCCGTCCCCCATCTGCCCTGGGTGGAATAGAGGCTTCGGAAAGGAGGCAGTGGAACTTCCGGTATATAATGCTGGCAACAGCGGCCCGTTTCTTTTCCCGGAAGAAAAAGAAATCTTCCCGCGAAGGATTCTCCAGGTGGTTTTTTCTATGCAGCCGCAGCTGCGCCAAAAGAGAATCCGATACCGGAATGATACGCGCGACGTCATTTTTTCCATGAAGTATGGTGATCTTCCCCTTCTCAAAATTTATATCTCCAAGCTTCATCTCCTGTGCCTCTGCTTTCCGCAGACCACAGCAGTAATACAAAAGCATCAAAATACGAAACGCATCATTCTCATAACAGGGAGACTCCACGCATGATCGATCAAGGACCCCAAACATCCTTTTGATCTCTTCTTTTGAAAAAATATACGGTATAAAATCCCTTTTAAAAATCCGGGTATCATCGTACCCTGTGTAAATATCGGTATATCCCAGAAAAACAAGATATTTGGCGAATCCCCGTATGGTCTGCTGCCTTTTCTGGGTGGTCGTTTCTTTTTCCGGAGGGTGTGGCTTTGTATACGCTTCATACATCTCCCTGGTGATTCTGATATCCTGAATCCCCATTTCCATAAAGAAAAGGTCCATTTCACGGAGATGGTAGACAACAGGCTCCCGGTATTTATATCCCTGGCTTCTTTTATAAGTAATGTAATCCGGAATCAGTTCCCTGAAAGGCCCGTGGAACTGCGGCATCCCATTGATCTTTTGTTCCGGTTTACGCATTTGGCACCTCCAGTGAGATCTCTTTTAAGTGGGTCTCATCCACGGTAAGATAAACTTCTGTAGTTTTCGTGCTGGAATGCCCCATGATATTTGATATGGCGCTGATCGGGACATTTTCCGCCAGCATGTTTGCTGCCAGGCTGTGCCGCAGGGAATGTGGGCCATGGTGTCTTCCTTCATAGTCGATCCCGGCAGTCCGCATACATTTCTCTACCATACGAAATACAGAGGAAGTACAGCTGTATTTCGTATAAGGCGCGTACAACGTGACAAAGATGTATTCCGGGTCAGCGCTTTCATGCCGCCCGTTCCTGATATAATCAAGCAATGGGAATTTTACTTCATCCAGAAGTGGAAGTGTCAAAGGGTTTCCTGTTTTCTGCTGCGAATAGGAAATGACGCCTTTGTCCCAGTCAATATCCCTGAATTTCAGGGCGATCACATCTCCCGCCCGCATTCCGAGATACGTAAGCAGGCAGATGATCGCATACACGCATTTACCGGCTGCGGTTTCTGTATCGATGCAGGAAACAAGCTGCCGGATCTCTTCTTTTGAGTAATGCGAAAGGAGCTTATTGCGGGGATCTTTGCGGATGACCGGGAACATCTGCCGTCCGGAAAAGCGGACATATTTTTTCCCGTACATCCAGTCATACGCCTCCCGCAGGTTGGTTTTTATGACCCTTACCGTTGCGGGCGCAAAACCATCCAATGAGGCGATATACTCATGGACCGTATTATATTCAATCTGGGAAAGGGTCAGGATACCTGTTGATTCGAGATACTCCAGATACTTTGTAAAAGACCAGATCTTCCTTTCCCGGGTCTTTAAACCGATCGGCATAAGGTTGACATGATCCACGAATTCACGATAGACGGTCTCATAAACCAGAGGGATTTTAGTGGTAGAACCACGCTGATGGGTCTTCTTGTAATTGCCAAACTCTTCGAATTCAAAAAGGATAAGAAGCGGCCGCCGCAGGACGGTCTGGAAACGAGAGGTAGTGTTGTAAAAGTCAAATCCGAAACTTTCCTTCACGAACTCAACCGCAATGGGTACTGTGACCTGAACAATATCATGTTTGACACAGTAATTAAAAAAAT
>DWUY01000325.1 GCA_019120515.1 Candidatus Blautia avicola | reverse complement strand
CTTGCCGCGGTGGTGGCGATCTTCTTTTTCCAGAGTATCACCATGCAGGAAAGCAGCATGGAACCCACTTTGGAGACCGGAGAGCGGTTTTTTATAAATAAGCTTATTTACAAATTTACCAGCCCGGACCGGGGGGATATCATTGCTTTTACAAAGGATGGAAGTGATGATGCGCCGGTCCATATCAAAAGAGTGATCGGCCTGCCGGGAGAGAGGATAGAAATCAGGGACGGACTGATCTATATTGACGGAGAGGAATATGAAGAAGAAGGGGATCTGCCCCAGATCACAAATCCCGGACTGGCAGAGGACGGAGTAACTTTAGGCAATGACGAATATTTTGTACTGGGAGATAATCGGAATAACAGTGAGGACAGCCGGTTTGCGGAAGTACAGAATATCGATAAAAAACATATAGAAGGAAAACTCTGGTTCTGCATTTATCCTGCAGATCAGATCGGTTTTGTAAAACAATAATATGAAGTGAGGTGGAGTATGAATTATCAATGGTATCCCGGACACATGACCAAGGCAAAGAGGATGATGGAAGAGAATATCAAGCTTATTGACCTGATCATCGAGGTGGTAGATGCAAGGATCCCTATGTCCAGCAGAAACCCGGATATTGATGAGCTTGGACGGAATAAGGCAAGGCTTCTCCTGCTGAATAAATCGGATCTGGCAGATCCGGAATTAAACGAGGCTTGGAGCCGCTTTTTCCAGGAGAAGGGGTTTCACGTTCTGAAACTGAACTCCAGATCCGGCAGCGGGGTAAAAGGAGTCCTGCCTCTGGTTATGGAAGCATGTAAGGAAAAAATAGAGAGAGACCGGCGAAGAGGGATCAAAAACCGTCCTGTCCGGGCTATGGTGGTGGGGATCCCGAATGTGGGAAAATCTACCTTTATCAACGCTTTTGCAGGAAAGGCCTGCACTAAGACAGGAAATAAGCCGGGAGTGACTAAGGGGAAGCAGTGGATCCGGATCAATAAGAATCTGGAACTTTTAGATACGCCGGGGATCCTGTGGCCGAAGTTTGAAGATCAGCAGGTAGGGGCAAGACTGGCCATGGTAGGTTCCATTAAAGATGAGATCCTGAACCTGGAGGAACTTTCTCTGGAACTGCTGGAAAATCTCCACAGAGACTACCCGGGACTTGTTGAGAAACGTTATGAGATCCAGGAATCGGAAACACCTTTGTCTATGCTGGAACAGATCGCAGACAAGAGGAAATGTATCCAGAAGGGGGGACAGCGCGACTATGTAAAAGCGGCGAATATCCTCCTGGAAGAATTCCGGAATGGAAAGATCGGCAGGATCACCCTGGAGCGGCCGCAGACACAGGAGCAGTAAAGATGAAGAGTATACAGGAAATCAGAGAAGAATTTCAAAATGCCGCCGAAGGAGAACTGCCGGCCCTTTGCCGGGTTTACCAGGAAGACGGCAGAAAAGGAGTCCAGAAGCTTATAGAACAGGCAGAAAAAAGACAGGAAAAGCTTCAGGCTGAGCGGGTACGGCTGGAAAAGATGCGGGAGTATGAGCACAAATATGAGCATCTGGGTTATGTCTGCGGGATCGATGAGGCAGGACGGGGCCCTTTTGCCGGCCCGGTGGTGGCGGGAGCTGTGATCCTGCCAAAGGACTGTGAGATCCTGGGACTAAATGACTCCAAACAGCTTTCAGAAAAGCGGAGAGAAGAACTGTATGAAGAAATCATGGAAAAAGCCGTTGCGGCCCAGGTGGGTTATGCCAGCCCTGCAAGGATCGATGAGATCAATATCCTCCAGGCTACCTATGAGGCTATGCGGGAAGCAGTGGGAAAACTTGAGGTAAGGCCTCAGATCCTGTTAAATGATGCAGTGACCATCCCGGGGATCGCCATCCCTCAGGTGCCGATCATAAAAGGAGACGCAAAAAGCCTGTCTATTGCGGCGGCCAGTATCGTAGCAAAGGTCACCAGGGACCGGCTGATGCGGGAATATGACAAGATCATGCCTCAGTATGGCTTTGCTTCCCACAAGGGCTACGGATCAAAAGAACATATTGAGGCTCTGCGTAAGTACGGGCCTTCCCCGATCCATAGAAAGTCCTTTATCAAAAATGTCTTCGGGGAAAGATCATGAGGAGAAAGGGAGAGGCTTCTTCAAAGAGAACAGGTCTCTACTATGAAACACAGGCGGCGGCCTTTCTGGAGAAACAGGGGTATCAGATCCTGGAAAGGAATTTCCTCTGTCCTGCAGGAGAGATCGATCTTATCGCAAAAGAAGGGGAATACCTCTGTTTTGTAGAAGTAAAGTACAGAAGCGAAAGGGAAACAGGGACTCCTGAGGAGGCGGTAGACGCAAAAAAGCAGAAACGCATTTCCAGGGCAGCCCTGTTCTATCTTATGAAGCAGGGACTTGGGGATACCACTCCCTGCCGTTTCGATGTAGTCGGGATCCGTCCGGAAGGGATCCGGGTGACCAAAAATGCATTTTCATTTAAAAGGTGAGTAGTATATGGAAATAAAATGGGATGAAGATACCAAAATTCATATGAAAGTAAAGGAAAAGGACGGTGTGGCCTACCTGGCCTATCCTGCCTTTGAGAGATTTTCCTGGTGCTGCCACGGGTTTTCTACAAGGATCGGAGGAGTCAGCCAGGGGATCTACAGTTCTATGAACCTGAGCTTTCAAAGAGGAGACAGAAAAGAAGATGTGGAAGAGAATTATCGCCGCATTTCCAGAGCTATAGGTTTTGATCTGGAAAGAACCGTCTGCTCACAGCAGACCCATACGGTAAATATCCGCCGGGTCGGGGAAGAAGACGGGGGGAAAGGGATTCTACGTCCTCTGGACTACCAGGACGTAGACGGACTGATCACGGACATACCGGGGATAACGCTCGCCGCTTCTTTTGCGGACTGCGTTCCTCTGTTTTTTGTAGATCCGGTCCACAAGGCTGTGGGACTGGCCCATTCCGGCTGGAGAGGAACTGCCGGGAGGATGGGAAGCCATATGGTGCAGGCCATGAAAGTAGCCTTTGGCTCTAAGCCGGAAGAACTATATGCGGCGATTGGTCCTTCTATCTGTCAGGGCTGTTATGAAGTCAGTGAAGATGTGGCTGAGATCTTCCGGGAAGAATTTCCTTCCCAGGCAGGGGAGAAAAACCTTCTCTATAAGAAAGAAAATGGAAAATATCAGTTAAATCTCTGGAGGGCAAATGAGATCATCCTTCTGGAGGCAGGGATCCCTGAGGGGCAGATCAGTTTTCCGGGGATCTGTACCTGCTGCAATCCGGATTTTTTATTCTCCCACAGAGCCAGCAAAGGAAAAAGAGGAAATCTATCTGCTTTTCTGGGAGTCCGGAGGTCAATAGAATAGTTGCATAAACTTTACAAAGTATCTCTGTCGATATTACATAAATGTTACAAAAAAATGAAAAACCACTGTTCATTTTACCAATTCTATGATATAATCATTACCGTTAGTGAAAAGGAGCTTTGGTTATGAAGAATAAAACAACTACAAGCCTGCTTATGGGGCTGCTGGCTGTAAGTCTGGCCGCGTCCCCCTGTTACGCTTCTACGCAGCAGAAGATTACAGATACGAAAAATGCGCAGCAGGAAAATCAGCAGAAATTAAATGATACCCAAAGCAGGATCAACAGTTTGGAATCTAAAAAGAGTGATCTGGAAGGGTACTTGCAGGAGTTAAATCAGCAGCTGGGCGACTTGGAAGAGAATCTGCAGGAGATTCAGACAAAATCGGAGGAAACCCAGAAAAAACTGGAAATCCTGGGAAAAGAGCTGGAGGCTGCCAAGGAGAAAGAGGAGCAACAGTACAAGGATATGAAACTCCGTATCCAGTATATGTATGAAAATGCGGAAAACTCCTATATGGTCATACTTCTGGAGTCAAATTCTATCTCTGATTTTCTGAGTCAGGCGGAAAATATGTCTCAGATCAATCAATATGACAGAGATATGCTGGAAGAGTACAAGAAGACCACAGAGGAGATAGAAGAAAAAGAAAACAGTATCCAGCAGGAGCAGCAGGAACTTGAAGAATTAAAGCAGGAAAGTCTGGACAAGCAGGATGAGATCTACGAAGTAGTAAAAAGTACAAACCTGCAGATCCAGGATTATGAAGGTCAGATTTCCCAGGAAGAGGGAAATGCCCAAAATCTTATGGCGCAGATTGAAAGCCAGAAAGATACCATCAATACCCTGATCAAACAGCAGAAGGATGAGGAAGCGGCACAGATCCTGGCACAAAGACAGGAGCAGTCGGCTGCCAGCCAGCAGCAGACGGCAGGTACCGGGGATACCAACACTTCTCAGAACAGCCAGGAGACTGTAAGCGCCGTTACAGAGCAGGCTTCAGCCCCGGCGTCCTCGGCAGCTCAGGAGAGCCAGCAGAGCAGTTCAGGAAATGGCAATACATATTTAGGAAGATTCCGTCTTACAGGCTATTGTCCCTGTGCTCAGTGCTGCGGAAAATCTGATGGGATCACAGCCAGCGGCACTACAGCCACAGCAGGAAGGACCGTTGCTATGGGAGGCGTTCCCCTGGGAACGAAACTGATGATCAACGGAACTGTTTATACTGTAGAAGACAGAGGTACTTCCTATGGTCATGTGGATATCTTTTTTAACAGCCATAGCGAGGCGCTGCAGTTCGGCAGCGGCTATGCAGACGTATATCAGGTAAATTAAAGGATTCAGATAAAAAAACAGAAGGCGATGGCCTTCTGTTTTTTTTTAACATCTTTTCAGCAGCTGATTGATCTTTTGCGTGGTGCTTCTTACCTTTTCCACCGAGAGATCGTGGTTCAGGATATCCATGATGCTGGCCAGGTATTTGCTCATATCTGCTTCCAGATAATATGGCCGTGTCAGGAGTTTCGGATTCCGGTAGGTAAGGTTTGTGGTGATAACGCGATAAATGTATTCCTTTTCATAGTATTCATCAAATTTTTCAAGACCATCGGTGAAAAGCCCGAAAGTCGTGCAGACGATAACTCTTCTGGCCTTGCGGTCTTTCAGCTTTTTCGCCACATCCAGCATACTTTCTCCTGAAGAGATCATATCGTCGATGACTACTACGTCTTTGCCCTCTACAGAGTCCCCCAGGAATTCATGGGCTACAATGGGATTTTTTCCATTTACGATGGTAGAGTAATCCCGGCGCTTATAGAACATACCCATATCTACGCCCAGGATATTGGAAAAATACACCGCACGCTGCATGGCGCCTTCATCAGGACTGATGATCATCAGATGTTCATTGTCGATCTTAAAGTTGTCGATAGATGCCACCATGGTCTTCAGAAACTGATATGTAGGCATGAAGTTGTCAAATCCGGACAGAGGGATAGCATTCTGCATACGAGGATCATGGGCATCAAAAGTAATGATATTGGAGACGCCCATCTGTACCAGCTCCTGAAGAGCCAGGGCACAGTCCAGAGATTCTCTTTTTGTTCTCTTATGCTGACGGCTTTCATAGAGGAAAGGCATGATCACATTGATCCTGTGGGCCTTTCCGGCGGCAGTAGCAATGATCCTTTTGAGATCCTGATAATGGTCATCAGGAGACATATGGTTGGTATGACCGCAGATCTTGTAAGTCAGACTGTGGTTGCATACGTCTACCATAACAAACATATCGGTTCCTCTGATGGATTCACTGATAATGCCTTTGGCTTCGCCGGAGCCAAAGCGCGGACAATCACAGTCGATGAGAAAGCTCTCCTCAGAATAGCCCCGGAAATTCAGACCGGACTGATTGTGAGAGTCCAGTTCTTTTCGAAACTGCACCAGATGGGAGTCCACCTGAGAAGCAAGCTGGGCGCAGCTTTTCAGAGCCGCTATTTTGATAGGGGCCACCGGAATGGATCTTTCCAGCAAACTGATATTAATCATAAAGACCTCCGTTTTAAATGCTTAAAATATTTTTTTCGGAGAAAAAGTTCTCCTATGATGCAAGAAAAACCTGCAAAATTTACCCTTTCTTAACATCATACATATTAAGTTATAACATTCGACATATAGCGCAGTCAAGGAAAATTATTGCTTTTTTACGGCTTTGTTGGTATACTAGCCGCAGAGCGGCTGATATTTTAAAGGGCTGCTTTGATGGAAAAGAGAGGTATCTATGAAAAAAAACAGACACATCATTAAAGAAGTGGAAGAGGGGAGTATTGCCTGGGAACTGGAACTGGAACCGGGTGACGAGCTTCTTTCTGTAAACGGAAAGACTATAGAAGATGTTTTCGATTATCACTATCTGGTAAATGATGAATATATTGTACTGCTGGTAAAAAAAGCAGACGGTGAAGAATGGGAACTGGAGGTAGAAAAGGAGTACGAAGAAGACCTGGGGATCGTTTTTGAAAATGGCCTTATGGACGAATATCGGTCCTGTACGAATCACTGTATCTTCTGTTTCATTGATCAAATGCCTCCGGGGATGAGAAAGACACTCTATTTTAAAGATGATGATTCCCGGCTTTCTTTTCTTCAGGGGAATTATGTGACTCTGACAAACATGAAGGATCATGATATAGACCGGATCATAGAGTACCATCTTGCGCCGATCAATATTTCCTTCCATACTACGAACCCAGAACTGCGCTGTCAAATGCTCCGCAACCGTTTCGCGGGGGATATCTTCCCGAAAGTGGACCGGCTTTATAAAGCCGGAATCGAGATGAACGGACAGATCGTTCTGTGCAGAGGAGTCAATGACGGCGCAGAACTGGAAAAGAGCATTCAGGATCTGGCCGGCTATCTTCCCTATCTGAAAAGTGTTTCTGTAGTGCCGGTAGGCCTGAGCCGCTTCAGGGACGGTCTGTATCCCCTGGAGGCTTTTGACGCAGAGAGCGCCGGCGCGGTTATCGATCTCATCGAAAGCTGGCAGGAAAGGCTTTATGAAAAGTACGGGCTTCATTTTGTACATGCCAGTGATGAATGGTATCTCCTGGCTGGGAGGGAGCTGCCGGAAGCGGAACGTTATGACGGCTATCTCCAGTTAGAAAATGGCGTGGGAATGCTCAGGCTTCTGGAGGAACAGGTAAGGGAAGCGCTCGGAAAACGGGAAGGGGATCACAGGGCCGCAAGCATCAGCTTTGCTACAGGAAAGCTGGCTTATCCTGTGATCAGCCGATATATGGAAGAAATCCGGAAAAAGTTCCCAGGTATCCTTTTTACGGGATATCAGATCAGAAATGAATTTTTCGGAGAACAGATCACGGTATCCGGCCTTCTGACAGGGCAGGATCTGGCAAAACAGTTAAGAGGCCAGGATCTGGGCGAGATGCTCCTTCTTCCCTGCAACCTTTTAAGAAGCGGGGAAAATGTATTCCTGGATGATATGACCGTTGAGGATCTGGAAAGAGAATTAAAAGTACCTGTGAAAATTGTAGGGGAAGACGGCGCCGATCTGGTGGCGGCAGTCCTGGACAAGGAAGCAGGCAGAGAACATAAAAGGAGACAAATGTATGAGCAAACCGATTGTAGCAATTGTGGGAAGGCCTAATGTAGGAAAATCCACATTATTTAATGCTCTGGCCGGGGAAAAGATTTCTATTGTAAAGGATACCCCGGGGGTTACCAGAGACAGGATCTATGCAGACGTTACCTGGCTGGATAAATCCTTTACCCTGATCGATACCGGAGGTATTGAGCCGGAGAGTAAAGATATTATCCTGGCACAGATGCGGGAACAGGCCCAGATCGCTATTGATACCGCAGATGTGATCATTTTTATGACGGACGTCCGTCAGGGGCTGGTAGACGCTGACGGCAAGGTGGCGGATATGCTCCGCAGAAGCCGCAAGCCGGTAGTGCTGGTGGTAAATAAGGTAGACAGTTTCCAGAAATTTATGATGGACACTTATGAATTTTATAATCTGGGGATCGGAGAGCCGGTGCCTATCTCTGCGGCTTCTATGCTGGGGCTGGGGGACATGCTGGAAAAAGTGACAGAACACTTTAAAGATATTCCCCAGGAAGAAGCGGAAAGCGAGATCCCACGGATCGCCGTAGTGGGGAAGCCCAATGTAGGCAAGTCTTCCCTGATCAACAAACTTCTGGGAGAAGACAGAGTTATCGTTTCCGATATTGCCGGGACTACCAGAGATGCTATCGATACGAAAGTAACGTATCAGGGCAGGGAATATATCTTTATCGACACAGCCGGACTGCGCAGAAAGAATAAGATCAAAGAAGCGCTGGAAAGATACAGTATTATCCGTACGGTAACTGCTGTGGAACGGGCCGATGTTGTAGTGCTGATGATCGACGCGGAGGAAGGCGTTACAGAACAGGATGCCAAGATCGCGGGGATCGCTCACGACAGAGGCAAAGGTATTGTCATCGCTGTGAACAAATGGGATGCTATCGAGAAAGATGACAAGACCATCTATAAGTTTACTAACAAAGTAAGAGAGGTCCTTTCTTTTATGCCTTATGCGGAGATCATGTTTATTTCCGCAAAGACGGGACAGAGGATCCCCAGGCTTTTTGAGACCATTGATATGGTCCTGGAAAATCAGACTCTGCGAATTCAGACCGGGGTCCTTAATGAGATCATCACAGAGGCGGTAGCCATGCAGCAGCCTCCTTCCGATAAAGGAAAAAGACTGAAGATCTTCTATGCCACACAGGTTTCTGTGAAACCTCCGACCTTTGTGATCTTTGTGAACAGCAAAGAGCTGATGCACTTTTCCTATACCAGATATCTGGAGAATAAAGTGCGGGAAGCCTTTGGATTTAAAGGAACTTCTCTGAAATTCATCATCAGAGAGAGAAAAGAGGGGGAATAAAATATGCTGGAGCGCATTGTATGTCTGGCGATAGGGTATGTGCTGGGATTATTCCAGACGTCCTACATTTATGGAAGAAAACAGGGAATCGATATCCGGGAACACGGCAGCGGGAATGCGGGAACGACCAATGCCTTCCGGACCATGGGGAAAAAGGCGGGAGCCCTGACGCTTCTGGGAGATATCCTGAAATGTGTACTGGCCATGCTCATTGCAAGGCTGATCTTCGGCGGAAGTTTTGGAGACGATATACGTCTTTTGGAACTTTATGCAGGAGCCGGATGTATCCTTGGCCATAATTTTCCTTTTTATCTGAAATTTAAGGGAGGCAAGGGGATCGCCGCTTCTGTTGGACTGCTGCTGGCTTTTGACTGGAGGATCTTTCTGATCTGTGCCGTGGTGTTCTTCCTTTTGTTTTTCGCCACCCACTATGTATCCCTTTGTTCTCTGGCCGGATATCTGTGTTTTGTAGTCCTTCTGGTGATCTTTGGACAGACAGGGATGTATCCATGCGCCCAGCCGGTGCTTTATGAAATGTATGTAGTGGCTTTTCTTCTGATGGTCCTGGCTTACTGGAGACACAGACAGAACATCGGCCGGCTTCTTCATGGCAATGAAAATAAGATTTTTCTTAGCAAAAAGAGGTAACAGATATGGCAAATATAGGAATTATCGGTGCGGGAAGCTGGGGCACCGCCCTGGGGATCCTTCTGGTAAATAACGGACATAATACCATACTCTGGTCACACAGAGAGGAACAGGCCAGAGAACTGGCCAGGACCAGGGAACATAAGGAAAAACTTCCCGGCGTCCGGCTTCCTGAGGCGCTGGAGATCACCGGTGATCTGGAAAAAACGCTGGTCGGGAAAGATATACTTATTATGGCGGTTCCCTCTGTGGCTGTGCGGCAGACCGCCAGAAAGATCAAGCCCTATATCCGGTATGGGCAGTTGATCGTAAATGTATCGAAAGGTATTGAAGAAGGTACTTTGATGACCCTTACAGACATCATTGAAGAAGAGATCCCTGAGTCTGTTCCATGTGTGCTTTCCGGCCCCAGTCATGCAGAAGAGGTAAGCCGGGGACTTCCCACTACCTGTGTGGCAGGCGCCAGAGACAGGAAGACGGCGGAATATATCCAGAATATTTTTATGAGTCCGGTATTCCGGGCCTATATCAGCCCGGATGTATTAGGGATCGAACTGGGAGGCGCGCTGAAAAATGTGATCGCTCTGGCGGCAGGAGCGGCAGACGGACTGGGATACGGGGATAATACCAAAGCGGCTCTGATCACCCGAGGGATTACGGAGATCACCCGGCTGGGGATCGCCATGGGAGCCAGAGCAGAGACTTTTTACGGATTGTCCGGTATCGGAGATCTGATCGTTACCTGCGCCAGCAAGCACAGCCGGAACCGGAGAGCAGGAATTCTTTTAGGTCAGGGAAAGACTATGGAAGAAGCCATGAAAGAAGTGAAGATGGTAGTAGAAGGCGTTTATTCGGCAAAGGCAGGCTGGGAACTTTCTCAGAAATACCAGGTGGATACACCGATCATCCAGCAGGTGAACCAGGTGCTTTTTGAAGGAAAAGAACCGGGACTTGCTGTACAGGATCTCATGCTCAGAGATAAGAAGATTGAATCCTGGGAAGTTTCCTGGGAGTAAGTAAATATCATTGGCGGCAGGTCATAAAAGATGAGCGCCGTCATAAAGAAAAAGAGGTCTTTTCTCAGAGAAGAACCGATCCGAAAGGATGTCTTCTTTGAGAAAAGACCTCTTTTGAAAATACAGGGTATGTACAGCGAAAAAACTATTTTATATCTGCGGTCTGCTCTGCGGATATAAAAGAATTCTTTACTATACTATATAGGGAAGCATATCCTCGGGGATTCCCGCCACCCGATGCTGGACGTCCATGGCGGTAATTGCAGCCATTTCTTCATCCGTAAGGACAAAATCAAAGATCTGGCTGTTTTCTTCCAGACGTTTTTCATGGACTGATTTAGGGATCACGGCGATCCCCTGCTGGATAAGCCAGCGCAGACCAACCTGAGCTGGGCTTTTCTGATGATTTTTGCCGATCTCGATCATCAGGGGACTTTTCAGATACGCGCCTCTGGCCAGAGGCGCGTAGGCCTGAAGGGCAATGCCGTTTTCCTGGCAGTAAGCTTTCAGATCCGGATGATTAAAGAGGGGATGAAATTCAACCTGGTTTACAGCGGGAACCACATCAGATACCGTCTTTAAAAGTTCCAGATCCTGTATACTGAAATTGGAGACGCCGATGGATCTTACCTTCCCCTGTTCCCGAAGCTTTTCCATGGCCTTCCAGGTATTTCCAAAGCAGCCCGGCACAGGCCAGTGGATCAGATACAGATCTACATAATCCAATCCCAGACGTTCCAGACTCCTGTTAAAACTGTCTTCTATATCTCCAATCCTCTGCGCGGTATTCCAGATTTTAGTAGTGACAAATAAATCTTCTCTCGGTATATCAAGAGCCTGTATTCCTTTACCGACTCCTTCTTCGTTTTTGTAGAAAGAAGCTGTATCGATCAGGCGGTAGCCCCAGGAAACGGCACTGGATATAGCCTGTTTCAGTTCTTCGTCCTCTGTAGCCTTATAGACGCCAAGGCCCAGTACTGGCATTTCTCTTCCGTCATTTAAATGGATCACATGTTCGCCAAAAGACATATACGAAACCTCCTTTTTACAATCCTTGTTAGTATAGCATGAAAATGTGAATATTGTTAGACATATTTATTAAAATTCATAATATCTTTAGCGACGCGCACAGGCAGTTAAAAATCCACAAAGAAAAGATCCGGGAAAAGACCGGATTTTACATAAATTACAAACATGAAAAACAGGGGAAAAAGCAGGGTGCAAAGCACTTAGAAAAATACATAAAATGGGTTGATAAAAGAAAGGAAACCATGTATAATGAAGCTAATTGATAAATTATTGTCATTCACTGTGCCCAAATATGAAAAGGGTTTAGAAAGGATGGGAAAATGCATTTAATTAAAGATGAAAATGGTAATGTGATTCCTCATGGAGGAGAGGCTCATCAGCATGAACATTGCGGAAGCTGCAGCGATAACTGCCAGGAGAACTGTTCTCAGGAAGTTGTGGCTCTCTTAAACTATATGCTTTCACATAATGAACATCATGCCCAGGAGTTAGATCAGATGGCGGAAAATCTCCAGAAGCTGGGGATGGAAGACGCCGCGAAAACGATCAAAGAAGGCGTAGCGGATTTCCAGAAAGGAAATATGCGTCTTGGACTGGCTTTGACACTGGTAAAAGAACATTTAAAGGAGGCGTAGATCATGTGTCTTGCAACTGTTCAAAAAGAAAGTGACAATACCGTAATTCTTAAAATGGTCAGCCGTATCGATGTAGATGGAGACAAGGTGATCCTTCGGGATATCATGGGAGAAACCAAAACCATCGTGGGCAGGATTTTAATGGTTGACCTGGCCAACAGCATTGTGAAGCTGGACTGTGAATAAACCAAAGGTTTTAATGGGGAAACCCCTTAAAATAAAACACAATATGCGGAGGTAAAGACCAATGAAACTAGCAGAGGCTATGAAGGAGAAAATGCTCCTTTCCTTTGAGCTTTTTCCGCCGAAGACTGAGAAGGGTATGGAAAACCTGCCGGGTACGATTGAACATTTGTGCAAATACAAACCGGAATATATTTCCTGTACCTATGGCGCCGGCGGCGGAAATGTGGGAGCGAACAGGGAAGTATGCCAGATGATCAAAAAGGCTGGACCTATTCCTGTAACTCACTTCACGGTTATCCGTAACACAAAGGAAGGTATCAAAGAGCAGCTGGATCAGTATCTTGCAGAAGGCGTGGATCATATGCTTGCTCTTCGCGGCGATCTTCCTCTGGGCGAGACTACTACCTGCGGAGATTTCGATTATGCCACGGATCTTGTAAAATTTGTGAAAGATCAGTACGGGGATAAATTCGAGATCGCTGTAGCGGGTTCTCCGGAAGGACATATCGCATGCCGCAGTCTGGAAGCGGATATTTCCGTTTTGAGGCAGAAACAGGATAATGGAGCCGACTACATCATGACTCAGCTTTGCTGGGATATGGAACAGTTTAAACGCTGGCTGGACGCTATCCGTAAAGCAGGCGTGACTATGCCGGTAGATGTGGGTATTATGCCGATCCTGGATCAGGCTGCCACGATCAACATGGCGCTGTCCCGGAATGGCTGTGTGATGGACAGGGAACTGTCCAGGATGATCTCCAGACACTGGCTGTTCCCAAATCCTTTTAATCCCAAGGATGCGGACGGCAAACCTTTTGATATGTTCTATGATAAAAAGGTAAAAGAGTTTAAAGAAGAAGGTATCGAGTATACCATCAGACAGATTGACGAGTACCGGGCCTTAGGCGTAAATGGTATTCATCTCTATGCGTTGAATAAGTGGAAAGATGTATCGGAGATCATTGAGAGATCCGGACTTCGGACCCTTGTTTAAAAAATAAGTTCAGGAGGCGCCTGATATATGGCACATGTAATTGCGGTCGCAGGTAAAGGCGGCGTAGGTAAGACAACGTTAACGGGACTGATCATACAGTATCTGGGAGAAAAAGGGAAGGGCCCGATCCTCGCTGTGGATGCAGATGCGAATTCCAATCTGAATGAGGTCCTGGGTGTGAAAGTAGAGACCACACTGGGAGAAATCAGAGAAGAAGTCGCGGGAGCTGAAATGGCTGCGAAAAACCCTATTCCCTCAGGAGTGTCAAAAGCGGATTATATGGAGTTTAAATTTGATGATGCTCTTGTGGAATCTGATAATTTCGATCTGCTTGTTATGGGGCGTACCCAGGGCAAAGGCTGTTACTGCTTTGTCAATGGACTTCTTCAGGCACAGATCCAGAGGCTGGAAAAGAATTACCCCTATATTATTGTGGATAATGAGGCTGGTATGGAACATATCAGCAGAGGTGTGCTCCCGAATATGGAAACAGCCATTCTTGTCAGTGACTGTTCCAGGAGAGGAGTACAGGCTGCGGGCAGGATTGCCCAGCTGATTAAAGAATGCGATATGCATCCGAAACAGGTAGGCCTGATTGTAAACCGGGCTCCCAATGGTGAGCTCAATGAAGGTACCAGAGATGAGATTGAAAAACAGGGCCTCCATCTTCTGGGAGTAGTACCACAAAATGAAACAGTCTATGATTATGACTGTGACGGCAC
>DWUY01000035.1 GCA_019120515.1 Candidatus Blautia avicola | reverse complement strand
AATATCCGCTGCATCTTTCTCTCCCGGTAACTCTTCCAAGATTATTTTTTTTGATCCAATCAAGAATCTTTTTCCCATTATTGTTGGTATCCACATAGGCACAATCTTTTTCACACACGTCCCAAAGATTGACGGTAAGCATAGCCCAAGGCTCTGGATATCCTTCGATCCAGTCATACATCTGGATTGCAAGATTTCCGTTATTCAGATAGCTGGTCACTTTCAGCTGGATCGGATATTTTCTGCCAAAAGCTTCATACTCAAGCATTACTGGTTTCTTCATGGTTCTGAGTTCTTCATACTCCTCGTCGCTGACTCCCTCCCAGTACAGACAGTTCCAGTCCGGCATAGGAGGTTCATACTTGTCCAGCACATTTTCTTCGATCACCTGAAGTTTCGGGACCTTTTCCATACCTTTTTTTACCCGTCCTAAAAGCGGCCGGATTTTATCTTCCAAAAATGCTTTATCCGGGCAGATGTCAATCACTGCATCTTTTAACGCTGTCAGAAATTTCTTTCCATCTAGTGTCCTGATTTCTGAGCGTTCTGCCATCTGGTTCATTTTAAGAAAACTGATAATATTTCCTTCTGTTGCCGGGAAGATCACACTCTCTCCTGATCCCATAATGCTGCTGATTCCTTTCAAATACTGCTGATTCATTCCATCATCCTCCATTTCTTTTCTCTAGCGTTTCTGATACTATGGCAATTTTCAATCCTCCTTTTCCTTTTTTCTGAATAAAAAAAGGCACTTAGAATCTTTCATTCTAAATGCCATAATTTTATTTCTATTCAGTTTGATAGAAGCTGCCACTGCTTCTTAAAAATGTGCTTCCAGAGTGGATCTGGAAGGAAATTCATTTACTCATAGATTCTAATTCTAAGAGCATAAAATTATATTCAACTATACATTAACACAGGATATAGTATGTGTCAACACTTCGCTACTATATCTCAGGGTTGTTTCATGAACTATTCATGAGCAGCACTACCTTTTATAATCTTATTATTACATCCCCATATCGTTTCTGGTAAGCTGATCACGTAAAAAAACGCAAACTATCTCTCTATCTCTTTACAAGACTTTTTTTCAGAGGTATTCTCTATATGTAGTCAATACAGACTGGCTATGCCTTGAAATACATACTGTTCTCGCAAGGTGGCATTGTCACAAAAGCAGTCCATCATTTCTGTCATTATATTTGTCAGACCTGTCTCGTACATTGCCAGGCGCAGGATGTTGTATGCAAATTTTCTGATGAGCGACAGATTGTTTCGGGACTTTTTGGCTGGCGAGCGATCTTCCCTGAATGTGTCGTCCAGTACATGATGGAGCCGGTTCTCTATTGACCAGTGCATTCTTTTTATGCTTCCCAGTTCCTCTGCCGTGAGGATAAGGTCTGAGATCAGTGCCGTACACTGGATGTCTTTTCCAATTTCCTCTTCAGCAGAAGGAACTGGGACTCTTCTTGAGCCTTTTTTCAAAAACTCTTCTTTTGTCGGAGTGATATCATTCCCCTGGCTGTCTTTTTCAACAGGAATCCTCACCTGCTTGATCCGCCCAATGCTCTGGACGTGTGTCCATTCTTTTTGTTTTTTCGTCAGATTTGATGCATTATTACATATCTGGCAAGTCCTGTACTCATTTCTGTCCCGATTTTTTTCCATCTGATTGATCTCTTCATATTTCCCAAGATAATCCTGCATAACAGGATCTGGAGTTTCACTTTTTCCTTTTTTCTCCGCTTCTTCTTCCAGTTTATCCAGGAACGTATGGATCTCCTCATAAGCGTCTGGCTGATTTTTCTTTACTGTAAATACAAAATGCCCTTCCTGTTCATGTATCTGTTCCATGATTGCTGTCTGTGTCCCAATCGCATCAATCGTTATAACGCTCCCTCTGATATCCAGAAGTTTCAATAATTCCGGAATCACCGTGATCTCATTCGTCTTTGAAGCGACCGGAAGCTGTGCAAGTATCAATCCCCGGACCGTTTCCACTACATTCAACAGCATCGGTGCTGTCCCGCTTTTCGTCTTTTCCGCTGCACCACGTAATGCTTTCCCATCAATAGCGAGATGGGTATTCTTCGAGTCCACGATCTCACCGATCCATTCCATAAAAGCATACAAGGCTAATTCCTCATCAATCCCAGACAGCATCCGGGTAATGGTGGAAGGCGAGGCGATCCCGTAGTTCAATTTCATATGTTTCCGCAGCTCTTCCAGATGGTTTCTACACCATTTAAGGCTCCTGCGGATCGTCGTCCTGCCACAAAGGACTCCGAGAGTGACACATACCAGCATTTCTGCAAGGTCGTGTTTTTTCTCTCTGTCGCACCGGTAATCCGGAATCTGCCTGAAATAATGGATCAGCTTTTCTGTCACAAATGTTCTTTCAGCACATTTCCAGCACCACTTGTATTTTCTCCAGAAGTTTCCGCTGCTCCTCACTCACTTTCGAAATGATTTCCGTTTTATCCAGGCACACTAAATAGATTGTCTCTAACTGATGTAATTCTTCCAATCCAATGCCCCATTTTTTATGGATCCTACGGGAAAGTGAGGATATCTGGGCTGCAAACTGATAATGGAAATCCGATTCCTTTTTTATCATCCGTGTTTTCTGGATATAAGAGGTCGGAGACTGTTTTAAAAGAATGATGGCAAGTACATCCTTCCAATCATCCCCCAATGGTTTTTTCCAACCATCCGGGCACAACTCCCAGACGGCTTTAGAAAATCCGTATTCCCATACTTCTGCGTCTGTTAAAGATATTTTTCTTTTATTACTTTGTATGACTCCTTCCGGAGTAATCACGCCGATATATGTATCGACTGGCTGCGGATACTTTTTCCCTTTCACACGTCGGGATGTCCTTTTATAGAGATAATACGAATCTCCTTTTTTCTTCACAGTAGTTCCCTTTGTCCGATACTTCTGAACCCAATCCGGATACTTTTTCTCAGTTACTGGCATAATGTCCTCCTTTCCGTATAGGTGGAGTATACCTATACTATATAGACATTGTACCTCTACAGGAATAAAAAGTCGAGAGTTATACGTGTATTTGTATAACACGTATAACCCCCGATAAAATCCAATCTTCTTATACTTTTAAAAATCTTTCATGAAACAACCCTGACTATATCTTGTAGCAAACCCGGTAAGTCATCCGAACTTTCTCCCACATTTCGGGCAGTCTTTTACCTGCACCTCACAGAATGGTTCCATATCGTAATTCTCTTTTGTCTTTCCGTTCTTTTAATTTCTGAAAGCTCTGATCACTGATAACATGTTCCATTTTGCAGGCATCTATTTCTGCCTGCTTTGGATCAACGCCAGCCTCAATTAATTCTTTGGCAAAAAATCGATGTCTCTCATAAATTTTTTCAGCTACTGCTTTTCCTGCCTCAGTCAAATGTAAAAAATGATCTTCGTCCATTATCAAAAACCCACCCTCTTTCAACGTATTAACCGCAACACATACACTTGGCTTTGACACCTCCATGTAGCGAGCTACATCTACAGAGCGTACCATGCCTTTTTCTCTATAAATAACAAAGATTGCTTCTAGATAGTCCTCCCCGGACGCATGAAGTTTCATCTGAACCTCCTTTACTGAGCCAATTTCCAGCCTATGGCCTCCTGTCTGGCCGATACAAAGTCAGCATACAGGCCTTTCTGCTGGATCAGCTCTGCATGAGTGCCGCTCTGGACAATATGGGTATTGTCTAACACAAGGATTTGGTCGGCGTTCCGAACAGTTTTCAGCCGGTGGGCAATCATGATGATGGTCTTGTCGTGGGTCAACGCCTCAATAGCCCGCTGCAATTCATCCTCATTCTCTGGGTCAACGCTGCTTGTTGCCTCGTCCAAAATGATGATGGGCGCATTTTTCAGCATGGCGCGGGCGATGGAAATACGCTGTTTCTCACCGCCGGACAAAGTGCCGCCGCCCTCGCCAATCACAGTGTCATACCCCTCCGGCAGAGCGGAAATAAAGTCATGGCAGCAAGCCTTTTTCGCCGCCTCAACCACCTGCTCATGGGTGGCGTCCGGGCAGCCAAACTTGATATTGTTCTCAATCGTATCTGCAAAGAGGTACACGCT
>DWUY01000034.1 GCA_019120515.1 Candidatus Blautia avicola | reverse complement strand
TGACAGCCGTACATTCTGCAAAAGCGGGACATCCCGGCGGATCTTTATCCGCAGCAGACTTATTTACGTACTTATATTTTGAAGAGATGAATATCGATCCCAAGGATCCAAAGAAACCGGACAGGGACCGTTTCGTTCTTTCTAAGGGTCATACAGCCCCCGGGTTATATTCTACTTTGGCGTACAGAGGCTATTTCCCGGTAGAGGATCTGAAGACCCTCCGCCATCTGGGATCTTATCTTCAGGGACATCCAGATATGAAACATATTCCTGGTGTAGATATGTCCAGCGGTTCTCTGGGACAGGGAATTTCCGCAGCAGTGGGAATGGCTTTAGGTGCAAAAATGGACGGCGATTCCTACAGAGTATATACACTTTTAGGCGATGGAGAGATTGAGGAAGGACAGGTCTGGGAGGCTTCTATGTTTGCCGGACACAGAAAGCTGGACAACCTGGTTGTGATCGTAGATAATAACGGGCTCCAGATCGACGGAAAGATCGAGGATGTATGTTCTCCATACCCTATTGACAAAAAATTTGAAGCTTTTAATTTCCATGTAATCAATGTGGCAGACGGAAATGATTTTGATCAGTTAAAAGCAGCTTTTGACGAGGCAAAGACAGTAAAAGGAATGCCTACAGCCATCATTATGAAGACTGTAAAAGGAAAAGGCGTTTCTTATATGGAGAATTCTGTGGATTGGCACGGAAAAGCTCCAAATGATGAACAGTATGAAATCGCAATGGCAGATTTGGAAAAGGCAGGTGAAGCATTATGTCAGAAGTAAAGAAGATCGCTACAAGAGAGAGTTATGGAAACGCCCTGGTAGAACTGGGTAAAAAATATGAAAATCTGGTAGTTCTGGACGCGGACCTGGCAGGTGCTACTAAAACCGGTACCTTTAAGAAGGCTTTTCCGGAACGTCATATCGACTGCGGTATCGCAGAGTCTAATATGATGGGTATCGCAGCGGGACTTTCTACAGTAGGCAAAGTTCCTTTTGCAAGTACTTTTGCTATGTTTGCAGCAGGACGCGCTTACGAGCAGGTCCGCAACTCCATTGGTTATCCTCACTTGAATGTGAAGATCGGAGCTACTCATGCGGGAATTTCCGTAGGTGAGGACGGAGCAACCCATCAGTGCAACGAAGATATTGCTTTAATGCGTACGATTCCAGGTATGGTGATCCTGAATCCTTCTGATGATATTGAAGCAAAAGCAGCAGTAGAAGCCGCTTATCATCATCAGGGACCGGTATATCTGCGTTTTGGAAGACTTGCAGTGCCGGTGATCAACGACAGACCGGATTACAAATTTGAGATCGGTAAAGGAATCGTCCTGAGAGAAGGCAAAGATGTTACCATCTTCGCTACAGGATTATGTGTAAATGAAGCTCTGGGCGCAGCAGAAAAACTGGCTGCTGAGGGCGTTGAGGCCAAGGTGATCAATATCCATACCATTAAACCTCTGGATGAGGAATTGGTAATCAAGGCTGCCCAGGAGACAGGCAAGGTCGTTACTGTAGAAGAGCATTCTGTTATCGGCGGCCTGGGCGGCGCAGTAGCAGAGGTCCTCTCTGAAAAAGCGCCTACCAAGATGCTCCGCATTGGTATCAATGACGTATTCGGCGAGTCAGGTCCGGCTGTACAGCTTCTGGCTAAGTACGGGATCGACGCAGAGGGCATTTATGAAAAAGTAAAAGCTTTCGTGTAAATAACGGTAACATAAGAAAATCATAGAAAGGGTGCCTGTATTTAACCGGCGGATCCGGAGGTTTGTTCCGGGATAGGTTAAATATCCAGGCATCCTTTTTGTATAAAAGATATCCGGAAATATATCTTCGGCGTCAAAAAAAGGATTATTACAGAAGAGGCCGTCCGAAGTTGCGGTTGAAGCCATAGAAATAGCGGCGGTAGGCCATAAGAATCCCGAGAACAATGGCATCGGCCATGCGTACAACAGTGGAGAGCCGAGTGGTCTGAAGGGTGAAATGATCGAAATTCCCTGCAGAATTTACAATTCCTGTAATCGCGATATCTCCTACAGGAGGAAGCTTTTTGTGTACACCAAGGCCCGGTTCCAGAGAACCTCTGGAGATAGTCAGGTACCCGGTATGTTTTCTGGTGCCCAGGGAGGCATCTATGGCGATCAGAAGGCTGTCGGGATGACGCAGCTTTATTTCCTGTATGGTTTCATTAAGATTTAATGCATGGACAGGACGGGATAAAGTTCCGTAAACATATGCAAAAGAAAGCCCGTGTTTAGAAAGACTATGGCCTACCAGCGGGCCAAGGCTGTCTCCTGTGATCCTGTCGCTTCCAATACAGATGAATACAAGTTCCCGAAAGGAACTGTCACAGGAACTGAGAAAATCAAATAGCAGGGCGCCCAGTTTAATGCCGGCGCCTTTATGGTCAATATAGTAAGTGGAATCTTTTTTTGTGGACATATCAGCCGATCCTTTCTGAACCTGAATTTCTGTTTTTATTCTGTCCGTTTTTTCTTTCCTTATCCCCGTATATTTTGTCGTTAAA
>DWUY01000324.1 GCA_019120515.1 Candidatus Blautia avicola | reverse complement strand
GGAAAAGGATTTCTTCCGTTATTCCCTGCCTATCCTGGGGGCTTCCCTGGCCTGGGGCATCGGATTTACCTCCTACTCGGCATTTATGGGCCATCTGGGAACAGACGCTACAGCGGCAAACTCTGTAGCTGCCGTAGTAAGAGACCTGGTATGCTGCCTGTGCAACGGACTGGCCAGCGGTGGGGGCATTCTGGTCGGAAATGAGCTGGGAGCCGGAGATCTGAAGAAGGGAAAACTCTACGGAGACCGGCTGGTGAAACTGGCCTTTCTCACAGGAGGTCTCTCCACAGCTATCATGCTGGTGCTGACCCCGGTGATCATGAGTTTTGTAAAACTGACTCCCGGAGCCCAGAAATATCTTCTTGGAATGATGCTGATCATGGCTTTCTATATGATCGGACGGGCAGTAAATTCCATTATCATCAACGGAATCTTTGCCGCAGGGGGAGATACCATGTTTGATATGTACAGCCTTGGTGTAACCATGTGGTGCATGGCAGTACCTCTGGCTGCTGCAGGGACTTTCCTGCTGCACTGGCCGGTCCTGGTGGTATACGCCTGCACCTGTCTGGACGAGGTAGGCAAGATTCCCTGGGTACTGCACCATTACAGGAAAAACAAATGGGTCAGGGATCTCACCCGAAAGACCATTGACAGAGAGCCTGTCTGAATTGCATTTTAAGGTACAGAAAAGAGGTGCTGCAAATATGCGGCACCTCAAAATATTTAAATTTATATTTTTCTTTATCCATATCTTTCATATGATTTCAGGAGCCACGCCTTTACCGGGACACAGCTCCTGTTCATTAGTGCATTGTATATCCTTATTTATCTTCTGTATACGACCCCCGTTTTTCTTTCCCTTTTATTCCCAATTGTTCCAAAAGTTCTTCCCTGAATGCTCTGTCCTCAAGGCAACGTTTTAAATCCTCATACCTTTCCTGATTCATTAATACACTTACCAGCTCCATGGCCCGCTCTTCATGCTCTTCGCCTTCCAGACGTCCGATTTTCAGGCCCTCATTCCTGCCAGCTTCCCGCTCATCTTTGAGCATTTCTTCCAACATCATATACTGCGCCTCCATTTCCCGGTCAGCAGAGCGTCCATATCCAGCACCATTTCCAGAAACGGTCCGCATTTATCCGGGTTCACCATTACTGCGGCAAACATAAACGCATCTTTAATTGTCAGGTCTTTAAACGGTTTGCTCATTAATCTTTTATTCCTCCTGTACTGCAAAGCCTTCCCTCCGAAAAGCTTTATCCATAAGAGGAATCCTGTAAATCCATTATAGGCCGGCAAGGTGGAAATGTACAGGAGGTTCAGACAAATAAGGGTCGGAACACTAAACTTATCCCTGTTTCATGTTCCGGCCCTTGCTGTTCCTGCAAAGTATTTATATACTTCTTCAACTATTTTTCACTGTAAGGATCTTATCCATAGCCTCTGCCGGCCCTGTCTTTTCCACATTGACAGAAGCGTAATCAAAACTGTTAGTGACAGCCACTACCGTAATATCCGGATGGCCTGCCCTGCGGATTGCTTCCGGGTCAAAGCTGAGCAGAAGCTGTCCCCGTTTTACTTCATCTCCTTCTTTACATTTCAGCTCAAAGCCTTCTCCATTCATATCCACAGTATCAATTCCCACATGGATCAGGACTTCCATACCGTCCTTTGACTGAAGCCCTACTGCATGTTTGGAATCCATGATCTGGATCACTGTACCGTCAAAAGGCGCATATACACAGGGTTTTGATGGTTTGACAGCGAATCCCTGCCCCAGGACTCCGGAGGCAAAGGTCTCATCAGGAACCTGTTCAAGAGGAACCACTTCTCCTTCCAGAGGGGCATATAAAGTATTGGGTTCTGCTGCCGGAAGGTTGACCTGTGTCTCACTTTCGGTCTCCATGCCCTGTCCGTCGGCTCCGGCAGCGGCTTTTGCAGGTTTCTTCTCTGCTCCCAGGAAGAAAGCCGCTGTAGCGGATACAAAAAATGCGATACACACAGTTCCGATAGCGATGAAAATATTATTAGGATCTTCTCCCACAAAGGTAGGAAGAGCCGGTATTCCGGGAGTAGCGATGGCATACCGTTTTAAATGGAAGATTCCCGCAAAGAGTCCTCCTGAAACGCCGCCCAGAACTACCGCCGGGATGATCTGTTTGTATTTTACGATAATACCATATACCGCAGGCTCTGTAACGCCGCAAAGCGCGGTGAATCCTGTAGAAAATCCCAGTTCTTTTACATTTTTATCTTTACTGCGAAGGGCAAAGCCCAGGGTAGCTCCCGCGCAGGCCAGGATCGCTGCCAAAAATCCTGGTCCGCATACGGTCTCATACCCCATCTCCGCAAGCTGGATAGTCTGCAGAGGCGGGAAAATAGCAAGGTGCATGCCAAAGAAAACCAGAAGAGGCTGTACAGCGCCTACGATCGTCGGCACAAGTACCGGCACATTCTGATCCAGGAATGCGATGCCGCCGGAAAGGATACTTCCGATATAGGAGCCAAGAGGCGCCAGCACGATCAGAGATACCAGAGAAGTAACCGCCATGGTGATCAGAGGCTTCAGGATAGCCTTTACCATATTTGGAGATACCTTCTCCGCAAAGCGTTCCACATAAGACATAAACCATACGGTCAGGATAATAGGCAAAATGGAAGAGCCGTAGGAAAACAGCCTTACAGGAATCCCGAAAAAGCGGACCGCCTCTCCTGCCGAAACCAGAGCGTTCCAGTTGGGATGGATCAAAACGCCGCCGATCATAGCCGCCAGATAAGGGTTGCAGCCAAACTTCTGTGCTGAAGAGAATGCCAGCACTACCGGGAAGAAATAAAATCCGGAGTCCGCGATAAAATTCAGGATATAATATTCTGATGACTCATCAGAAAGTCCCAGAGCCACCATGATCACAAGGATCGCCTTGATCATACCGGCTCCGGTGATCAGAGGAATGACCGGAGCAAAGATACCGGAGATCATATCCAGGAGCTTGGCGCTGAGTTTCTGTTTCTCTTTTTCCTCTCCTTTTGCCGTCTCTGCTTCTTCCTTGCCGGCCTGGTCCTTTAAATCTCCCACGATATTGATCACCTCTTTGTATACCGCAGCCACATTTGGCCCGATAATGACCTGGGTCTGAGCCCCCACTTCTTTTACGCCCATAACCCCATCCAGAGCCTCTATCTCTGCGATTTTTGCTTTGCTCATATCTGCCAGCTGAAAACGCAGTCTGGTCATACAGTGAAGTACGCCTTTGATATTGTCTTTTCCCCCTACCAGAGGGATCAGATCCTGTGCCAGTTTCTTTACATCCATGTTCCTCTTCCTTTCCTCTCTTCTTTCTGTTTCCCGATCTTCACGGCTCAGTTTTCCAGATCTTCGCCATTCGTGGCGATCACCTTCTTATACCAGTCAAAGCTTTTCTTCTTCCGCCGTTCCAGAGTACCGTTACCCTGGTCGTCTTTGTCCACATAGATGAATCCGTAACGCTTTTTCATCTCACCGGTTCCCGCGCTGACCAGATCGATCGGGCCCCAGGGAGTGTATCCCATAAGATCCACATGGTCGATCTCCACAGCGTCTTTCATAGCCTCAATATGTGCCTTAAGATAATCGATCCGGTAATCGTCAATAATAGAGCCGTCTTCCTCGACCTTATCCACTGCTCCCATACCGTTTTCCACAATAAACAGGGGAAGCTGATAACGGTCATACAGGTTATTGAGAGCCATACGAAGTCCTATGGGGTCGATCTGCCAGCCCCACTGGGTAACTTTCAGATAAGGATTCTTTCCTCCCCGCTGCATATTTCCTCCGGTATACTCGGTAACATGGACCCCTTCCACTCTGGAACTGTAATAGCTGAATCCTATGTAATCTACGATCCCTTCCTTCAAAAGCTCCTCATCTCCCGGCTCCATGGTAAAATGTCCGCCGATAGATTCCTGATAAGCCTTACAGAGATTGGTATATCTTCCTCTGGCGTATACGTCACCGTAATAATAAGTAGGCGCCATAACATTTCTGACTGCTATCTGATCCAGAGGATCGCAGGTGTCCGCATAAGTAGTAGGATACAGAAGCATACAGCCGATCTTTGCCGCCGGATCGATACGCCTGCACTCTTTCACTGCCAGGGCGCTGGCCACCAGCAGATGGTGTGTCACCTGAAGCTTTACATCCGGGATATTTTCATCTTTCCTGTAAACAATACCTGCCTGAAGGTAAGGACGGTCCACGCCCAGGGTACAGTTTACCTCGTTAAATGTAAGCCAGTATTTTACCTTTCCCTTGTACCGCTGAAACAGGACCTTACTGTAACGGTGGAAAAACTCCACCAGCTTCCGGTTTCTCCAGCTTCCGTATTCCTTTACCAGGGCGAGGGGCATTTCATAATGGCTGATAGTAACGACGGGTTCGATGTTATATTTCAGCAGCTCATCGATCACATTATCATAAAACTTCAGCCCTTCCTCATTAGGTTCTTCCTCATCCCCTCTCGGGAAGATCCGGCTCCAGGCGATACTCATCCGGAAGCACTTAAATCCCATCTCCGCCAGAAGCGCGATATCCTCTTTATACCTGTGATAAAAATCTACTGCCACATGGCTGGGATAGTAATCCCCCTCGATAATATGATCGTCGATCACCCGGGGAACTGTGGCGCTTCCTCCCTTATATACATCATCAATGGAAAGCCCTTTTCCTCCTTCCAGATATCCTCCCTCAAACTGATTGGCTGCCGTAGCGCCTCCCCAGAGAAAATCCGGTCTCAATCCTTTCGACATAACTCTGCTCCTTCCCGCCGGCATCCCGGCTCTTTTCATCTGCTCTTTTGTTGTTCTGAAATGGTTATACCACTCCCAGGCCTTTTATTCAATATGTATAGTTAATCCTGGAATATCGTTTTATTTTTCGTCATTTTTATCGGTATTTTTCTGAAACAACTGTTTCAATCCCACGATAAGCGGTCTTTATACTATCAGATTCCTGTAATTTCCCCGAAGATTCCTTGTGTCTTCGTTCAAAATGCCCTATAATGGGAAATATACTATGAGAAAGGCAGGTGCCGGCCATGCTGCTGACACAGAGAATTGAAGAAATGGATCTGCCCTCTGCCGAGAAGACAGCCGCAAACTATCTTCTTGCCCAGGGCCGAAAGCTGAAAGGAAAATCCACCCGAAGGATCGCTTCTGAAGCATACACCACTCCCGCTACCCTTGTCCGTCTCGGACAGAGGCTGGGATATGAAGGATGGACAGATTTTTTTGAAGCATTTCTGGAAGAACGGGAATACCTGGAAGAACATTTTCAGAATGTGGACGCCAACCGCCCCTTCTCTCCCGGAGACTCCCAGAGCGCTGTTGCCAATAAGATCGCGGCTCTCCACCGGGAAAGTATTGCAGATACCATGTCCCTGCTGGATTATGATGTACTGGAAAAAGCAGTGGACTGTATGCTCCGCTCCAGAAATATCTACCTTGTGGCAGTAAGCATCTCTCTGGACTGCACCTGGCTGTTTAAGCGGAACATGCAGCGTCTGGGAAAGACTGTTCTCCTGGAATCCAACAATGCAGAACAGCTCTGCACCGTCCTTTCCGCCACTGTGGAAGACTGCGCCATAATGGTCACCTACTCCGGTTCGCCTGTCCGGATCCAGGATGAAGCCAAAGTTCTCCACGACAAAGGGGTCCCCATTATCCTTCTCACCGGACTGGGAGACAATCCGGTCCGTCCTCTGGCGGATTATACCCTCAATGTCACTACCAGGGAACGTCTGTACTCCAAGGTGGGAAACTTCTCTACAAATGTGTCCGTTCATCTTCTGCTGGACATCCTTTATTCCTGTTACTTTGCCGCCGACTATGAAAAAAACTGGAAAAACCGGCTGGAGATCGCACATAAGATGGAGCAGTACCGCTCGTCCAGAAATGAGATCATGAAAGAGCAATAAGCTTTTCAGTATGATTATTCTGTATAGGTAAAACTGATCTAATTAATATTCACATAATTATAGGAGCCGTGCCCTTACACACGGCTCCTATTCATTGGTGCATTATATATCCTTATTTACCGGACCGTCTCAACTGCCTCATAGCGGCTGTTCCAGGATACATTGGACGAAAGAATGAACCATGATAAAAATGACCTCCTGCAATTGATATAATAGGTATACCATACAGAAAGCCATTTTTCTTTAGTTTGTCAACAGGTTCAACTTGAAAATTCTATATTATTTTGCTCCCATTCCTTCTTTATCTTATACATACGGGCATTTTTATCTACATACTCCACTTCCATCTTTATCCCTGATTTATCTACGGTGATCGTTGCAATATTTATCTTAGCTGCATCAAACACCTTTGAATCACGTATTATCCATGCAATGGCCTCAAATACTCTATCCAGATCATTTTCATCGATGAGTCCTTGTTCTGCAAGCTCATAGCACTGCACAGCTACACCATTTATATAGGAATAAAAGAATATTTCATAGCTTGTCTGAGTAATAGCTGCAAAAAATATATTCCTGCTGCTTTTTTCCGGAGTTATTTTTCTGATTTGATCATAAATAAGTGTCTCTGGTTTCATTAATCACACCTCCTGTTTCGGCTCATAAACTTTATAAGTCTTCTTACCTGTTGACTCATCGAGTGTCCCTACCGTTATCTTTGTCGGATTATCATTCTCATCATATTCTCTCTTTACTGAAGTCAAAGAAGCCTCTACACCATCCTCTTTCATATCATCTATTTCTGCTTTTAGGCTACTGTAATCTTCATCGCTGATTTTGTCTTTAACTGTGTCAAGGAGTTCTATAGAGTTCTCGTTATTATCAAATTCACATACTGTTCTTTTCCCATCAATCGTATATTCAGCACAAATTTCGGAAGGACGGCTGGAATCTCCGTCATATTCAATATCTATATGCAGCGTAACCTCCTTTCCTTCCTGCAGCGCTTTGGAAATTTCATTTTCCATCTTCTTATAATCGCCTCGGTTGATCGTTCGCCTCATCGGTACAAGATTTTCAATCCCTTCAACACCACCAAGAATTCTGGCAACGATATGACCCCCATCGTCATCCTCCTGCCGTTCTTCTCCACCTGACTCCCTTTGTTCTTTCATATTGCGAGAACCAT